>CACYYO010000004.1 GCA_902778645.1 uncultured Rhodospirillales bacterium | reverse complement strand
TTTTGTTTTTTTCTCTCTAAAAACCTTCCCTGAATTTTTAGGGAAGGTGGCAAACTAAAGCAATTTTATTGCGCTTGGTTTGCCGGATGAGTTTAAAATTTTTATCTTCTGTTCCTTTTTTAAACTCACCGGATTTGCAACCTCGTTGGCACTTCGGGCAAATCCTGCCTCTCTAAAAATTCAGAGAGGCTATAACAAAAAACTCACCTCGTCATAAAACGAAGTGAGGGAGCTCAAAACTGTCACAGAACAGCATGACGTATTCAATATATTCCGCCATCTCCCTCTTCATAGGAAGGAGTGTTCTTTTTCTGTGAGGAGATTTTGAGGCCCCTGTAAGCATCTCTGCCTACAAAAAACACTATAAAAGAATTATTATAAAAAGCAACAAAAAATTATCAAGAAAACCGGTTGTAAATAACTGCAATTTCGTTGACTCAAAAAAAAATCTCTGTATGCTAAAGCCAATTTTAATACCGCGGAAAGGAGGGCAAAATGAGTCAAAATCTGCATAAAACAAAGCCTAATCCGCGAATGAAAGCCAAGCAAAAAAAATATATGAAGGCCAAATGCTCACCGCGCCGTTGTGCCTATCCGCAACAACAGGTCTTGGGTGTCGGCCCGAAGATGATTAACTCGATTCTCATCGGTTTGAATGAGGATGATGTTGCTCATGTTCGCAAGATTATCGACGGCTTAGACGAGTACGAAATTGCCAATATTTTAGAAAGCTTAGATGCCGGGCACCGCCAAAAACTCTTGGATATGATCGGCAAACACTTAAATCCTGATGTCTTGCCCGAATTAAATGATGTTGTTCAAGAGCAGGTTATTGACAGTTTAGATGAAGAGCAGATTGTTCATATCGTTAATGAGTTGGATTCTGACGATGCCGTCGAATTATTGGAACACATGGATAAAGACGAGCAAAAAGAAGTTATTGCTCAGTTGGATCCGGAGTTAAAACAACAAGTTAAATCATCTTTAAGCTATCCCGAGGATTCTGCCGGTCGTATTATGTCTCGTGAGTTTGTCGCGATTCCTGATGATTGGACGGTTAAGGAGGCTAAAAATTATCTCCTCAAAGAGCAAGAGTTACCGGATGAATTCTATACCATCTTCCTGACCGATGAACAATATCGCCCGACCGGAGAAATCACACTTGATAAATTATTGCGTGCCAAAGCTTCCGAAACATTAGATGCGATTAAAGATGGAGAGATTGTCCCGATTAATGTCTTTACCGACCAAGAAGAGGTCGCTCATATGTTCCGCGAATACGGTTGGTTGTCAGCCGAGGTCGTTGATGCTAAAGGACGGCTTGTCGGTGTGATTAACATTGATGATGTCGTTGATATTATTCACGAAGAAACCACCGAAGATATTATGGCTCTATCCGGTGCTGAAGAGGGTGATGTCTATAAATCCCCGTTTGCGATTTTTAAGTCTCGTGTTATTTGGCTGATTACAAACTTATTTGCCACAATTTTAGCTTCGGCAGTGATTGGCGGGTTTGAAAAAATGATTTCTCAAATTGCCGTATTGGCGGTTTTGATGCCGATTGTTGCTTCTATGGGTGGAACGATGGGGAATCAAACGCTTGCCGTCGTCATCAGGGCTTTGGCAACCAAGGAACTTAATTCTCGCAACACTTGGCGTATGGTTGGAAAAGAGTTTTTGGTCGGTCTGATGAACGGCTTGCTTTTTGCTGGTCTGATTGGGGTGATTACCTGGTATCGTTTTCCTGAATATCAAGGCTTGAGCCTCGTAATTGCTTTGGCTATGTTGATTAACTTAGCAATAGCCAGCCTGGCCGGAATATTAATTCCTTTAATTTTGAATAAGTGTAAAGCCGACCCGGCAATATCCTCCGGTGTCTTTTTGATAGCGGTAACAGATTCCGGCGGATTCTTTATCTTCTTGATTTTGGCAAAGCTGTTTTTATTCTAAAATAAAATTCTGCATATGTCAGAAATTAGGCTTTATCTCTGCCTAAAAGCAAACTATAATCCACAAAAATAGTAAAAACAAGGAGAAGACCGTTGTTGTTTGGTGTGTTGGTTGCATTAGCCGTGGTTGTTATCGATCAGGCTTCGAAGTATATTGTGTTGCACTATGTTCTAACAGAGTACGCAGCGATGGTTATGACGCCGTTTTTTGCAATTGTACGCGCCTGGAATACCGGCGTAAGTTTTTCGATGTTCAATAATTTCGGTATCAATGGTGTCTATGTCTTGTCAACAATCGCCTTGTTGATTGTGTTGGCTCTGCTCAAATGGTTGAGTACCGAGAAAAATCGTACCATGCAGATGGCATTAGGGTTCATCATCGGTGGGGCAATCGGCAATGTCATTGATCGGATTCGCCTCAAAGCGGTGTTTGATTTCTTAGATTTTTATGTCGGAGACTATCATTGGCCGGCATTCAATATGGCAGACAGCTTTATTTGTATCGGTGCGGCTATGATTATTATCCATGGACTGTTCTTTAGTAAAAAAGAAATAAGCAAATAAGGAGAAGATGAAAATGAAAAAAGTAATGATATCTTCATTGTTGGTAATAATGTTGTGTGGTTGTGGGCTGACTAAGCAAGATCTGGGGCTGGAAAAGAGTTCCCCTGATGAGATGATGGTCGTCTCTCGTGCCCCGCTATCGATTCCTCCTGAGTTTGGCTTGCGTCCGATAACCGTTGAAACGGCAGAGGCTGAAGAGACATCATCTGTCAGTGCCGGTGAACAGGCTCTCCTGAAGCAGATGAAATAATGAAAAAATTTGCTCTTTATTTTTTGATTGTCGGATTGACTTTAATGTCATATCCGGCACAGGCGGTTTTATCTGCTGCGGAAGAGTTTTATTTGGATAACGGACTTCAGGTTGTTGTTATTCCTAACCATAAAGCGCCAATCATAAAACATATTGTGTTATATAAGGCCGGACGCATTGATGAGCCGCAAGGTAAAGGCGGTATTGCACACCTTCTGGAACATTTAATGTTCCGCGGTACACATAAATTTAAGGATGGAGAGTTTAATCGCCTTATTGAGCAAAATGGTGGAGAAAGTAATGCCGGAACCGGACATGATTATACCTATTATCATCAGTTTATAAGCCTCGACAGACTTGAATTGGCAATGTATTTGGAAGCAGACCGGATGACGGGACTATCCTTTGATGAAAAAACGTTTGCCAAAGAGCGGGAGGTTGTGTATCAGGAGCGCCAAGAGCGCCTCAATAACAGTCCGGCCAGGGATTTCTGGGAACAAGTCAATGAGCTTTTTTGGCAAGGTGACTTACATGGCAAGCCGATTGGCGGTACGGCGGAGGAAATAAAAAATATCACCAGACAAGACATTTTGGATTTTTATCAAAAATTTTATACCCCCGACAATGCGATACTGATTTTATCCGGAGACATTGATACCGAGACTGCCCGTCAGCTGGCTCAAAAATACTATGGTAAAATTTCTCCTCGCCGGATTGTCGGAGAAACCGAAGCGTCAAAACAATCTCCTCTTGGCAACCGGCATCAAAAATATAACGTGAGTGTTGAAAGAGATGATTTGAAGTTTGGGCGTCTTGCGGTACTCTATCGGTTGCCTCGCTATCCAAGCGACAATCCGTTACTGTATGCCAATATAATATTGGCTGATTATTTAGGAGGGAGCGTGACTTCACCTCTCTACAAAAAATTACGTCTGGAGGAGCGCTTAAGTTCATCACAGGCAGCATCATTTGATTTCTTATCGCGAGGGGACAGCACATTCTCTTTTTACGCACAGATGAATCAAAAACAAAACAATCAAAAAATACGCCGTATTTTTTTCAAAACGCTGGAAGAAACAAAGCATAAATTTACCGACCAAGCCCTGCAACAAGTCAAAAAAAGATTACTGTCCGGATTGATTTATGATAACGACAATCCGGCGACAGCGGCGGAAATCGTTGTGGCTTGGCTGGGCAGCGGATACACCTTGGCCGATATTAAAAATTATGAGGATAAAATCAACCGCGTAACACGATTGCAGGTAAAGCAAGCGCTTGAAGAGTTGCAAAAGACCAATCCTTTTTGGGCAGAAGCCCTGCCAATGACGGAGGAAAATCACTGATGCCGGAAATGCAAAAAATAAAATCAAAAGGACAACAAATACTGAGTCTGGCACTGGTCGGCGGGCTGATTTATCTGGCTGTTCTGTGGCTTTGGCCGACGGTCTTTCACTTTAACCCGCAGTATTTAGTTGAGAATTCATCTCTCAAAAACAAAACATTTTCAGGAACAGTGAAAGAAATTGTTTCTCCGAAACTAAGACTCAAAGCCTATCTGTATGAAGAACAGACCAATCCGATTGTGAGTGTCTCTTTTTTGTTTAAGGAGAGTGGTACGGCGTATGAGCCCCAAAACCTGATAGGGAGTGCGACTTTGCTTGCCTCCATGTTAAAGAAGGGAGCCGGTCCGTACGGTATGACAAAGTTTAATGAACAATTGGAAGAAAATGCAATTCACCTTGGATTTTCGGCAGATAAAGACAATTTCTACGGCGTATTACTGTTTATTAAAGACGATATGGAAAAAGCCGCAAAACTGACCAACTTAGCCCTGACATCTCCAAAACTGGAGGAGAAATATCTATCCCTCAGCAAGAACGATGCTCGTCAAAAATACAAATTTATGCTGGAAGACCCGAATACGTATTTAAATATCATGGCAAACGAAAAATTGTTTTCCGATCACCCCTACCGCCGTAGCCTTTATAGCGAGATAAATAATATATTGCGTCGCACACCGGATGATTTGAGAAAATATACCAAACAATATTTAACACGTGACCAACTGATAGTTTCTGTCAGCGGGGATATCTCGGAGGATGAGGCGTCAAAACTAGTCGATTCTTTATTTGTTTCATTACCGACAACATCATCACCCTCCAATCTCAAACGTGCAAAAATAGACATCGCTTCGCCGGATGAGCATATTCAAAGAAAAATCAATCAAAGCATTGGTCTGTTTTACGGACAAGGAGTGTCCCGACAAGATGATCGTTTTTATCCTCTTTTGCTGGCAATGGAGGTTTTATGCGGTGGTGGTGGCTTAAATTCACGTATCCAGAAGGCGGCGCGTGCCAATCAGGGGTTAACCTATGGTGTCTACGGTAGTTTAGCGAACTTAGATAAAGCAGATTTTCTGCACGGGCGCTTTTCCACAACGCCGGAAAATTTTTATACCCTTAAACAAATTGTACGTGAAGAGTGGGAAAAGCTTGGCGCTCACGGTGTTTCGGCTGAAGAACTGCAACAGGTTAAGGATTATATGATTGCCTCAGAACCACTGCGCTATGCAGACATTGATAATATATCCGCAACTATGACGGGTATGCAAAAAATGAATTTAGGCTTGGATTTTTTGCAAAAACGCAATACATATATAGATAATGTTAATCTTGAGGATGTAAACCGTGTGGCGAAAGAATATTTTACGCCTCAAAATCTGAGGTTTATATCAATAGGCGATTCTGATAAAATGGGGGTTGAAAAAAAGAATGAAAACTCAGTTGACTAAAATGAGAGCTTGGAAGAAACTTCACGAACATTATAAGCATGTCAAGAATGTTCAAATGAGAGATTTGTTTGATGCAGATAATGAGCGTGCGGAAAAATATACGTTGCAGCTGGACAATCTTTTGTTTGATTACTCTAAAAATCGCTTTACGGATAGAACACTTAAACATCTGTTTCGTTTGGCTCGTGATTGTAAGGTTGAAGAAAATATCAAAGCAATGTTTCGCGGTGACAAAATCAATTTTACCGAAAATCGCTCTGTTTTGCACATTGCATTGCGTAACCGTGACAATACGCCGATTTATTCAGATGGCAAAAATGTTATGCCGGACATCAATGCCGTATTGAACAAGATGAAAAAGTTTGCCGAAGCTGTGCGCTTGGGTAAATTTAAGGGGCATACCGGAAAAAAACTGACCAACATTGTCAATATCGGAATTGGCGGTTCCGATTTGGGACCCGTTATGGCAACGGAAGCGCTCAAAAAATATTGGCAAAAAGGAATGCAGTGCTATTTTATTTCGAATATTGATGGTACAGCCTGTGCAGAGGTTCTTAATCGGATTGACCCTGAGGAAACCTTGTTTATTGTCTCCTCCAAAACCTTTACCACAATCGAAACACTGACGAATGCCAGAACCTGCCGTAAATGGTTGGTCGATGCCTTAGGAGAGCCGGCAGTAGCTAAACATTTTATTGCCATTTCGACCAACCGCAAGGAAGTTGAAAAGTTTGGTATTAATCCGGACAATATGTTTGAATTTTGGGACTTTGTCGGCGGACGTTACTCAATGTGGTCGGCAATCGGCATGTCGATTGCGATTGTTGCCGGTCCGGATAATTTTGAGAAAATGCTTGAGGGGGCTTTTGCCATGGATAAGCATTTTTACCGGACAGATTTGGAGCACAATATTCCGGTCATTATGGCCCTTTTGGGAATTTGGTATAACAACTTTTTCGGCGTCAAACGCTATGCGGTTATTCCGTATGACCAATATTTGCAATATTTCCCGGCTTATTTACAGCAGCTGGACATGGAAAGTAACGGCAAATTTGTTGATAAAGATGGTCAGTTCGTTAATTATTCAACCGGCCCGGTGTTGTTCGGTGGGGCAGGAACCAATGTTCAACATTCCTTTTTCCAACTGATACACCAAGGGACGGATTTCGTGCCATGCGACTTTATTATTCCGGCAATTTCCCATAATGAAATAGGAGATCACCACGAAATTTTAATCGCTAATGTCTTGGCTCAAGGAGAAGCCCTGATGCGCGGCAAAACCGAAAAAGAGGCAGCCGCCGAGTTAACCAAAGCCGGTAAAAGTAAAGAAGAAGTCAAAGCCCTGAAACGCTACAAAAGTTTTAGCGGTAACCGCCCTTCGAACACCTTTGTCCTGAAAAAAGTTGATCCCTACACGTTAGGAATGCTGGTCGCCATGTACGAACATAAGGTCTTTGTACAAGGGATTATCTGGAACATTAACTCTTATGATCAAATGGGGGTTGAACTGGGTAAACAACTGGCTTTGAATATTTTGCCCGAACTGAGCGGCAATGCTACGGGAATTCGCCACGATTGCTCTACTAGCCGATTAATCGCGACAATCAAAAAACTGCGTAAATAAGGAGTGAGAATGACGATTCGTATTCTCCCTTCCAATCTTGTCAATCAAATTGCTGCCGGTGAGGTGATTGAGCGTCCGTCTTCGGTCGTCAAAGAGTTGGTGGAGAATGCGATAGATGCCGGAGCAACCTCTATTGAGGTTACTTTGGTTGATGGCGGCAAAAGTCTGATAATCGTCTCCGATAACGGCAAGGGTATGACAAGAGAAGAACTTTCGCTGAGCTGTGAACGCCATGCAACCTCTAAATTACCGGACGATAATTTGTTTAATATTTGTTATCTGGGGTTTAGAGGCGAGGCACTTCCCTCAATTGCCTCGGTCTCACGAATGAGTATAACTTCTCGCGCTCAAGGGGCTGAAAATGCTTGGCAACTCACGATAGAAGGCGGGCAAAAATCTGAGCCGATTCCTGCCGCCCATACCCAAGGAACACGCATTGAAGTTCGCGATTTATTTTACAATACACCGGTTCGTCTCAAGTTCTTAAAAACGTCTGCGGCAGAAACCATGCAATGTGCCGATATGCTCAATCGTATCGCTTTGGCAAATCCGCAAATTGCCTTTATTTTGTATGCCGATGACAAGAAAAAAGTGAATTTACCCGCATGCCAAGGCGATTTTTTTGATGCCCGTTTGCAACGTTTGGGAGATGTCATGGGGCGTACTTTCAGCGACAACTCTTTGCCGATCCGAGCAGAGCGTGACAATGTGAAAATCAGCGGCTATGTCAGCCTGCCGACGTTGAATAAAGCCAATTCTCTGTCACAATATTTGTTTGTTAATAATCGTCCTGTGCGTGATAAACTTTTGCTTGGCGCCATTAAAGGGGCTTATCAGGATGTTTTAGCGTCTAATCGTTACCCGCTGTGTGCTTTGTTTTTTGAGGTTGAGCCGAGTTATGTCGATGTCAATGTTCACCCGACAAAAGCAGAGGTGCGCTTTTTTGATAATGCACTGGTAAGAGGGCTTCTTGTCAGTTCGATTCGTCAAGCCCTGATCAGTGGCGATAAAAAAACAGCACATACTTTAGATTTAGATGAGATTATTCAAGATAATCTTCCGGATTTTTCCGCACAGCTAAAAACAATTCCAATGTTGAGCGAGCACCTTCAACCGCGCTTCCAAACCAATTTTGCACCTCGCAAAAACTATACCCAGAATAAATTGCCTGAATTGGAAAGCCTTTACTCGGTCAAAGTTGAAGAACAAGATCAACATATTGCCGCGCTGCCGGAAAACAATGATAGCGGCATTTTAGGTGCAGCGAAAGCCCAGTTTCATAACACGTATATCATCTCTCAAACCGAGGATAGTATTGTTATTATCGACCAACACGCCGCTCATGAACGGATTGTGATGGAAAACTTAAAAAAACATTTGCTCGAGGGACGGCGTCCGACCTCGCAAATGATGCTGATTCCTGAGGTGGTTGATTTAAGCGGCTCGGAAAAAATAGCGATTCTTGAAAATAAAGATGACTTATCAAAACTTGGCTTAGAAATTGAAGAATTTGGCACAACAGCAGTACTGGTGAGGGAAATTCCGGCGTTATTGAAAAATTGTGAAGTTCAAACACTCATCCATGACCTGGCAGAAGAGATGACCGAATGGGGCAAAGGCTTCACCTTAGAAAAGAAAATGCACTTGGTTTGTGCAACATTGGCTTGTCACGGATCAGTTAGGGCAGGGCGTGCCTTAAACATTGATGAGATGAATAAGTTATTACGAGAAATGGAGCAAACCGAGCACTCCGGACAATGCAATCACGGCCGTCCGACCTATGTCAAGCTCAGCCTCAAAGAAATCGAAAAACTGTTTGAAAGACGATAGTTTAAAGAGAACTTGCCTCTGCTAATCTTTTTATCTAAACCCTCCTCACAAAATTTATAATTATTGAAGATTATTAACTAAAAATATTATTATCCATGGAAAGAAAAAATGAAGCCGTTAATCTCTTTAAAAAGAGATATGGCAAAACGCCGGAAGAATCAGGTATGCCGGAGATCGACATCTATGAAAAGCAAGGAGCGTTTCTCTATGCTGTATCTCAAGAAACGATTCAGGCTTACAAAACACAACAGAACATTCTTCGTTGGATACTATCGTCATTTATCTGGCCGATTGTAATTGTTGTACTTAATTTTTTTATCGCAATCATTATCTATCAAGAGGTATGGCACCCGCTATGTCTCGCCAGTTATATTGTTTTTGTATTATATCTGGTATTACTTTTTGTGCTTAGCACCAAAATCAAAAAAACGGAGCGATTAATCAAATTAGATAAAACAATTATCTATTTAAGCTACAAATAAACTTATTTATTAAACCCTTTACAGCTTTTGAGTTGTAAGGGGTTTTATCAATACTTAAAAATGAATTAAGAGGCATAGACATTAAACAAGAATAAATCAGCAACTTTTTTATTATAGCTCTAGAGATGGAGAGATATATCTGTTTGCCATAGCCGCCCTATCCCTCATGAAGCATTCAAGACTCTTTGCCGGTCCAAATCCTTTTTTGTCTTTATCAGTGGCTATTATAGCATCTACGGCTTCCTTAACCGAATCATGAAGTTCCGGTTTTTTGTTTGCAATATTAGATAGCGCAATTCCAACACCGGTCATGGCTCTTGAAGCAAAAACCGAATCCTTTTCTTCAATACATTTTATGGCTGAATTTTTAATAAGATTAATAGCCTCTTGTGTTTTTTCGGGGAGAGCTAGCAATACGGTTTTAGATAATTCTCTATAGCGAGCACTAAGATTCAGCGGATTATCATCTAGCAATTTTTCTGAGTAAAATTTGTTCAAATCGAATTTTGCTTTAGCATACGCACGACCATCCGGCTCTTTTAAGATGGAGTTATCATTATCTTCTATAACCATATTACCTATGCGAGGACCTCCGAAAATTTTATAAAACTCGTCAGCAAGACGTTTATTAAGTAATTCTAATTGTAGGTTATCGGTAGTTTTTTCTTGTGAAAGGGTATTCATCATATTTCTCCTTTAATTCAATTATAATGTATACTATATCACTTATAATATTTTTTGTCTATAAAAAATTGGAAAATGATGAGTTTCTTAAAAAGCTTAACAATGTAATATTTATCTTCTTATTCCCGTAAGCCCCATAAAATGACTATACATTTCTTTCAAAACAGATAAATCCGGTTGTAATTTGCGTAATTTAACATGCAGATATTTTGCAAACCCCCAATGCAGACAGGGAAATTTATGCGTTTTTTTTATCATTTTCCAATAAGCCGATACAGCTCTTTGATACATTAAAGCCAATTTATCGTTTGGTAAATCCTTAATATGGTCGGTAATGGCAAAGTAATAAGCCATAAACCTGTCATTATCTAACTGGATTTTATTGCCTGAAAAATTACCTTTTTCCTTTGGTACCAAAACAACATTAGCCGACATTTTAATTGCACCATTGGCTTTCATCGCCACCCGTAACGGTAAGGATTCATCCTGAATAAAAACGCGTTCATCAGCCCCGCCGGAAGCTTGTAAAACAGACGTTTTGATGAGTTGCCCCATACGCGTAAAGCGATTATGTAAAACCCCGTCCAAAGCATCAGGATAATATTTATAGGTAAAATCACCGGTTTTACGATTCGTCAATTCTTGCGGTTCTTCCCCGGTCTTAGTGAAGCAACCATACACCATATCGGCATGATTAGATTTCGCCAAATCAAGCAAAATCTCGGTTGAATCAAGGGGAAAAATATCATCAGAATCAAGCAAACGTGTATACTCACCGTGAGCCAAAGCAATTGCTTTATTTGTGTTACGGCTGATCCCCTGATTTTTCTCGTTCACGACAATCTGCACATTGGGCAGCCCTTGAGTTGCTTCGCGAATAATCTCAACAGAGCCGTCAGAGGAGACATCATCAACAAAAATATACTCCGGATTCTTGACCCCGGTCTGATGAAGAAGAGCCTCCAAAACGGAAGGTAAATAGTATTCTTTGTTATAAACGGTCATAACAAAGCTGACATCAATATCGGGCATAATCTATTCCTTCGTTGCTGTTTCCGGTATAACTTCTGAGATATCGGCAGGTAAATCCAAATCTTGTCCGATGGTATCGTGATGCGTATCCTCAATAATCACCAACCCGTCAACCCCACCATCAGCAGGTGCAACGCTTTCTTCAACAACAGGCGCCTCAACCAATTTGCCGGAAGAATCAGAGGGTGTGTCTCCGGTCGCCCTTTGTCCCAAATTAAACAAAGAAACCGGACCTTCACCATCATTTGACATCTCTTCAAGTTGTTGCCGTTCTTGCTGCTCTTGGATTTCCCTATCTAAAGCCTTCTGTCTCGTCTCCGCCTCTTTTTCTTCGGCTTTTATTTTATCCTGAATTTCTTGCTCAGCTTTAGCTTGGCGTTCTTCTTTTTCTTGTTTTTTCTGAACCTTAATGGCAATTTTTGCCTCTTTAGATAAATTTTCTGCTTTATATTTTTCGAGTTTATCTCGCTCCGCTAATTGAGCTTCAGAAAGGAGCGCGATATTCGTCTTTTGATCATGACATTTGAGTAGCCATACATCGTAGACCGGATGCTCAACCGAATTTAAGGAAGGGGAAGAAGAAACCATCCAGCCCTTAAAAATATTGCGGAGTTTACCTTCACGATCGGCATCGGCAACATCGACAAAGGCGTAATTTTCAGGTGTTTCATCTTGAGAAGCGGTTAGGCATTTGCGGACGACAATCGAAAAACTGCCGAATTTAACTTCCCCGTTAACCGGCACTTCAATCACACGCATCTGACCGCTCACCTTATCCAGAGCCTGCAGTTTAGCTGTGTTTTTAGCAATATTCGCAGCTTCCGCCGGCTGAACAACCAGCAAACCGAGTATTGCTAAACAAAAAGTACGTAGAAAATTATTTCTTTTCTCCATCATCTGTCACCATAAAAATGATTTCACCGACCATGTCCTCTAGGGTTTTGAAGTCTTTTGTATTGGAGATTTCATCCCCATCTTTCAAAATCTCACTATCTTTGCCGGGTTCCAATTTGATGAACTTATTCCCCATTAAACCATCGCTGGCAATAATGGCGCTGCTGTCTTTGGGGAGTTTCAAATCCGAGGCCAAACTCATTTTAATTTCAGCAACATAATCTTCCGGATTCAACTTCTGGCTGATAACTGTTCCGACCTTAATTCCGTTGAGGCGAACATCAGAGCCGATTGTTAAGCCCCCAACCTTTAAGAAATGTGCCGAAACGGTGTATCCTTTAACAACTTGCAAATCAGAAACGCGATACGCAAAGAACAGGAATAATGCGGCAATCACGATAACAACGATTCCCATGATGGTTTCAACAGGTCTTTTATTCATTTTATTCTCCTTTAATAATCAAGTTCTTGCGTTGCAGCTTCAATAACAGCAACATTATTTTTAGAGCGTTTAGCCTTGCCGATACTGATAATACGATCGACCAACTCTTCGATAACCATAGCATCCTGAGTATAAGAAAATTCTTCATTCGGTTTCAAATATTCCTCATCTCCGCCCGGTTCTATCTCTATATATTTATTTCCCAAAATACCGGAGCTGACAATGGCGGCACTGCTATCAGTCGGAACTTTGTAACCTTCTTTAATATCAAATGTTAAAACCGCATTAAAGTTATCATCAAGCTTTGCATCGACGACACGCCCAACATCAATACCGGCTAACCGAACATTGGCGCCGAGCATTAAACCGTCTGTGCGACCAAAACGAGCCTGCAGCTGATAATATTTACCGCTGTCGCTATGTTCAATGGTGGTTTTTGTAAAATAGTTAAAGGCAAAAATCGCCGCAATCACAACCGCGACGGCTAAGCCGACTTTAAGCGATTTAGTTTCTTCCTTTGTATAAGTTTCTTCCACTTTTTATCTCCAGAATTGAAATAATTACTATATACATAGAATAAAATTATGAATTTGTCACCATTCATTTTATAAAATCAAAATATTTGTTAAAATTTAAAAAAATGTTGCTAGACTGTAAACAATAAAGAGAAAAAGGAAAAAAATGATAGAAGTAAATCATCTCTCAAAAAAATATGGTGAAATAAACGCCCTGCAAAATGTTGATTTTGTTCTGCCGCGCAATGAAATTGTTTTTTTTGTCGGTCCTAACGGGGCGGGAAAAAGCACGCTGATGCGTCTGATGTGCGGCTATATTGCGCCCACTCAAGGAGAGGTTTTGATTTCCGGTCAAAATATTCAAAACAATCATTCTTTATATTCGTCGCTGGGTTACGTTGCTGAAAACAGCCCCTTATATCCGGACATGACAGTTTACGAATACATCAAATATGTGGCGGATTTGCATCAAATCAAAAGTCAGGATTTTGTGCAAAATTTACCGATAGTCCTGCATAATTTACAGCTTGAAAAAGTCCTGACACAGCGTATAGATACACTCTCAAAGGGGTTTAAGCATAGGGTGGCTATTGCCGGCGCACTTATTTTTAATCCCGAAATTTTGTTGCTGGATGAGCCTACCGAAGGTCTGGATCCTAACCAAAAATACCAGATGCACCAATTTATGAAGCAATAGCGTAAAAACCGCCTGATTATTATCTCCAGCCACCTGATGGAAGAAGTCGAAAAAATTGCCGACCGCGTTTTACTGATGAGTAACGGGCGCTTGCGATGGGATGGCACACCGCAAGAGATGATGCGGCAATCACCGGACGGAACAATAGAAACAATGTTCCGCAGGTTAACCAAAGGACAATAAGATGAAAGTTCTTTATGCACAAATCAGCAAAGAATTCTCCGGCTACTTCAAAAGCTATACGGCTTATATTGTTGTAGGCGTATATTTGCTTCTGTCGTTCGCGGCAACATTTTTTTCAGCTCATTTTTTTGAATATGATAATCAGGGACTGATTTCATTTTTTATGTATCAGCCTGAAATACTGAATATGTTGTTGCCGGCACTGACCATGAAAATGTGGGCAGAAGAGCGACGGCAGGGAACGTTGGAATTTTTACTGACACAACCGGTATCGGTTGAAAAATTAGTTGTAGGCAAATTTTTGGCAGCATTTTTATTTTGTATGCTGATGTTGATGCTGACGATTCCTTTTTTTATTTACAGCTCACATCTTATAACGCTGGATAAATTGAACGTATTATCGGCACTGATCGGCGTCATGTGTCTTATGGCAGTCTTGAGTGCAATAGGGTGTTTGATATCTGCTTTCAACAAAAATGTAGTGATTGCCTATTTGTCGACAGTCTTTATCGGGTGGCTTTGGCTGAACGGTAATTTTGACTTTTTACTATCTCCGTTTAAGAAAATATATCCGCTGTTGCAACACCGGCTGAGTGGCATTCTTGATTTGGCGCCTCACTATCGCGCGATGATAGAAGGGCAGATAACATTGGAGAGTATCATTTATTTTGGCAGCATAATATTGTTGGTCTTATGGTTGAACGTGATAACCGTTCAGTGGAAAAAGGATTAAAGGAGGAGAAGACAGTGCGACAATCGGCACAAAAATATTATATGATATTTATTTTTCTGGGCGCCGTCTTAAGCCTTGTTGCCATAAATGTGATGGCACATTTTGCCTTGCCCTTGTCTGCTGATATGACGGATAGCAAACGCTTTTCTTTATCGGCTGAAAGCCGTGAGGAAGCCAGAAAACTGACATTACCCCTCTACATCACCATATATTACTCAGAAGACATAACCACCGAAAATCCTGTTTATGCACGGTATGCAGATTTTGTTCGAAGTTATCTTGAACAATACCAAAAACAAAATCCACACAAGATATTCATAACCGTAAAAAATCCTAAACCATATTCAGACGTTGAAAAAGAGGCACAAAAGGCCGGAATAACGCCGTTTTTGTCGGCAGGTGGACAGACCAATCTTTATTTTGGAGCAACATTTTCTGACAGCCAAAACCACACAGAGACGATTCCTTCATTTAGTTTAGCCAGAAATTTTTGGTTAGAGAAAGATATCACAACGGTGTTAGCAAAGTTTAATCGTAAAGAGCGAGATATCGTCGGGCTAATCAGTCCTGTACATCCGCTGATTGAACACCCCTACGGACAACAAGTCAAAAGCTATGCCCTGATTGAGGAATTATCAAATCGGTACGATATTTTGCAACTTGCGGATAATGTAACGGAAATTCCTGCTGAGGTGAAAGTCTTGTTGGTGGTATTGCCGCGTAAATTGTCAACCAACTTGCATTATGCGCTTGATCAATATGTTTTGCGCGGAGGGCGACTGATTCTCCTGTTGGATGGTTGGTCGGAAGAACCATTTTACAAAACGCCGCAACAAACACTGGATGACTTCAATCTTTTGTTGGCGCAATGGGGAATGAGGATTTCTCAGGGTGTTTTTGGGGCGCTTGAGCATGGTCGTTCAATTTTTGTACCTGATGAGAACGGAGGTCACTTAACCCCATACCCACTGTGGCTTGAATTATCAAAGGAGCAATTTAACGCGGCATCTCCGATTATAAATTCGTTGAAATCACTATCTTTCAAAACAGCTTTAACATTAAACAAAACAGAACATGATGATGACATATCCGTAACGCCTTTAATCGAGGTGAAAACCGGAATGTTGTATCTTGGTGACATAAATTTACAAAATAAAAATCAACAAATCAGCGCTTATCAACCTGATGGAAGAACGCACGCGATCGCATGGTTAAGTGAAGGAAAATACCAATCTTTCTTCAGTCGTCCTCCCCAAAATGCAACGAGTAATATTCCTTTTTTATATTACTCTGCAGTGCCTTCTCAAATTATGGTTGTTGGGGACAGTGATTTTATTTGTGATGATATGTGGCTGGAAAACGGTCGCCTTAATGATAATGGCCAATTTATCTTACGGGCAATAGAAATATTTTCTCAAAATAAGGGAATGGCGGCTCTGTATAAATCACAAACGTCATCATCTCAGGAGAGTTTGGGGCATCGCCTGTACAGTCGAATATATAATACCTATGCGGCAGATATAAGTCGTCGGCAAAATGAACTGAACATGTTGCAACAAGAGCTGGAGGGCTTACGCCAGAGCATATTGCAAAAAAAGACGATGATGAATGCGGCAACCACTAAACGCCTTAATGAGATACGAGAGAAAATAAAAGCCGACGAAGAGCAATTACGTTTTTATAACTACGATATCAAAAATCGCCTGCAAGCGGAAATGAATTGGATTTCTTTTGTGAATATTTTAGGGCTGCCGATAATCTTGGTTTTGGTGATGATTTTAGGATATTATTTTTACAGTCGGCATCGCCGCCGTCAGGTGGAGGAGAAGTTCAATGCTCGCTAGAAGTTTAAGAAATATTTGCTTAGTCAGCATTTTGTTGTTGATAATGAGCCTCATATGTTTGCATTTTTTTGAGCGTAATCTCCGACAAAGTTTGCGAGGAGATCTGCTTTTTGCGGATATTGAAGGGAATATTCCTCTTTATGATCAAATAGAAATATCCTCCAAAGATAAAAAAATCACCTTGCAAAAGGATGAGATTTTTTGGCGTGTTCCTGAGGCAGATAATTACTACGCACACTTCGCTAAAATGCAAACATTACAAGAAAGCATTTCATCTGCAAAAGTCGGGGCAAAGATTAAACCGGCGACGCAGGTTTCCGACTGGACAACAGTAACTTTGTTCGATCAGGGGAAGAAGGTTGGTGCTGCCGAAATCAGCGATGCGGCAAATCCTGAAAGACATTATATTCGTTACCCCGGGCAAGATAACATATATCTGTCAAGCTGGCAGGCACAATTGCCGATGAGCCTCAATTCGTGGACAGTGCAGCCGCTTTTGCGTATCAAACAAGTCGAAATAAAAAAAATAGAAACGGATAACCGGACTATTTCTCGTCGGGAGGAAGGAGCCGCGTTTTACAACAGCCAAACACATTTACCATACACACGACTTGAGTCAACGAGGTTATTTGCTGTTTTGGCAGATTTGCACTATGCGCAAGTTCTGTCTTCACAGGAGTTTGACGAACCGCGGTACACCTCAGTTCATCGCCTGAACCTGACTTCTTTCGAGGGGCTGATAACCACATTGAGTGTTCATACTGATTTTGAAAAGTATTGGCTTAAAGTAGAGTTATCGGCAACATCACTCCCGAGCACAGAAACAAACGAGTATATCGCCAAAAACAAGATTCTTTATGATGATTGGTGGTTTGAGCTGTCGCCTGAAGCTGGGAAGGTATTGTATTCCTTTAATCTTTGAGACTGTCCACAGAGAGCAAGAAAGACTTTGCTATTAAGCACATCTGTCCTTATAGTAACAGCAGGGTTAACGAATAAGGACTGAAAAGATGAAGTACAAATTAGGGTTAATGTTGGCTGCGGTTTTGACAATGAGCCTGCCGGCACAAGCAGAAGAAACCGCCGAGGAATACGGGTGGCGTGCAAAATTGAATAAAGCTTCTTTGGAACTGACCTCCACAGAAGTTAAAAATGCCAGAGAATACCGAAATTCACCAAACTCCCGCTTAAACAGTGATAGTGAAGATGTGACCAAAGGTGTTCTTGATTTTGCGATGGAATATAATCAACCGGAGTATTTGTGGACCAACAGTGTTTTTGCCGAGTATGGAAAGACGAAGTTAAAGCCGGTTGACGGGCCGGATGTGATCAGCGAAAATTCGGATAAAATTTTGCTTTCGACCGACTATGCACGCAAAGTTTGGCGCTATTGGGATGCAGATGTCGGACCTTTTGTTAATTTGGCCTATCAGACCGAGTTTGAACCGAATGACAATGCCCCGCGTACAAAGATTATTCGTGGTATGGCAGGTATCAAAATGTTTGAAGGACCATACATTAAGTCATTATATGCCGCTGGTTTCGGTGAGTATGATTTCACCTACAGCGACGAAGTCACCAAATACGGTGCCGAGATTGGGCTGAAAGCGGAATATCCTTTGCGTGAAGGTGTCAAATTTGATGTTGATACATATTTAAGAGAATATATTGATTACAGTCGCTATCAAGCAACGGATTTCAAATATGAGTTTGACTTTACCGGTCGGATGATGGTTGATATTTATAAAAACTTTGCTTTCGGACCATATATCGAGTACTTCCGTGCCAAAGACCGTGGCTCGGATAAATATGGCAGCAGCACAATTATCGGCGTCGCTGTCGATTACAGTGGTATGTGGAACCTGTAAAAAATTAATAAAATCAGAACAAGCCCTGCCCAAGCAGGGCTTTTTTTTGCATAATGAAAGATTATATTTCTCTAAAAACGGTTGCGAAGCAACACAATATAAACAAAAAAGAGAGCGAAATGCCGGAAACCTTAAAAGAAGATTGTCCGCCGCAGCTTGAAAGAATGCGGCAGCGACTGGCCAAAGTTGAACAACAAGCGTGCGAACGCTCATTTTTTTATGCCCAAGCCGGACATGATTTGCGTCAACCATTGCAAGCGCTAAAGATTTTTGTATCTCTGCTCAAGGATGAAAAATTAAACTCCGCGCAGTCCGAGCTGGTTGATAAAATAGATAAATCGACGGCGGACCTGTCTTTTTGGGTAGATAACCTACTTGAAACCGCAAAACTCGGGAGCGGTGGCGTCGTCCGTCGCGATCAGGAATTTGATTTGTCGAGCATCTTAAAAAAATTGGCATCAGAATACCAAACGCTAATGTCTTATCGGCAAGGTGTCCTGATATACAGGGGTGAATCAATTCGCGTGAAAAGTGATCCGCTGTTGCTGGAAAGAATTATTCGTAATTTGCTTAATAATGCGCTTAAATACAGTCGCGGGCAAATAAAAATGTATTGTTACCGGTTGCCGAATGTTGTTAAAGTTATCATAAAAGATAACGGCTATGGGCTCAGGAATGAAGAAAATCAACATTTATTTGAGGCTTTTTATCAGTGTATGCGCCATAAGGGTAAGGGCTCAGGTCTCGGGCTGTCGATAGTCAAAGAGCTTTCGGAGATACTAGACATCAAGGTCGATATCAAGTCTAAATGGCGTAAAGGAACATTAGCGATTGTATCAATTCCCGTAAAGTAGATTTTCAGATTTTTCCCGTCCTCCCGCCGCTTCGTCGTCGCAAGTGCGGTGATACTTCCGTCTCACCTGCTCCTCCTTGTCGAACTCTTCTCCCAGAGTTCAAATCCTGGTTTCTGTCATTTTAAAATAAAAAAACACCATAAAGGTGCTTTTTTATTTTAATGGCGGAGAGGCAGAGATTCGAACTCTGGGAGGGGTCGCCCCCTCGACGGTTTTCAAGACCGCTGCATTAAACCACTCTGCCACCTCTCCACAAGGTGTATTTCTTTTTATTTCCAACAAGAAAACCGTCGTGATAAAACTGCGTTTTCTCAAACAATTTATGGCGCGCTCACAAAGGAGCTTGCCAATCTGCGATTCCAAGACCGCTGCATTAAATCCGCGACTGACGTTCAGCCACTCTGCCACCTCTCCACAAGGTGCCAATGATTTTTACGAAAAACTTTGTACCTAAATAATCATCAAAGGTCAAGAGTTTTTTTATACTATGCTGAATTTTTCTTCTTAAAATTCTTGTTTCAAATCCCGGTCAAACATACTGCGAATGGTTGATTTAATATCAGCTTTCTCATAAATCGCTTTATAAAGAGCCTGGCTAATCGGCATATCGATTCCTTCCTTATCAGCAATCAACTTAACAGCCTTAAGTGTCGGCACGCCCTCCGCCAATTTACCGAATACCTCACCTTTCGCAAACTGTTCCCCATAAGTGCGGTTATGACTGTGCTTAGAGAACAATGTCGCCTCATAATCACCCAAATGCGCTAAGCCGTAAGCTGTCTTCGGGTTGCCACCGAAATGCGCAATAAAACGCCCGACCTCAACCGGTGCGCGCGCCATTAAGGCGCCCTTTAAGCCATACCACTCTAACCCGTCCAAAATACCTGCCGCTAAACCGATAACATTTTTGAGAGCCGCGCCAATTTGATTACCCATCAAATCCGCCCCAAAATAAAAACGAATCAGTGGACTTTGCATCATATCGATAACACGACGCTTAGTGTCTTCCTCATCACTATCAATCACCGCGCAAGAAGGTACATTTTTCATATAATCCTGAACATGCCCCGGACCGGCTAAAACCGCAATATGAACGGGTTGCGTAACTTCTTCTTTCATAATCTCAAACATTGTTTTGGCAGAACTTTCTTCCAATCCTTTCATTGCCAACAAAAAGGTTTTTCCGGCAATGTCGTAACCGTTTAATTGTTTACACAGCGAGCGAAAATGCTGACACCCGATAGAAATGATAACAAAATCGTTCTTGAGGACATCTTCAATATTTTCATGCAAAATCATATTATCAGTCATTGAAAGATAAGCGTTTTTGCGTGTCTCTTTGAGTTCCAAAAAATTCGGCGATGTCGGAATATCATACATATCGACCTTATCAAAGCTCGCTTTGTTAACAGAATACCAGCCCAAGAATGTTCCCCAGCGTCCGCAACCGATTAAAGAAGAATTTGTCATAGTCACCTCATTGGCATAGTTAAATCCAGATAATATTATATCTATCGCAAAATTTTATGCTTTGCAATTCATAAAGGCAGTAACACACAAGAGAGAATTAAGAAGCAGAATTTTTATTATGTTGTCGGGTGAGAATAGCGTTGATATAATCAAATTCCTCAAAAGACTTATAGGCGTTATCATAACTCTTGCTGTCACAATCATAAAAAACCTGATTCGCTAAGGATTTTATAGCTGTGTCAATCTTCTGAAAAGCGTTGTTATAATCAGCGCTGAAATTGTTTTTAACCTTTTTTTGCACCAAATCATGATAGGCAGAAATAACCTTCACTGTTTCATCTGCCGAATTAGCATACCCCTTACGCTCAAAATCTTTCATAATCTGAGCTGTGGTCTGATAAAAGCATTTATTTGTTAAAATACCCCGTTGCTTTTTATTGTTGCCATCAATAATCATGATATACCCCAATTAAAAACGTAGTTCTCTATAGCATAAAAACTTTTAAAATGCAAGAGACAATGAACCCTCTATAACTAAAAGATAGCATTTTTTTCTTAAAAGGAGGTTAATATAAAAAAATCCCTGCCAAGATTAAATCTCAACAGGGACCTTTAGGAGGAAATATCTTCTAATCGACGTTTCCAAACGGGTTAATGTTCTTCTCATCTTGCGCAGCACGCAGGTCAAACAAATTGAGAAACGTTCCGCAAACATAAATAGAAGAATACGTCCCGATAATAATACCCCATACAATCGTAAAGGAGAAACTTCTTAAGGCATCACCGCCCCAAATAAATAGGGCAGCTGCCGCAAATAAGGTCGTTAATCCGGTCAAAATTGTACGTGATAAAATATCGTTGATACTTTTGTTCAGCAAATCTGTTTGCGGCATTCTTTTGAACTTTTGCAGATTCTCACGAATACGGTCATAAGTAACAACCGTATCATTGACCGAGTAACCGGCCAAAGTCAAAAGAGCAGCAACCGTCGTTAAGCTGAAATCTAACTGGAAGAACGAGAGCAATCCTGTTGTCACAATCAAATCATGGAACAAGCCAATCATAGCACCTAAGGCAAATTGCCACTCAAACCTGATCCAGATATACAGAGAAATGGCCAAAATCGCCCCGACTGATGCCAACAAACCGGCACGCTTCAACTCACTACCGACTTGCGGACCAACCAACTCAACGCGCTTATATTCGTAATCGTTGCCTAACACTTTTTTAATCTCGTTAACGGCAGCCATTTGCGCCTTTTCATCTAAGGATTCGGCTTGGGCACGAATCATAAATTCACGTCCTGAATCACCGATGGTCTGCAAATTTAAGTCATCTAATTTAACATCTGCCAACAGCTTTCTCATGTCTTCCATATCAACCACGGCAGGGCTCTCAACTTCAATTAAAATACCGCCCGAAAAGTCAATGCCGTAATTAAAACCTTTAACGGCAAAACTGACGAAAGACAAAATCACGAGCAAGGTTGAGATGATGAAAGTCGGCTTGGCGGCTTTCATAAAGTTAAAGTTTGTGTCTTTTGTAACCCAACTGAATATTTTCATTTTTTTCGTTCCTTTTACATTAAATTGGGAGTTTCTTCGGCTTAAAGCGATTAAGCCAATATGTAATAATCAGCCGTGAAACGGTAACCGATGTGAACATAGATGTCAAAACACCAACCGTTAAGGTAACGGCAAACCCTCTGACCGGACCTGTTCCAAAGTAGAATAGGACAAAACCGGCAACTAAGGTTGTCAGATTCGAGTCAAGAATAGTACGCCATGCCTCCGTGAAACCGGCATCAGCTGCATCACGTGTTGAACGACCGTTTTTAACTTCCTCACGCATACGCTCAAAAATTAAAACATTTGCATCAACTGCCATACCGATTGTCAGAATAACACCGGCAATACCCGGCAACGTTAAGGTCGCCCCCATCAAACTCAAAATACCGAGCATCAAAAACAGGTTGGTGAATACGGTAATTGTCGTAAACAAACCAAACAATCCATAAGCCGCTAACATAAATACAACAACGCAAATTAAGCCAATGATAGAGGCAAATACACCGGCTTTAATTGAATCGGCCCCCAGACCGGCACCAACCGTACGCTCTTCAATAACTTCCAACGGAGCAGGTAAAGCACCGGAACGTAATAATAAGGCTAAATCATTTGCTGATTTAACATCAAAATTACCGGTAATCACACCGCTGCCGCCCAAAATGGCACTTTGAATGGTCGGCGCAGAAATAACCTCATTATCCAAAACAATAGCTAAGCGCTCACCGATATTATTTTTTGTGGCTTCACCGAATTTTTTGCCGCCGAGAGTGTTAAACTTAAAGCTGACAACCGGTGCACCGTCTTGATATGCAACTTGTGCGTCAACCAAATTTTCCCCTTCGACAACCGGTTTCCGGCTGATAACATAAGTACCGCCATCACCGCTGACTAAGCGGGAGCTTGAACTGAGCATACCGCGTCTTGCATCGGCCGCCGTTGAACGACTGTCAACCATATGAAATGACATTTTAGCCGTTTTACCGAGCAAAACTTTAACCGCTTCAGGATTCTGCAACCCCGGTAATTGAACAACGATTCGGTCACTGCCTTGCCCTTGAATGACAGGTTCTTTTGTGCCAAGCTCATCAATACGGCGGCGGACAATCTCAATAGATTGATCGACAACTTTAGCCTTCATTTGTCCGATGGCCATATCGCTGTAGCGAATTGTCAAAACACCGTCTTCGCCTTCGACAACCTCCAGTCCGTCATCGATTTTGGAGAACTTAGAAAGAACTTGTGCACGAGCGTTGGCATTTTCAATAGCAACGGTTACCGAATCATCGTTAGCCTTGAGATTCGTATAGCGAGTCCGATTCTCGCGCAATATCTGACGAACGGAATCCTCAATTATTGACATTCTTTCTTTTAAGACATCATCCATCTTAACTTGTAGCAACAAATTCGATCCACCTTGCAAATCAAGACCGAGATTTACCGGTTGCCACCATTTTGGCAAAGAGTCTTTGTTTTTAAGCATATTTGGTACCGCAAAGAAAATACCTGTGGCACAAATCGCTAAAATCAACAAAACTCTTGATTTTGACAATTTATACATATGCGTTTCCTTTATTTTTTAGCTTTTTTATTTTCATTTTTAGGAGCCGGAGCAACAACAGTGTCCTCAGCCAAACCTAAGATACCGATTTTGTTAATGGCAACGACCACGCCGCCGGCAATCTCAACCAACAAATCATTATCGTTTTCAATTTTGGTGATGACGCCGTACAAACCGCCGCGTGTCAAAACTTTATCACCCTTTTTCAAGGCATCAAGCATGGCCTGGTGTTTTTTAGCCTTTTTGAGTTCCGGACGGATTAAAAAGACATAAAACAACAAAAACAAAATAAGCAACTGATATAATGTTGTGTCCATTTGATATCTCCATAAAATTAAAAATTCAAGATACTATACAACATTATATAAGGATAACAAGACTCAAAAAGCAAGTTTTTAAAAATTTTTTTAAGGTAAATACAGAAGTGGATTAACCGGCTTTTTACCGGCACGAACTTCAAAGTGCAGCTGTGGCGTGTTCACGCCGCCGGAACTGCCGACCTTTGCAATTGAGGTTCCTTTTTGCACGCTTTGCCCTTTTTTTACCAAGAAAGAACTGTTGTGGGCATAAGCGGTAATCCACCCGTCATTGTGCTGAATGAGAATCAAATTGCCGAAACCTTTGAGTTCATTTCCGACATAAACGACTTTGCCGGCATCGGCCGCTTTTACCAAAGTTCCAAGCGGTGCTTTGATGTTGATACCGTCATTGGAGCGTCCTTTGCCGATACTCCCGAAACGAGAAATAATTGTCCCCCTCAACGGCCAGGCAAATTTGCTTTTACGCGTTGTTGTCAGTTGAGGCTTGCTGTTCACCTGTCTGTTGCTGACAGTGGAGGATGTCTGCGGTTTAGGCGCACTGGTTGTTGAAGTGGAAATCTTCCCATTGCCGGCAGAAGCTGAGTATAATACAGGGACGGACGATTCTTTTTGAGCCGAAGTGGAATTAGCGCTGACACTCGCCGGTAAAGCCAGTTTTTGCCCGATACTCAACGTGTAAGGTTCTCTCAAATTGTTTAATTTACTTAATGTTGTAATATCGACGTTGTACCGGCGAGAAATACTATATAATGTATCGCCGTGCGCAACCGTATGATAACGGGCAACAGGAAGCCGCAAAACGCGCCCGACATAGAGTGTATAAGGCGGGGTCAGGTGGTTGGTCTCAATAATATCGCGTATTGGAATATTATAAGTGCGTGAAAGACTGTAAAGGGTATCCCCCTTTTGCACGGTAACCGTATCTGCTGAACCGCCGCCCCACCAGGAACTTAAGGGAAGCAACTGCACCTTGCCGGATTGCATGGTACAACCGACATTCATCAAAACAGCCAGCCAAACAGTGATTAATGTTATCGAAAACCGCACGTTACATTCCTTGATTCGTTATTTTCTGCACCGATTTTAGGCAGATAAGATTAAAATTTTCTTAGTTTTTAATTAAACGTTGCAATTTATCACAAATGAGTTATGTTAAGCACAATTCTGAATAACATAAGAGATGGAGCAAATGGCACAGCCTGATATCATAGATGAAAGTGGCGATAAATATAAATACGGCTTTATAACGGACATCGAAGCTGATACGGCTCCGGCTGGCCTGAATGCAGACATTATTCGCCTTATTTCTCAAAAGAAGGAAGAGCCGGAATGGCTGCTTGAATGGCGGCTCAAAGCTTTCGAATTTTGGCAGACCATGAGCGAACCGCATTGGGCAAAACTCGCTTATGACAAGATAGATTATCAAGCGCTGCATTATTATTCGGCACCCAAACAAAAAGTCGCACCCAAAAGCCTGCAGGAAGTCGATAAAAGCCTGCTGGAAACATACGATAAACTAGGGATTCCTCTTAAGGAACAAGAGGCTTTAGCCGGCGTTGTTGCTGTGGATGCCGTGTTTGACAGTGTATCCGTTGCCACCACTTATCGTGCAAAATTGGCCGAGAAAGGAATTATTTTCTGTTCTATTTCCGAGGCAATTAAAAATCACCCGGATTTGGTCAAAAAATATCTCGGCTCGGTTGTCCCTTATACGGATAATTTTTTTGCTTGTCTGAATTCAGCTGTTTTTACGGATGGTTCTTTTGTGTATATACCCAAAGGAGTCAAAAGCCCGATGGAGCTCTCAACTTATTTTCGCATCAATGCCAAAAATACCGGACAGTTTGAACGCACGCTGATTGTGGCAGAAGATGACAGCTATGTGTCATACCTCGAAGGTTGTACGGCACCGCAGCGAGATGAAAATCAGCTCCATGCCGCGATTGTCGAAATTGTGGTTATGAATAATGCCGAGGTCAAATATTCGACAGTGCAAAACTGGTATCCCGGAGACAAAGACGGCAAAGGCGGTGTTTATAATTTTGTCACCAAACGGGCGGCTTGCCGTGGTGCAAATTCCAAAATCTCATGGACACAGGTTGAGACGGGTTCTGCAGTGACATGGAAATATCCGTCTTGTGTTTTGCAGGGGGATAATTCGGTTGGTGAATTTTATTCGGTGGCTATTACCAACAATCGCCAACAAGCCGATACCGGGACCAAAATGATCCATATCGGCAAAAATACCACCTCAAAAATCATATCTAAAGGCATATCCGCCGGTTTTTCCAATCAGACGTATCGCGGTCTCGTTAAGGTAACGCCGCAGGCGGACAATGCTCGTAACTATTCCCAATGTGATAGTCTGTTGATTGGGGCAAATTGCGGGTCGCACACCGTACCGTATGTCGAAAATCGCAATCGTAATGCTGTCTTAGAGCACGAAGCAACAACATCTAAAATCAGTGATGAACAGTTGTTTTACTGCAAACAGCGAGGCATTAGCGAGGAAGAAGCCGTCAGTTTGATCGTCAACGGATTCTGCAAAGACGTGATGCAGCATCTGCCGATGGAATTTGCCATTGAAGCCGCCAAACTGATAAACATCAGCCTGGAAGGCAGTGTCGGGTAGTGAAAAGAATAAAGGATACAAACAAATGAACACACCATTACTTGAAATTGAAGATTTATGTGCCGAAGTATGCGGCAAACAAATTATCAAAGACTTTAACCTGACAATTAATGAAGGTGAAGTTCATGCCATTATGGGCCCGAATGGTGCAGGGAAATCGACGCTATCGTACGTACTATGCGGCAAACCAGGCTATGCGGTAACCTCAGGTTCCGTCCGTTTTAAGGGCAAAGATTTGCTGGCGATGAGCGTGGAAGAGCGTGCCAGAGAAGGTGTTTTTTTAATCATGCAATATCCGGTTGAAATTCCCGGTGTGCCGACCACAACATTTCTGAAACATGCGGTTAATGCTGTCCGCAAACATCAAGGGCTGCCCGAACTGGATACTATGGAATTTTTGAAAATGGTACGAGAAGAGGGACGCCTGTTGGGAATAGACAATGAGATGCTGAAGCGTCCGATTAACGTCGGCTTTTCCGGCGGAGAGAAGAAACGAATGGAAACGCTGGAAATGTCGATTCTGAAACCTGATTTTGCAATTTTGGATGAAGCCGATTCGGGACTTGATATAGATGCCCTCAAGGTTGTTGCCGAAGGCGTCAATCGCTTGCGTGACGGCAAGAGGTCAATGCTAGTTATCACACACTACCAACGCTTGTTAAATTATATTGTTCCTGATTTTGTGCATGTGTTTGCTGATGGACATATTGTTCGTTCAGGGAACAAAGATTTAGCTCTGGAACTGGAGCAAAACGGCTATGCAGAATTTGTGAAAGAAAAGTAATGACAAATTTAGTGCCGAACATAGCCTACGACTACGCAGAACTCGCCAAAGTCTCCGGTATTGAGTTACCGACCCCGAAGACGGAAGCTTGGAAATACACACGCCTGCGCGATTTGCTGGACTGTCCCTACACATTATGTACCCCTTCCTCAGCTACAGGTCCGGAGCTCCCTCTTAAAGCTGATGTCATTCATATCAGCAACGGGAGACTTGTTTCCGCATTACCGCAAGTGGCGGGGGCAGAGATAACGGTTATCGACCACGTCGAGGAGAAAACGCATCACCCGTTTGCGCAGATGAATGCTCTTTATTTGACCCAAGGGCTGCAAATCACGATTCGACGGAAGTTATCTCGTCCGTTGGTGCTGAACTATCACATGTCACCTAACGGAGAAAACGGCTTTTATCATTGGCGCAACATTATTAACTGTGAAAAAGATTCTTCGGCAGCAATTATCGAGCAGTTTACCTACGAGGGGGAGGTAAAATCATGCTATTTGGCAAACCTCGTGAATGACATCAATATCCAAGCCGGAGCGAGCCTGCAACACTACAAATATCAAAATGAGGCTTTTAAGGCCAACCATGTGGCACTGCACGAAATAACCATTGCCGCAGACGGAAAGTACGAGAGCTTTTGTCTTCAAAAAGGAGCCAACATTGCCCGCAATGAAACGGAGATTTCTCTGAATGGTGAAGGGGCAGAAGCTGTTGTTAACGCGGCTTATATGATGAACGGCTGGGCAACCTTAGATACGACAACCAATGTTTATCACTATCAACCGCATACCAAATCATCGCAGCTTGTCAAAGGGGTGGTCGGCGGAACGGCTAAAGGAGTTTTCCAAGGGCGGATACATATTGCCCCCAACGCCGTTTGTACGTCGGGAACACAGCTACACAAAGCGATGGTCTTAAGCGACGATGCCGAGATAGATGTTAAACCGGAATTAGAAATTTTTGCTGACGATGTCAAATGCTCTCATGGTGCTGCCAGTGGGGAGATTGATAAAGAACAGCTGTTTTATATGCGCTCCCGCGGAATAGGCGAGGAAGAGGCGAAAACGTTGCTCATTGACGCCTATGTGACTGATGTTATCAATCATATTACCGATTCTTCGGTGCGTGAATGGTTCAAGAGCCTGATATAGGGAGAACAGCGATGTACGACGTTTATAAAATTCGCCAAGATTTCCCAATTTTATCAATACCTGTTAATGGTAAACCGAACACGTTTCTCGATTCGGCGGCAAGTGCACAAAAGCCTGCGCAAGTTATTGAAAAAATGCGTCGAATGTATCTCGAAGAATATGCCAATGTGCACCGCGGGTCATACTATTTGTCAGAGCAAATCACCGTTGCTTATGAAGAGGCGCGCAGTCAAATTCACGAATTTTTGAACACCAAAAGTGATAAAGAAGTTGTGTTTGTCCGTAATGCCACCGAGGGAATCAATTTAGTTGCCGCTTCATGGGGCAGAAAGTTTTTACAAGCCGGAGATGAGGTTCTGATTTCTCAAGCTGAACACCATGCCAACTTAGTGCCGTGGCAGGCTCTGCGCGATGAAAAAGGGATTAACTTAAAAATCTTCAAAGTCAGCGACAGAGGGGAGTACCTGGAAGAAGAATTCTTGAACTTACTCTCGGAAAAGACCAAACTTGTTGCCGTCACCGGAATGTCAAACGTGTTGGGCACCGTTTTCCCAATTAAAAGAATGGCTGAGCAGGCGCACAAAGTCGGGGCTTTGGTGTTAGTTGATGCCTGTCAATATACGGTTCATCAAAAAGTTGATGTCCAAGACTTGGACTGTGATTTTCTGGTGTTCTCGGGGCATAAAACCTATGGTCCGAGCGGGATAGGTGTGTTGTACGGCAAGTATAATATTCTCGATTCGATGCCGCCTTATCAATACGGGGGCGATATGGTTGATACCGTCAGTTATGAAAAAACAACCTTTAACGAACCGCCGTTCCGCTTTGAGGCGGGGACACCGGCAATTATGCAGGCTATCGGCTTGGGCGAAGCGGCCAAATATATGATGTCTTTGGGTATGGAAGATATTTTTAAGCACGAGCAGGAATTAACCACCTATACCACCAATGCTTTGAATGAAATAAAGGGCTTAAAAATTATCGGACAAGCCAAAGATAAAGGTGGTGTTTTTTCATTTAATGTTGAGGGAATGCACCCGCAGGATTTGGCTTTTATTTTGGATAAAGAGGGTGTTGCCGTGCGTACCGGTCACCACTGTGCTCAGCCGATTGTTAATCGTATGGGTTATGAATCTTTGGCACGTGCCTCACTGGGCTTATATAGTACTAAAGAAGATATTGATACGCTTGTCGCCGCCATCCGCAAAGCTCAAAAGTTTTTCTAAAATTAAGCCTTAATAAACCATCTTTATGCTACTATCCCCTCGCAAAACAAAAGAGAGGGAAAATGGAAAATATTTGGTGGATAGCGGCCTTTATCTCGAGTTTATTCACGGCAATTTATATGTATTCGAATCAAATATACAAAATGCCGGCATCCTTATTTATGGTCTATCGCGGTATAGGTGCCGGGTTGGTGATGTTGCCGTTTGCGCCGCTTTTTGCGCCGATTCATGATATTTATTTTTACGTATTTGTTGTGGCTCAGGGGCTTTGGGCTGCTTATTTGGATAACCGTTTATTGCACTCTATCGAGCGTTTTGGTGTTGAGATGACAGCCGCGATTCAGCCCTTAAGTATCGGGGTGACATTTTTATTTTGGCTGATGATTTATCCGCATCAAATCATAACCTTTATCCATAATCCGCTCCAATTCATCGGTATCATTTTATGTTTGGCGGGGATTACGATATCTGTCCTGCAACTGCGCAAAAGTAAGATTGGCTTTCAGGCATTTTTATATTTGATTCCTTGCCTGTTTATGACCACCGGCTCGGATATCTTAAACAAACAAGCCATGCACTTCGGTACCGAAAATCTGAGCTCTGCCGTATTTTATTATATCATGATTATGAGTTGGATTATGGGTATAACGAATTTGTGGGCATACCTGAAAACTTATAAAACCTCGCTGATATGGAAAAAGAAAAACTTATGGCACGGCGTGGTTTTGGTGACATGGGCGCTGTTGTCACTAGCCTCCAAAAATGTAGCGATGGCGAAAACCTTTAATCCGTCTTATGTGGCAGCCATTATTTATACATACCCGATGCTGATTATCGGCTGGGACATTTATCAGGTTTGCCGGCATAGGAGCTTTTTGTGCCCGCGTATCAGCCTAAAAGTTGTCAGTATTTTGTTTGCCTCAGTCATAGGACTGATATTGTTGGGGAGTTAAGCTAAATCTTGACAAGCCGAAATATTCGCTTATAAATTCACGATAAAGAGATATATCTTTCAATGTCGTCATCCTGAACGTGGCGAAGAATCTTCAGGATTCTTCCCCTTTTCAGGGCTCAGAATGACGAGCCATATTCCTTCCCTGAATTTTTAGGGAAGGAAGAATTTCTTGTTATCCGCAGGCATTGCCGAGTGGATAACTTAGAAATTCAGGATGAGTTTAAGCTTTTTTAAACTCACCCGCTCGCAAATGCTCGCACCCTCTCTAAAAATTCAGAGAGGGTTGCTCACCTCCCATCACCCTGAACGTGGTAAAGGATCTTCTGGAGTCTTCAGCCTTTCAGGGGGGCAGAAGGACTTGATTGAATATAGTGGAACAGAACAAATGCAAAATTACTGGTGGATATTGGCACTTGCCTTGAGTTTACTAACGGCAAGCTATGTTTGGATAAATCAGTTCTTAAAAGTCAAAGGCTCAGTCCTGATGGCTTATCGCGGCTTGGGAACCGCTATACTTCTGTTACCGTTTTGCCTCTATTTTGCCCCGATTCACAACCCATGGTTTTATGCACTTTGCATCGTGCAAGGCTTAGTCCTTTCTATTGGTGAAAATCGGATTCTCAATTCTGCCAAAGCTTTCGGGGCAGAAGTAACCAGCCTCATTCACCCGATCAGTATTGCGATTATCTTTGTTGTTTGGGTACTCCTACACCCTTCGGAATTACAGGAATTAATACAGCAACCGCAAAAGTTTGCACTGATTGCCGTATGTCTGCTCGGTGTTGCCACGGCACTGATTTTAATCAGCAAAGCCAAAGCCAATCGCAAAGCTTTGTGGTTTTTGCTTGCCGCTATGAGTTGCGAAACATTTATTGACATCACCAGCAAGGAAACGACACACTTAGGCGCGGAGAATGTTATCTCGGCAATTTTTTACTATACACTGATAACGTCTTTTGTTGCCGGTGGTTGTAATATTTTATGTCAGAATAAGCGCCGTTTCAGAGAAGTTTTTGACCGCAAAAATCTCAAATTTGCGTGGTTTTTTATGAGTTTTGCGATTCTTCACAGCATACTCAAAACCTATACGATGTACCTAAGCCCCAATCCGGCGTATGTAGCGGCAATTGTTCATGCTTATCCGGTTTGGATTATGCTCGGTAATAATTATTTATTTGAGAAAAAACAAAAAGGGCACTATATAAAAATTAGACCGCAATATTTAATATTGCTGCTGATTTCAATAGTCGGCATGATTTTGTTGGTGGAGGAATAGCCGTGAGTGACGAAAAACAGATAGACGAGAATGAACTTGGTGTTTTGAGTGCAATGACCCAAGGGCAAGAGCCGACGGACGAAGAACAGACAATTCCCCTTGATTACGAAGCGCACGCCGGATCTCCTTTGCCCAAAGGTGAAAAAAAAGCCTCTCAGGGAGATATTGTTGAAGCCCTTAAAAACGTTTTTGACCCCGAGATCCCGATAAATATATATGATTTGGGATTAGTCTATGACGTCCGCCAACAAGACAACGGAGATGTCGATATCGACATGACCCTGACAGCTCCGGGGTGCCCGGTTGCCGGTGTTTTGCCCCAACAAGCCGCCGATGTCGTCGCCCTTGTCGAAGGCGTGGGCAAGGTAACCGTCAAAATCGTCTGGGAGCCGGCGTGGAGCTTTGAACGGATGAGTGAAGAGGCGCGAGCCATGATGGAGCTGATATAAAATGGATATACAAGAACTGATTGATAATTTTGAATTCCTAGACACTTGGGAGGAAAAATACAGCTATATCATTGAGTTAGGAAGCCATTTAGAGCCGCTTGATGAAGAATATCGCACTGAAGAGTGGAAAGTGCGCGGTTGTCAGTCACAAGTTTGGCTCGAACCCAAACTCGAAAACGGTAAACTCCTTTTTAAGGGAGACAGCGATGCCTTTATCGTTAAGGGGTTGATCGCAATTGTTTTAATGATTTATTCAAATAAATCTGCACAAGAGATTAAAGAGATTGAAGTTGAAGAAATTTTTGCTAAACTGGGTTTACAGGAACATTTAAGCCCGAGCCGCCGCAACGGCTTATTTTCGATGGTCGAAAAGATTAAGCACTACGCTGACACCTTAGCATAGGGGTTTTGTATGAAAATACATGAGTACCAAGCAAAGCAACTGATAAAACAGTACGGAATTAAAATTCCGGCAGGGAAGGTGGCCTATACACCGCTCGAGGCCAAAAAAGTTGCGGTAGAGGTCTCCAAACGAGGTCCTTGGATGCTCAAAGCACAAATTCAATCCGGAGCACGTAATAAAGGGCGCTTTCTTGAAAAATCAGCAGGTCGGGGGACAGGGATTCGCTACGTCACTTCGAGGCGTGAAATTGCAAAAGAAGCGGAAGAAATGTTGCGTCACACCCTGGTCACATCTCAAACCGGTCCGAAAGGTCGCATCGTTACCCGTTTGTATGTTGAGGAGTTCTGCAAGGTCAATAAAATTTTCTACACCGGTCTGGTCATTGATAGAATTTCTGCGGTAATGACATTGCTGATAGCGAATTTGGAAAAAACAGATATCCTGACAATTGCCGCCAAAACGCCGAACAAAATTTTGCACGTGCCTCTGGATACACATAAGGGAATAACCGCCAAACAAGTCCGAGAGGTTGGTGCGTTTATCGGTATATCTGAGCGCCATTTACCAAATTTAAGAAAGTATTTGCGAGGGATTTTTAAAGCTTTTGTTGAAACAGACGCCACAATGCTGGAAATCAATCCGGCCGGCATTACCGCAAGAGGGGATATTATTGCCCTTGATATTAAATTGACGGTTGATGATCAAGCACTATTCAGACAGCCGGAAATTGTGCCGCTGTTTGACGAATGCGAGTTCGAAAAAAGAGAGCTGATCGCTTTTAAAAACGGGTTTCAATATAACAGTTTTGACGGAAGCGTCGGCTGCATTGTTAATGGCGAAGGAATAGCCTTAGGCCTTATGGATCTGATAAAAAGCAAGGGAGGGAGTACAGCTTGCTTTCTGAACCTTAAGGGAGGTGTTGATCAAGACAAAGTTGCCAGTGGCATAAGACTCATTATGACAAATCCTCGAGTGGAAGGAATTTTAATCGTCATTATCGGTGGATTTTTAAGGTGTAACCTTGTAGCAGAAGGAATTTTATCTGTTGCTTCGGAGGTTGGCTTAAATGTTCCCGTTGTCGTTCGATTCGAGGGAACAAACAAGTACGAGGGAGAATCTATTCTAAAAAACGCTCGTTACCCGATAACGATTACGCAAGATGTTGAAGAAGGTGTTTCTGAATTACTGCAAGCCATGGAGGATAATAACTGATGGCGATATTTGTAGATAATAAAACACGGATTTTGGTACAAGGAATTACCGGAACGCAAGCGTCTTTCCATGTCAAAAAATCAATGGATTATGGAACAAAAATCGTTGCCGGAGTCACCCCGCGTAAAGGGGGAGAACAACATTTGGGTGTCCCGATTTTTAACACGGTAAAAGAGGCTGTCGAGTCAACAAAAGCAACTGTTTCACTGATGTTTGTTCCGGCACGTCAAGTTTTATCGGCAGTGATGGAGGGGGTAGAGGCAGAGCTGGAGACGATGGTGTGCATTACCGAACATGTTCCGGTACGCGATATGCTCGAAATCAAGGCTGTCTTAAGGGGCTCTAAAACCAAACTGATTGGTCCTAACACACCGGGGATTATAACACCGGGGCAAGCCCGCTTGGGCGTTTTCCCGATAAATATTCATAAACCGGGAAGAATTGGGGTCGTCTCACGGTCTTCAACTCTGACCTATGCTGCTGTGATTGAAACAACTCTGGCAGGTCTTGGGCAATCGACGGTTGTCGGCTTAGGAGACGATATGATGGTCGGAACGGATTTCATAGACGTTCTTAAGGCTTTTCATGAAGACAAAAACACCGATGTGATTGTTATGGTAGGTAAGATTGGCGGACAATTTGAAGAGGTTGCAGCCGAATATTATAAAACAATTCCAAACAAAAAACCGATAGTTGCTTTTGTTGCCGGCAGCGCTGTTCCCTTTGGACACGATATGGGGTATGCCGGAGAATTGGTAAGTTATGGCCAGCATACCGTTCAAGACAAGATTGATGTGATGAGAAAAGCAGGTATTATTGTTATGGATAACAGTAATGATATTCACAAAGAACTACAAAAAATAATCAGCAAATGCTAAAATTTATCAAATGTCTTGCAGATATTTTCTTACCGCCACGTTGCTTACGTTGCGGAAAAATTATTCAGGGCGAAAACGGATTGTGTGATGAATGCTTTTCTCAGATAAAATTTATCTCCGCTCCTTATTGTCAAACTTGCGGCCATCCGCTTCCCTCCGGTAAAACAGTGGCACAGTGCCCGTTATGTGTCCAAGGGAATAAAAATTTATTTCGAATGCAACGATCTCGCGTGTATTATGATGAAAACAGCCGCCCGCTTATTTTGAATTTTAAGTTTCACGATAGAACCGAAAATGCTGAATTTTTAGCAAGATGGCTATATACGGCAGGGCATGATATTTGGCAACAGGGTGCCGATGTATTAATCCCTGTTCCGCTCCATCAAACACGGTTGCGAACCAGAAAATTTAACCAATCGGCACTATTATGCAAAGAATTAAGCAAAATAACGGGTATTCCCGTTGATTATACTTCACTGCAAAAACACCGCAAAACCAAACCGCAAGTTGAATGTAGCGGACAAATGAGAGTGCGTAACATTAAAAACGCATTTACCGTCAAATTCCCTCAGCGGTTGAAAGACAAAAGAATAGTTGTCATTGACGATGTGATGACCACCGGTTCAACCTTAAAAGAATGCGCAAAAGTTTTGCGATTAGCAGGTGCAAAAAGCGTAGATGCCCTAACGGTAGCCCGCGTGCTGAAATAGCTTGATTTTTGGATAAAAATTCTTATTTAAGGACAAGAAAAATGTTAAATATTTCAAAATTAAAATATGCCCTTTTTGATTGGGATAATACGCTTGCTGAAAGCAGAAGCTCACTCGTTTCCGCGATAAATCTTGTACTTGAATTTTACCACTTACCGATGTGGGATGAGGTTAAGAAAAAACGTGACTGTAACCTCTCTTTTAAGGATAATTTTCCGCGTATTTTCGGGGATGTGGCGGACGAGGCTTACGAACTATATCGCCAACATTATCTCCGCTTAATGCCGCAACAAATTAAAACATTTCCCTATGCGTGTGAGTTGCTTGAGATGTTAAGCTCTCTCGGTGTTCAGCTCTATATTGTCAGCAACAAGGAGCGGATTCTTTTAGAAAAAGAAAAAGAACTGTTGTTTCCGCAAATTTACTTCAGAAAAATTGTCTGTGGTCACGAAGCCCCGGCCGATAAGCCGTCCCCTGAGCAGATTTATTTTGCTCTGGCCGAAGAACTTATTCCGGAACAGATAACCCCCGATGAAGTTTGGATGATAGGAGATTCGCCCATGGATAGTCAATCGGCACTAAAAGCACATGCAACAGCGATTCGCATCGGACGTTCAATCTGGGGAGATGAGGGAGAAAAGGACAATCACATTATTTATTTTAATGATTTTAAGGAATTTTATCAAAATCTAGGGAAAAACTCGTAAATTAAGTGGAAATAGCCTCAAAAGAATTTATATTTTATATTAGTTAAATGATATTTGAGGCTGCTTAATGTCGTTATCTCCCAAAATGGGTGCTGCTTATACACCCGATTCAACAAAGTTTTCCGTTTTTTCCGAGCACGCGCAAAAAATAGAACTGTGCTTGTTTTCAGCCGATGAAAAAACAGAAAAAAGGATTCCCTTGCACAAAAACGAAGATAACATTTGGTCTGCAGAAGTCTCGGATATTCGTCCCGGACAGAAGTATGGGTATCGTGCCTACGGAGAATATAATCCCGAAAAGGGGTTGTTTTTTAATCCACATAAGTTAGCGGTCGATCCTTACTGTCTCGATGTCTCGGGAGAAATTAAAGACTGGGAGAATGACTATCTATGCGTTGATAACAGTTTAGACAGTGCTTTGTATGTGCCAAAGTCTGTTGTCGTTGAAGAAAACGATATTCGTGATGACATAAAATACCCCTATTTACACCATAAACCGCAAATACCATGGGGTAAGAACAGTATCTTTGAAACTCATGTTCGGAATTTTACGATTCGCAATTTTAATTTACCGCCGGCAGAAAGAGGAAAGTTAATCGCATTTGCACACCCCTTTATGCTGGAGTACTTCATCGATTTAGGGGTGAATAATATTGAGCTGATGCCGATTACTCCGACCTGCCCGGGACGCCACTTGCAACGAGCCAAAGGACAAACCGATAATTGGGGATATAATCCTTATTGCCATTTTGCGGTAAACCCCAGATACGGAACGCACGAAGATCTTAAGGCGGTCATTAATGCCCTGCATTCCCGAGGGATAAAACTAACCTTGGATGTCGTTTTTAATCATACGGGAGAATATGAAACACAAGGCTATTATAATCGTGCCTTGTCTTATAAATTGCTGGACAGCCCTAATTATTATTTGTCAAACGGGGACGATAAAAGTAATTACGCTAACTATACCGGATGTGGAAATAATTTTAATCTGAATGCCAAAGGCGGACAGAAGATTCTGCATGACTTTTTGAATTATGCCAATGCCCTGGGGGTTGACGGATTGCGGTTTGATTTGGGCGGAGATAATGCCCTAAACCAATACGGACAATTTCAGGACAATGGTGGCTTTATGCAAGAGATTCGCTACGCCAGAGAAGTCTTGGATATGGATATTATGGTTGAGCCATGGAGTGCTTTGGGCGGTAATTATTCAGGACGATTCGCCGGACAGGTCAAAGACGTTAAAGAATGGAGCGACCGCCGCCACAAACTTGATGCCGAATTTTTCAGTTCTCACGGCGGTTTACAAGGGGAAGTTGCGACACAAATTGCCGGTTCTGCTTTGATTGATGCCTCTGGAAAATCAAGTGCTGTTATTGGAACCGGACGCACACATGACGGCTTTAGTCTGGTAGGTGCTTTCGAACATTATAAAGATACACGCCCCAATGGCGAGGAAGGACGTGACGGGAGCCCCGATGAGTATCGAAAATCATCTGATCGGGATGAGCTATACCGTCGAGCAGTCAGTAATGCTGCTTTTGATATTTTAAGTAAGGGTATCCCTTTTATGCGTGCCGGAGATGAACGAGGGTACTCCAGCCCTAACAATAATCCCTACTGTATAGATGATGAAACGGTTTGGACGGATTGGAAAGAGTTAACCCCGGAAAATAAGACCCTTTTTCTTAATATAAAACGCCTAAACGCCTTTCGGCAAAAGCACCCTATATTCAACAGCATAGAGCTGTATACAGGACAAATAGTTCAAGAGAACGGTTGTAAAGATATTACATGGTTACGTCCCGATAAGCAGGAAATGACGGAGCAAGATTGGCATACGCCATATGCTAAAACACTCGCGTATATGCTTAACGGTAAAAGTCCTCAAGCCGGGGCAAAAGATGATGATTTCTTAATTATGGTCTCAGGTGAAGATTATTATACCGTCGAGTATAACCTGCCTGAGCCGCCCTCAGGCGGAAAATGGAATCTGATTTTCGATTCTTCCGAACATGGTTTTATTAAGGAAGAAAAAGTATTCGAACAAGGAAAAAGCTATTGCTTGAAACCTTTTTCTTATGTTATTTTCAGCCACAGAAAAACAAAGGAAGACAGGCAAAAACAAAACTCAGAATTATTAGCTCTGCATCAGCATAAAGGAGCACAACGTTGATTCATAAAAAACATGCCGAACCGATGAAAATAACCAAATACACAGGGTGGATTACCATATTTATAGCAGTACTTGGTTTGAATTATTGGTATTTAAATAGATATCTGTCTTCAAATACATCATATGTGACAGACTTTACTCCGCAAGAAGATGTACTATCGGAATATCGCCACCCCTTAGTTGCCGGTATGTTTTACTCTGTAGTTGGGGGGCAGACTAAAACAGAAGGTCGAGAAGGAACTGCCGGATATTTTGAGAGTAAAGGCACTTATCGTCCGAAAATACTTATCTTACCGACGACAGAGCAAGCATACAGTAGTGGAAAAATAGACCGAGTATATTCTTTGCTGAATAGATATGCTGCCTCGATAGGAAATGTGTTTTTGCTAAAGAGTATAGCAAATTCAAATGAATCTTCGATTTATTTAATGAATAAGCCAAATGTTAAAACACCGGTAGGAGACCTGATTATAAATCAAAAAATAGTAGCCGAGTTGGCAGAAACAGGAGCACCATTTGTCGTTGATGACCGTAAGTTTAGTCAGGAAAAATCATTGGAACTTCAATACCCATACATCAAAAAGGCGTTGCCTAAGGCGCGAATAATTCCTATGCTTGCAACCGGAGATGTTACTTCAAAACTGACTGAAATCTTACAGACACAGATTTATTCAGCGAAAAATTTACTGATTATTGTAGAAGATTTGATTGAGTACCACGGGAAAAAAGCAGAACGACCGGAAACAAACAGTGTCGATATGGCACTGCGATTGGCAAAAACCTTAAATTACCATCCGCAAATGTTTCAACTGAACGCGAATGCACCTGTAACCGGAAAATTTTTTGATGATTGGGATTTTTATACTGAATATGAAAAAGAAAATAATATAGGGCGCCTGGAAAGAGAGACGCAAAACCTTTCTTCCTTTGTGTCGTTATATAAAGAACATCTGCTCCATGTTGCTCAGACTGCTTTGGATAAAGCCGTTCACAATGGAAGAGAATATTCACCGTCCAAAAGAAGTTTTCCCGAAGATATTTTTGATAAAGGTGCGACGTATATAATACTTCATAAAAATGGAACACTGCGCGGATTATCCGGCAGTATTTTACCGATATCATCTGTTGCTCAAAATATTGCAGACAACACATATCGAGCTGCAATGGGCGAAAACGGCTTCCCGAAACTGACGCCGGAAGAACTTTCCGAGACTGAAATAACAATCTATTTATTAAGCAATTTCGAAAAAATTTCCTATGAAAATGAACGTGATTTACTGAATAAAATTAACAGCAACCTTGACGGATTGGTTATTCGAGATGGCAACCGTCAGGGCGTATCTATGCCGTATGAATGGAAGGAGACGCAAGATGTCACTTCATTTTTCAAAAAATTAAAAATCAAAGCCGGAATGAATCCGAACTACTGGAACAATCGTATCAATGTTTATCGTTTTAGAACTGTGGAGATAAAAAATGAAAATTAAGGGGTATGAATTAGCGCTTTCTGAAGAAAAACTGGATGACATTATAGAACACAAAACCCGCAAAATAGAGTTGGTTGGCAAAGATTTTACCGGTTATCAGCAACTCACGGAGGGAAATAAGAAGGCGTTGGATCATCTGGTTGCTGCGGCAATGTACTTCACGGATATTGCTGAAGAGCAGGACCATGATTTGAATGTGCAAATGAGACACGCTTTGGAAGAAAAAGCAGCGCAAAACCCACAAGCCGCCAAAACACTTAAAGTTTTTAATATGTTTCAAGGTTTGGAAGGCCATAATGGGGTTGATATAAAACCGGTTGAATTGTTTAAGGGGCTGAGCGGCAGAAAGGGTCGTAATTTTTACCCGGCAGATTTGAGTGTAGAAGAATTTCACCAAATTATCCAAAAAATGTTAGAGCTCGGAAAAGATGATGAAGTTCGTAAAATTTTGAGTGTCAGAACGTTTGTCAGAAGAGAAGGAAATTTGCTAAAGGCAATAGATTATACCCAATATTTTGCCGATACTTTTTCTAAAATAGCCAATGAACTGGAAGTCGCGGCTCACTATACAACAGACGAAGATTTTAAGGATTACTTAGGCTGGCAAGCACAAGCGCTACTTCAAAATAATGAAGATATGGATATGTTGGCCGACAAACACTGGGCCGTTTTGCAAAACAATAATCAGCTCGAATTTACGATAGGTCGAGAAAGCTATGATGATGAATTAACGCCCAGCATTTATGAAAATAAAAAATTGCTCAAACTGCTTGAGGAACGAGGTATAGAGGTAAACGCCAAAGATACGCTCGGGGCAAGGGTCGGCATCATTAATAAAGAAGGAACGGATTTAATCCTCAAATTCAAGGAACATATGCCGGAACTGGCAAAATTAATGCCTTTTAATGACCAATATACTCAGTCAGTATCTTCCGGCGGTGAGCTGAAACAAACAATGGTCGATGCCGATATTGTGATGCTGACAGGGGATTATGCCCGTTGCCGAGGAGGAATTACTTTGGCGCAAAACTTGCCAAACAATGATAAACTCGCCATTAAAACCGGTGGCGGCCGCCGTAATGTTTACCATCGTCAGATTCGTCAATCAGGAGACAAAGAGAGAATTAAAAAATTGCTGGACAGATTAGTTGCGCCGGAATTTCACCAATATTACGATTCTGAGGCCGACCATCTGTTCGTCATCGGACATGAAAACGGACACTCACTGGGACCGGACAATACGTATCAAAGAGCATTGGGAAACCACAAAAGCACCATAGAAGAGCACAAGGCAGATATGGTGTCTGTTACCTTTATGCCGGAATACGTTAAAATTGGCGTCATCAGTGAAGAAATGCTCAAAAAAATCTATACGACTTGGGTCATTAAACGCCTCTTTCTAAAAGCGCAACCGGTAGAAGTTCATCGCGTTGCAGAATTGATACATTTTAATTTCTTACTTGCTAAAGGGGCTTTTTCTTTCGATACAGAACACAAAGTTCATATCCATTTTGATAAGTTTCATGATGCTGCATACAAATTATTGGCAGAAACAATCGCTTTGCAACTGTCGAAGTCTCCGGAAAAAGCAAAGCAGTTTATAGACCGCTATACGGTATGGGGTAAGGAATCTCAATATATTGCAGAAGTGCAAAAGGAATTAGGAATAAAAAATTATATTGAATTGGTTCCCCACTATTGATTTTTAGAAAAAATACTTGCCAAAATTGATAAAATACATAAACTGTAGACATAGAATCAATTGATTGGATGAGACTTATGTATAAGAAACTTGTTGCCGGAGAACTTAGTCTGGGAGAGACTTTTTGGAAGTTTGGTATTTTTGGCGGTTTGATCGGCTACTTTATTGTTCGGATTTTTGGAGGTATTCTGTCGCCGCAATTGCACGGATACAGCATCTATGCCTACTATACGCACTACTATAATCCGTTGCGGAGTGGTTCGGATATACTGCTGTCAACAGTTTGTTACCTGACAAGCTTAGCTATTTTTAGCGGCTATGCCTTTTCCGTACTGCTTGGGGTTTGGAGAAGTTCTGCAAACTACGATAAAAATGCGCTTCTCAAATATGGCTCACGCTTCGTAATTATTTTTCTTGTTTATCTTTATCTCAAAATTATTTTTTAAGGAATGCTATGAAAAAAGTTATCTTCATTTTATGTGGTATATTTCTGCTGTCAGCTTGTACGGTTGGAGAGTTCAAGGAAGATCGAATCCGCCTGCACGATATGGGGAAGAAGGATATTTGCCAAAAAAATCCTCAGCGCTGCATCGAAGGGACGCAGATAGAGTGGTAATCTAACGGCGACTATTGCGTTTGTTTGAGGCTTTCCGGATTTCATTAAGGTAATGCTCTGATGTCGTCGGCTTTCCATGATAAGCGAGAGAGTAGTTTGTGACAACAAAGCCAAAGGGATTACGCATAGCATAATTTCTATCAGGATAATTAATGTTAGCGTAGGCGACACGTAAGGTGGCGCGCCAAATCGTCACATCGGGATTTGTTTGCTGAGGATAATAATCTAAGGTCCGAAACTGTACTTGCCAAACGCCGCGGGCAATTTGCCGCGTCCAGTCAATTTCAACATCACGCTGCATTCCTTTGAAACGCTGTAAGGCCAGACCTTGCGGCGCCTCTGATCCTTGGAAATTTTTAAAAACGGCACTGCCGGACATCCAAAAAAGAGCAGAACCGGGAGACCAGCGGGCAACAAGCTCGTCATAGCGCGGTGTAATGAGGTAACGATACATAATATAATCGCGAACTTGACTCTCTGTAACCAAATTAAGGACAGGAACACTTATTTCAGCCGGCTCGACTAACTGCAATTGATTGAAATTATGATTAACGGCAAGCAGGCGAGGGGCACTCCTCTTCTGCGGAAGAAGCAGGTAGATTGTCCCCGCCAATACCATATTTAAGCAAATACTGAAAACAGACAAAATAACCAGTATTCTGGAAGACCAAAGATAACGACGCTCCGGCATAGCCTTGATATGGACGCGTTCTGGGTAGGCACCGAGCTTATCGGGACTGGATTTTTCTTTATACTTAAAAACGGTATTAAAAATATCAAACATGCTAAAAATTTAACCTCAAGTTAAGCCTACATGAAATATTATGATATGAAAGCTGAATAAAATCAAATAAATACTGTTCAGTTTCAAATAATTGATATAAGTATATAACATAAGAAGTGTATAAAGGGTTTATGTTATGAAAAAAATTTTAAGCGCTTTGTTGTTGATAATTGTGGGAGTTGCCGCTTGTACATCGCGTCCGAGAGAGGATTCGGAATCCCTGGAAGTTATGGTTTCAGGACCTGAACCTGTCTACTATAGTGATTGGGACAGAGCGATTCGTGCCGATGTAGATATGCAAAATATGTTTGTTGACGCGCCGACCAAAATTGAGAAACCGATAGACTTGTACATGGCAATGGCCTTGGCGCTGAAATATAATTATTCACGTCGCTTAATCAGTTATGAGCAAAGCCTGATCCAAGCCGGAAAGTCCCCTGCCGGTCAATTGCCGGATATTGTTGCAACTGCCGGGTATAGTAATGATACCTTAAATAGCCGGATCAGTCCGGATATGAAAGTAGCTTGGAATATTTTGGATATTACCGGAATGTATTACCAAAACGCGGTAGAAGGGCTCAAAGCCGGAGCCGCCGCTGAACGCAGCCGCAAAGTTATTCATAATATTATGCAAGAAACCAGAAGCTTATATTGGCAGACGCTTGCTTACCAAAAATTAGGTCCGGTCATTGATGAAATGGTCGAGTATATGACGCTTGATATTGATGAACTGAATGTTAAAGCAAAACAACTTGCTCAAAAAGGCGGAGCTTTAAGTGCTGATGAACTCAAACGTAAGCGTCAGTACATGGATTCGGTTAAAAAGCTGCTCGAAATAAAAAGAAATATGGAAACGGCAGAGATTCGTTTAGCCGGCTTAATGGGGTTTCATCCGACAACGCAATATAAATTAGTCGGCAAAGAATATGGTAATTTTGAGATTCCTGCCCTCAAAAAAGAATTGTCTCAATTAGAGTGGCTGGCGTTGGTCAATCGTCCGGAACTACGTATTTATGATTTGCAAACGCGTCCGGAGGAACTGCAGATTGTTGTCAAAAGCTTCCGTCCCGGAGAAGAGGACCGCTACAAAAAAGATCCGAATTACTACAATCGTTTGTGGTCAAAGCAGGCTAAAGATGTTGGGATGACGATTATTGAAGACGTCCATAATCCGCACGAAAAAGAGGCCGATTCTCTGCGCCGTCAAAGAATGACTAATTTAATCCTGAATCAGGTATACTTGGCATGGGCATGGTACACATCAGCGGTTGAGGATTATCAAGTCAATATGGAAATCGCATCCACCTCGGAAGACATTGCCGAAATAGCAACCCTTAAAGACGGCAGTCGTTCCGAGAAAACGATTCTTGAAGGGGCTCGAGCTATTCGTGATGAGGCGACAGCTTTTCTGGCTTATGCGGAAGTTCAGGATTCGTTGGGCAATTTATATGCAACGGTTGGTTTAGATGCGATTCCTTACGAGATGCTGGATAAAAAACCTTCTCAGATTGCTATTGCTTTGCGTAAAACGATGGAAGAGTGGCGCAAAGGTGTCTTTATACCGGATAAACGCCCGCAACCGGCAGATGTTCCGGGGCGTCGTCCGGCAATTAATATGAGCGGGGAATGGATGCCTGATGTGACTTATGAGGTCGGACAGAGAATCAATATTGTGATTCCGCAAAGTGTTTTTGATAAAATGCAGATTCGTGGCGATTTTACCACGCGTGCAAGTCTAAGCAATCATAAACCATTGCCGAAATGGTTGAAGTATAATCCGGAAACCTACACTTTCACTGGCATGGCAATGCCGGGTGACGGAGGAACATATCCGATTAAAATTTATATCAGTGACGATTCGAACCGAGTCGGTTATATTGAATTCCGCCTTAAGATTATAGGAAGTTATGAAGAATCCTTAAGTGTTCGTGGTTTAACAGACGGTAGCCGTGCAAAAGTGCTTAAACGTTGCGTTGGCAAACACTGTCGCGATACGTATGTTGAAGGCTCAGAGATTGGAACAGATGTTGAAGTTGAACCACACCTTTGATTCTTAATATAAATTTTAACCATAAATTTTGGGTGCCGCGAGTCGTTTATCGCGGCATTTTTTTTATTCAAAAGAGATGAATCTAACATATTGAAAAATAAAAGTAATTTTTTGTTAACAGACTTATCCAGAAGGGTAAATTTTTTTTATGATTGATTTTGAATAACATAGTCTCTGTCAAGCGAGAATTTAGGCTTTTGCCATGTTGATTATCTGATTTTTATTTTTCAAAATAAGCGTATCGCAACAAAAAAAGTGCCAATTTTTAAAAAGCTGTGTATACAACATATAGCGATATTTACAAAAATTTAACACTATATATTGTATATAACTGTCGAAACAAAATAAACACTAACAATTTAATTAAAGAAAGATTCGCTTACAATGTCAGATAAAGTTTACCACAGCACAATTGCAAACGAGAATATCAATATCTCGCAAGTGACCAAAAGAGACGGAACACTAGCACCATTTGATAGCAACAAAATCTATCAAGCTATTTTGAAAGCTGGTACCAGCACCGGTGAGTTCGGAGAAAACGATGCCTGGCTTATCACCGGTCAAGTTCTAAAGGTTATGAAACATAAATTTGCAGAAACTTTGCCAACCATCGAAAATATCCAAGATATTGTTGAACAGGCATTGATTTCATCAAACTATTTTGCAACGGCTAAGGCCTATATTTTGTACCGTGACCAACGCAACCGCGCACGCAGCGACCACAAAGTTATGGTTGATGTTGAAAGCTCTATTAATGAATATTTAGAGAGACTCGATTGGCGTGTTAATGCCAATGCTAACCAAGGTTACTCCAACGGCGGTTTGATTTTGAACGTCTCCGGTAAAGTAACGGCAAACTATTGGTTGAGTCACGTCTATCCGGCAGAAGTCGGCGAAGCTCATCGCAATGGCGATTTACACATTCATGACTTGGATATGTTGGCGGCTTATTGTGCCGGTTGGTCTTTGAAAAACCTGTTGCATGAAGGCTTCAACGGTGTTCCCGGTAAGACGGAAGCCGGTCCGGCAAAACACTTGAGTGCGGCTGTTGGTCAAATGGTTAACTTTATGGGAACACTGCAAAACGAGTGGGCCGGTGCACAAGCATTTTCTTCTGTAGATACTTATTTAGCACCATATATCCGTAAAGATAACTTAACCTATGAGCAAGTTGAGCAGAATTTTCAAGAACTGATATATAACTTGAACGTTCCGTCTCGTTGGGGTTCTCAAACACCGTTTACAAACTTTACGTTTGACTGGGTATGTCCTGAGGATTTGCGTGACAAACACCCGATGATTGCCGGCGAGGAACAACCTTTTACCTACGGTGATTTGAAACCTGAAATGGATATGATTAATAAGGCCTATATCTCTGTTATGATGAGAGGTGATATTAAAGGTCGTCCGTTCACCTTCCCGATTCCGACCTATAATATGACACCGGATTTCCCGTGGGAAGATGAGAATACCCTATTGTTGTTCGAAATGACCGCAAAATATGGTTTGCCTTATTTCCAAAACTTTATCAATTCATCATTGAAACCGGGGCAAATTCGTTCAATGTGCTGCCGTCTGCAACTTGACTTGCGTGAGTTGTTAGCGCGTGGTAACGGCTTGTTCGGCTCAGCAGAGCAAACAGGTTCTATTGGTGTTGTTACCTTTAACTGTGCTCGTTTGGGCTATGTTTATAAAGGTAATGAGACGGGACTGTATGCGCGAGTTGATGAGTTATTGCGTATTGCTCAAACCTCATTAGAGATTAAGCGTAAAGTTATTCAACGCTTGATTGACAACGGCTTATTCCCGTTCACCAAACGTTATCTCGGCACATTGCGCAATCACTTCTCAACAATTGGCGTCAATGGTATCAATGAGATGATTTTGAACTATACGAATGGAGAGCACAATATTGCCGATGAATGGGGGCAAGAGTTTGCCGAGAAATTCTTGGATTACATTCGTGCGAAATTGATTAAGATTCAAGAAGAAACCGGCCACATGTATAATCTTGAAGCCACACCGGCAGAGAGTGCGACCTATCGTTTTGCCCGTGAGGATAAAAAGAGATTCCCGAACATTATCCAAGCCGGTACACAAGAGAACCCGTATTATACAAACTCTTCTCAATTGCCGGTTAACTACACGGATGATCCGTTTGAGGCTTTGGATTTGCAGGCTCACTTACAAGCAAAATATACCGGTGGTACAGTTTTGCACTTGTATATGAATCAGCGGATTTCTTCGGCTGAAGTATGCCGCGATATTGTTAAACGTGTGTTGACCAATTATCGTTTGCCATACATCACCATTACGCCGACCTTCTCTGTATGCCCGAAACATGGCTACATTGCGGGAGAGCATAAGTTCTGTCCTCTTTGTGATGAAGAGAAGAGAGCTGCTAAAATTGCAGCAGCAAGCGCTGGTGCCGCAGAGTAACTTCTGTCCGTTGTCATCCTGAAGGGCAAGCCCGACTGGACTCGCCACATTCAGGATCCATAAGACAGGTTGCTTTTAGCAACACAAATTAATTTTTTTAATAACATAACCATAGGAGACATAAATTATGACCGTTATTAATATCGAAGATATTAAATTAGCAGATGAAGAAAGACAGCCTTGCGAGATTTGGACTCGCGTTATGGGTTATCATCGCCCGGTTTCTGAGTTTAACAAAGGTAAAAAATCAGAATTTTATTCTCGTGTATGTTTTTGCGAGAGCAAAGCGGTCGCTGAGCATGAATCAGCAATTATGTCTTGTGGCTGTGCCGCCGAATAATGCAAGTTGTCATTCCGGAGGGCACACCCTACAGGCTGTGCCATATCCGGAATCTCTTTCTTCCTTATAATCGAAAGGTTGAAAAATGAGCATCAAAATAGGCGGGGTTGAGCGTTTCAGCCTCGTCGATTTCCCCAATCACGTTGCGGCAGTTTTGTTTTTACAAGGTTGCCCGTGGCGTTGTCCGTTTTGCTATAATACCCATTTGCAAGCGGCGGATGCTGATGAAAAGATTGATGAACAGGCCTTTTTTGAGTTTTTAGAAAAGCGCCGAGGCAAGCTTGATGCAGTTGTTTTCAGCGGAGGGGAACCGTTGATGCAGCTCGGGCTTGCGGAAGCAATGCAGAAAGCAAAAAATTTAGGGTACACGATTGGCTTGCATACCGGAGGCTATGCCCCTGATAGGTTTGCTAAAGTGTTACCTCAGGTTGATTGGGTCGGGTTTGATATAAAGGCACCGTTTGATGAGCAACATTATCGACGCGCGACCGGCTCTCAAACCCCGCTCAACAACATTTTACAGAGTTTAGATTTGTTAATCAAAAGCGGGAAAGATTTTGAAACCCGCACCACCTGCGACCCTCGTTTATTAAGTATTAAGGATATTTATACTATAGCGGAACAATTAAAAGAACGCGGGGTCGAGAATTACCACTTGCAAAAATACCGCCCGATTCCGAGTGATAAAGAAAGCACGGAAACAATGTGCGACAGCTTTTTCCAAGATAAAGAGTTGCTAAGTTATCTCAAGCAAAACTTTAAGGTTTTTGACACCAGAAAGTAAAAATAAATTTTCTTCTCATTTATTCCTCCCCTTTTCTTGTCATCCTGAGGAGCTGTGAAACAGCGACGTCAGGATCTCCGAACTTTAGTTCGGTAAAAAACAAGCCTTATTCCTGAGCCCTCCCTCCCGCTCCTTTTTTTTATTGTCATCTCGACCGGAGTGATAACGAAGCGGAGGGATCTGCGCATGACATCCAATCCCAAATCTTGTCTTTGTCACCTCTCTCAGACCTCTCGGCTGCGCTCGAGGTGACACCTATAATCTCTCCTCCCAAACACAAAAAAAAGAACCGGCGGTGCATAAAGCACAGCCGGTTCTTCTTATATAGAGTTACTTGAAGCGAATGACGGGCACGCCTTTGGCGTTATAGATGGTCAGAACCTTCTGGTTATCGACCTTGCCGCTCCACCGTAAGTACGGATTGTTAGCAGCGGTGGTCTCACCGTTAAAGTTCTTGATACCAGCTGTCACAGCCAAGTTCTGGCTCATGTTGACCGTGTTGCCGGAAATACCGACATACACCCAACCTGAACCATCCGGGGTGATAGCAGCGGGCTCCCACTTATCATTCCGCAGGATGGCAGAGTTAATGGAATTGGACTGAGTCAAAGTCCTTCCATAATACTGCTTCCCGTAGTAGTAGAAGTCCTCCTCGGTGTAGGTGAAGTCAACCGGATTCCAGTTGTTTCCCTTCATACCATAGGAGTGGGTGGTTACAACCAAGATACCCTTTTCATACTTGATGATCAGGTTCTTGTGGAAAGCACCCTCCTGAGAGTCACCTACTAACTTATGGTAAACAAGGGTTGCCCCATTGTTTGCCAAACCTACGGGGTATCCCCATTCCGGATGCTCCGGAACGATGATTACCTCAGCCTGCTTGACCCAAATCTCTTTTTCATCCGTCGCGGACTGAGTCTGAGACTTGCCGTTTCCGGTTACCATCGCGGTAACAGATCCGGTATGATCATAAACGTCATAGGTCATGCTCCCCTCTGTTGCGGTACGCTTACCATCAACGAGATTGTCAGCCTTATGCGAGATTCTCATCTCATTCGGGCTCAAGAAGTCGAAGCTTATTTCCTTGCCGTCAATCACCTTTCTGAAGGTGGCCGTCGTTTTCTTAGCCGTATACTTATCGGTGAGAGTTGTGTAATTCTCACTGTAAGTCTTGCTATAAGTCAACATGGTCACACCATCATATGGATGACTTTCGGTCGGAGCTCCCCAATTGCCATCATTGAAGTTGGCATAAGGGGCTTTAGCCTCGTCGAGGACGATGTGCGTCTTGCCTTCCCCAACAATGCTCCAGTCTTCAGTAATGGTCATAGGACCAATTTTCTTCTGACCACCGAGCTTATAATTGAGGATGAGCGTTGACGTCGACGTCCAGAGACCGTTGCCGGCAGGCTCCAAGCTTTGCTCCTTATCCCACGAGAGCAGCTCCTCCTTCTCTACCTTCTTTTTGAAGATGACTTCGGCTTTGTGGTTAGAAACATCTTCGCCGTATGCTGTCACGGCAAGCGTTGATGTCATAGCCTTACGCTCGAAATCATTAGCCTCAGGAAGGTCGCTCAGCGTAGCCACACCACCCTTGTCGGCAAAGGACGGATCCAATGCCAAGAACTTAACTTCGTTTCCGAACTTGTCCTTAAAGACGACCTCGCCATCATAAGTGGTGACGAACTCGTGTTCGGACTTGTTGGTACGGGTTACGTTCTTCTTGATACTTGGGGTGATAGTGAATACACCGGTCGAGATGGTGTCGCGTCGGATGATGCCACGCGTAGCGTTGAAGTTACGGATAGTCAAATCTTGAATATCCCAAGAATCAACCTCAATTTCCTGCTTCTCGGGAGAATCAGTCTTGATGTTGACCTTGGTGCCGATTTCACCTACTTTTTCTTTATTGCCATTGCTGAAAACAGCAATCTGGTCGTAATATGACCAGTAAAGAACGCTAGGTGTGATGGGCCTGATACCAGGATTTTCATATTCATAATTAACGAGTTCCACGTCGGCCTCCTTAGTCTTGCGGAGCTCAATCTCACCCTTGGCGTTGTGGCTGTGCTCGTTGAACGTACCGATAATGTGAGACGTCAGGAGCTTTCTTTCGAAGTTCTCCATCGGCTCCATGGACTTATCTGTCCAACCATCATCAGTAACACTCCAAGAGCGCTCCGGCAAGTAGTGCTTGCCGCCGAGACTGTCGGTGAAGATGATTCTCCCCTCACGACGGAACTTGAAGATACAAGCTCCCTTGGAATTTCTCGTTTTAACCGTTTTCACAAACGGCGTAACCGAGATATTATTTTCCTTGTCGTAGGCAGGACCTTCGGTGACCTCGTCATAGACGACCATATCAAATCCGCCCCATGATAAATTATCCGTGGTCAGAATCTGATATTCCGGCTCCTCGTAGGTATTAGGCACGAGAACCGCGATACGGTCGGGTTTGCCCTTGGTACCAGTGGCCAAGGTCGGGATGATGTCCTTCCAGCTCTGACTTGTAGAATCATTTACAAAGTCAAAACCTTCCTCACCATCCTCCCAGACGATGATCTCGGGCTTCTCCTCAGGGTACTCCGGCTCACTTGTTCCCTTCCAGACCCACACCAGAGGAATATTCACCTCGTATGTGAAGCCATTGTTTGGGCCTTCCGAGAGTCTACCGCTGTAGACGTGAACCAACGAGTAGGCGTGCCATCCGGCGCTATCGCGCTGGAGGTCTGTGACTCGCTGCGAAAGAAAGCGCAACTCTACTAACTCATTGTGACATCGATTAAATGTCTCAAAGCTGCGCTTCGTCTTATTCCAGATTTGGAACGTGTCGGATTCAGCTTCGTGTGTGACAATGAATGAGTAGTAGAAGTTGTGTCCGTCTCCCTCGGCGAACTTCACAAACTTTCCCGTCTGTCCGTTCTTAAAGACCTCATCGGTCATACGGACATTCTTTTCCTTGAAGGAGTCGAGGGTTTTTGCGTACAGCGGCTTGTAAATACCGCGACCTTCGATTTTGTTAATCTCGGTCCAAGTACGCCGTGCAATCACCTCGCCATTCAGCGAGAACACAGCCTTCATACGGCTTGTTGCCGTGAAGGTACCATCAAGGTGCTCGACCTCGGCGGCACGGGTGGCTATAGCACCGCCAGCCTGATAGGTATTGGCGGTTACGCCACACGAGTCCTTGCGGACGTCGTAGGTCTTAACCTCCGACTTCTTTATCCCCTCGACCGAATACTTCTCCTCGGCTGCGTCGCAGGAGGAGAACAAAACTGCGCAGAGAGCTACTATCGTAGCTGCAACTGCAAAAGAAAAAATCTTTTTCATACTGTTATTTTTTTTTGATTAGACACTATATGATGAGCGGGCTTGCGACCCGCGGAAAGAATTTTTCGCAGTTGCTATCGGGCGTTTTCCCATATTTTCGTTTCAAACTCTAATATTAAACGCGTTTAAAATAATAGCAACAATAAGATTTTCAGGCTTATAGAATACACTATATAAACTCAAAATGCAAGTGCTATTTTTGGCTATTTTCGCAAAAACGACTTGAAATGCGTTTTTTATCATTTCTTGTCATCCCGACCGAAGCGGAGGGATCTGCGCATGACATTCAATCCCAAACATTGTCTTTGTCCCCTCACTCAGACCTCTCGACTGCGCTCGAGGTGACACCTATGAACTTTCCCACCCTTTGTCATCCCGGCTCAGAGACCGGAGTGACAGAGAAGAAAAAAGTCATCCCCTCATTATGAAAATAAAAAAACTCCCGTTTTGGCAACGGGAGCGAAAAAGAAATATAAATTATCTTGGATTTCCCTTGAATTTTTCCATAAGCGCAGTATAAGAAGTCATCCCTTGCTGTGGACTATTCTTTGGTTCTTGCTTTTTCTTATCTCTATATGCTTTTAATTCTTGTTGCTCATCCGCAGTACGGAATTTTGCTTCTTTCTGCTGAATTCTTAAAATTTTTAACCGTTTTTGAGCATTATCATGATTAGAATCAGTCTTGCCTTTGCTTATATCATCCAGTTTTTTCTTAACAGATGCTAATTGATTATTTCTAATCCCTTCATTCTTACCCTTAAGAAGAGACCTATCTCTATCTGGCATCCATGGAGATATAGCTAGAGGAGTTTGGGGATCAATAAGGTTAGCGTTTTCCTTACGGAGAATTAAGTAAAGCATTGCCGCTTTTTCTTTTTCTGCTTCATTATTCAAATCAGGCTCATTTATTTTATAAATCTTTTTGGATGGATCTTTTTTATCAGAAACCATTGTTATTCCAAGTTTCTTTAGCTCTTCCTCTTCCTCTTTTTCTTGATTCGCTAAGACATTATCTTCCAAAGTCTTGTATCTGACTTGATATGCAGCCTTATTATGGTCTGTAATTTTATCAAAAGCCTCTTTAGGCATATTTAAATCTCTTTTTAGATAATCATCATTGTTTACGCCCTCAACCGTAATCCCGGCTAATTCATAAGCCGCAAAAACGATAGCCTTATGGGCATCATCTAAATTATCAGGCAATTGATAGGGCTTATACGATCCATCAGGATTTTTGTTAGTATCTGATGTTTTATATGTCTCTGCTGCCTCTTTAGCATTGTCAAAAATTTTCCGATAATCTTTTTTCTTAAAATGATTGTCGATAGTTCTCATAAGCTCTTTATTGCTTTGAATGGCTGCTTTATCTTCCTCAGGTAGACCGTTGAATAATTCGGCTTGATTTTCTACACTATATCCTGTCATCGGCAAACCGTACTTAATGCAGGCAATTGCGAGCTTGGCCTTAAAGTCGGGCGACATTTCCCCCTCAAACGTGACGCCGGGGACATGGTCCTTCTCTTTAGCCTCTTGAACCATCTTATCAAAAAACTCAAAATCCGGTGCTTTGCCGTCCTCTGTTGATAAAGAAACATCTCGTTCGCTATTATACTCAACCGTAACAGCCTTTTTACCGGCAGCTTTATCAGCCTCTGTTTTATAAATATCAAATTTTAATCTGATATCTGTCTCAATCGGATCAAATTTATAGTCTTTATCCGGCTTTTGGCACCATTCATTATTCCAATGCTTAATTTTTTCTTGTATCCATAAATTATCTCGGGTATTTCCAGAACCTGTCTGTCCTTGTCTAGCCCCCAATGGAGGATAATTGTTTGCAAGAAAAGCTTTTTGCTCGTCTTCTGTTTTACCAATCAAATCATTTTTGATTCCATCAAAATGCTTTTCCGTATCTTGCTTATCATTTCTAGGACCATTTTTATGTTCACTATAAGTTTTGTTATAATATTCCAAATATACCTGAAAAGCCTTAAACTCTTTTTTCAGTGCTTCTAACTCTGCTTTTTTTGAAGCATCAGTTTCTAAAGTAGTAATATCTTTATCAGCTATGCTTTTACTATCCTTCAACCAGTTTTTGAAATCTTCATCAAATTTATCAGCCATTGTTTTGCTCCTAACTATCTCTATTTGTTTATACTATAGCTTATTTTGTCCAAAAAATCAACTCTTTTTGTCTCGTTGTGTGCGGTTTTTTATTCTCTCGCCCTCTCGTCATACCCGAACTTGATTCGGGTATCCACAGTGTAAACAGCCATATTCCTGTAGATTCCGTGGTCAAGCCACGGAATGACAGAACCCCTCTCGCCCTCTCGTCATACCCGAACTTGATTCGGGTATCCACAGTGTAAACAGCCTTATTGTAACCTATCATACAAATCCTCCCAATAAGGATTTTTTTGATAGATTAACTCAATTTTCCACTCTCTTTTCCAATCTTTCAACGCTTTCTCCCTCGCAATAGCGATTAACTCATCGTCATACACTTCATAATACACCAATCGATCCAAATTATATTTACATGTAAAACCTTTATAAATTTTATTTTTATGCTCCCAAACACGCCGAATTAAATCACTTGTAACACCAACATAAAGGGTTCCATTAGGTTTATTTGTCATTATGTACACGTACATATTTTTCATGTTTTAGTAAAATTATTCCCCCTTTAATCAATAAGGATTCTCTTGCTCTAAACAACTACCGGCTTACGCCGGCTAGGATTAGATGTCAGTTGAAGTCAAGCTCCGCTTGTGCGCAATCTTCTTTCCCTTGATGCTCTATATACT
>CACYYO010000003.1:8948-63948 GCA_902778645.1 uncultured Rhodospirillales bacterium | reverse complement strand
TCGGTATATGGCTTTAGCCCCGTTACATCTTCGGCGCAAATCGTCTTGTTTAGATCAGTGAGCTATTACGCTTTCTTTAAAGGATGGCTGCTTCTAAGCCAACCTCCTGACTGTTTTGGACAATTCACTTCCTTTACCACTTAGCCATAATTTTGGGACCTTAATTGGCGGTCTGGGCTCTTTCCCTCTCGACCGTAGACCTTAGCACCTACAGTCTGTCTGGTAAATATCACTCGTTAGTATTCGGAGTTTGATAAAAGTCAGTAAGGATCGCTCCTCCTTCGTTCTTTCAGTGCTCTACCCCTAACGGTGTCCGTTTACCGCACTACCTAAATAGTTTTCGCGGAGAACCAGCTATTTCCGAGTTTGATTGGCCTTTCACCCCTAGCCACAATTCATCCCCTTCTTTTTCAACAGAAGTGGGTCCGGCCCTCCAGTTGGTGTTACCCAACCTTCAGCCTGATCATGGCTAGATCACTCGGTTTCGGGTCTAATCCACGTAACTTAACGCGCTATTAACACTCGCTTTCGCTGCGCCTACACCTATCGGCTTAAGCTTGCTACGTAAATTAAGTCGCTGACCCATTATACAAAAGGTACGCCGTCAGGGCTTATTGCCCCTCCGACTGCTTGTAGGCATCCGGTTTCAGGTTCTCTTTCACTCCCCTTATCGGGGTGCTTTTCACCTTTCCCTCACGGTACTTGTTCACTATCGGTCACTCAGGAGTACTTAGCCTTAGAGAGTGGTCTCCCTATTTTCAGACAGAATTCCTCGTGCTCCGCCCTACTCAAGAATTGTATCACTTTCTACCTATACAGGACTCTCACCTTCTTCGGTTGGCTTTCCCACGCCATTCTAGTTCTTATTATACAATCCATCGGCTGATCCGATTTCGCTCGCCACTACTTTCGGAGTCTCGGTTGATTTCCTTTCCTACAGGTACTTAGATGTTTCAGTTCCCTGCGTTCGCTTCTTATAACTATTTATTCATCATAAGATACAGATCTCTCTGTGGGTTCCCCCATTCGGATATCCGCGGATCATAGCTTATTCACAACTCCCCGCAGCTTTTCGCAGTGTATCACGTCCTTCTTCGCCTCTGAGTGCCAAGGCATTCACCAAATGCCCTTACCTATCGCTTGATTCATCGTATAAATAATCTCCTCCCCTTTTGTGCTATTACTTGCATCTTTCTCGCTCACCTACCTACGTAAATCGTAGGCAGCGCTCGAAAGCTACGGCGTACTATCACAAAAAAATCCATATTCTAAACTCTCGTTCAAAATACTCTTCAGGAGCTCATTTATACCAAACTTTACTCAGTCAAAATCTACCCGCTTTTAATATCTTTGTCATATTAAAAGGTGTATCTTTTACTTTTTCAGTTTTTTCTCCATTAGATCTTACTCTAATTCGTTTCTCTCTTATTCACTATTGCTTATAACTATCCTTCATCTGATGCCATCAACCAAACTCTCGTTTAATTGGTGGAGGTAAGTCGGTTGGAAATTCCCAAATCATAGATTTGGGCCCCTTTCATCTCCCTTGGCTTCAACTGCACTTCCGTGCACTTCCGCCAAACTCGATTCCGAACTCCTACCAGTCTTTCTCACCTTCATTTCTTCTACCAAAATTTCCCTATACCTAATGGTATTGAAAATTTTGGTGGAGGTAAGGAGGATCGAACTCCTGACCCCCTGCTTGCAAAGCAGGTGCTCTCCCAGCTGAGCTATACCCCCTCTATAAGTGGTGGGTCTGGGAAGACTTGAACTTCCGACCTTACGCTTATCAGGCGTACGCTCTAACCACCTGAGCTACAAACCCTTAATTTCTCTTAAGGATCTCTCACCAGATATCAAAAAAAAGGATACGTAGACAGTGCTTAAACACTTTCGTCTTTGAAAGGAGGTGATCCAGCCGCAGGTTCCCCTACGGCTACCTTGTTACGACTTCGCCCCAGTCGCTGACCCTACCGTGGTCGCCAGGCTCCCTCGCGGGTTACCTCAACGCCGTCAGGCAGAACCAACTCCCATGGCGTGACGGGCGGTGTGTACAAGACCCGGGAACGTATTCACCGCGGCATGCTGATCCGCGATTACTAGCGATTCCAACTTCATGTTCTCGAGTTGCAGAGAACAATCTGAACTGAGACGCTTTTTCAAGATTGGCTCGACCTCGCGATCTCGCTCCCCTCTGTAAGCGCCATTGTAGCACGTGTGTAGCCCAACTCGTAAGAGCCATGATGACTTGACGTCATCCCCACCTTCCTCCGGCTTGTCACCGGCAGTCCTATCAGAGTGCTCAACTTGACTTGCTAGCAACTGATAGCAGGGGTTGCGCTCGTTGCGGGACTTAACCCAACATCTCACGACACGAGCTGACGACAGCCATGCAGCATCTGTCACTTATCCAGCCTAACTGAAAGAAATCATCTCTGATCTCCCCGATAAGGATGTCAAGAGTTGGTAAGGTTCTTCGCGTTGCATCGAATTAAACCACATGCTCCACCGCTTGTGCGGGTCCCCGTCAATTCCTTTGAGTTTTAATCTTGCGACCGTACTCCCCAGGCGGAATGCTTAATGCGTTAACTCCGTCACCGATCAATAAACCGACAACAAGCATTCATCGTTTACAGCATGGACTACCAGGGTATCTAATCCTGTTTGATCCCCATGCTTTCGAGCCTCAGCGTCAATTAATAGCCAGATACCCGCCTTCGCCACCGGTGTTCTACCCAATATCTACGAATTTCACCTCTACACTGGGTATTCCGATATCCTCTCTATCATTCTAGTCACATAGTTATAACGGCAGTTCCAAGGTTAAGCCCTGGCATTTCACCGCTATCTTACATAACCGCCTACACTCCCTTTACGCCCAGTAATTCCGAACAACGCTCGCCCCCTTCGTATTACCGCGGCTGCTGGCACGAAGTTTGCCGGGGCTTCTTTAGATGTTACCGTCATCATCGTCACATCCGAAAGAGCTTTACAATCCGAAGACCTTCTCACTCACGCGGCATGGCTGGGTCAGGGTTTCCCCCATTGCCCAATATTCCTCACTGCTGCCTCCCGTAGGAGTCTGGGCCGTGTCTCAGTCCCAATGTGGCTGATCGTCCTCTCAGACCAGCTATAGATCGTCGGCTAGGTAGGCCTTTACCCCACCTACTACCTAATCTGCCGCGGGCCAATCCTAAAGCGATAAATCTTTCCCCCTCAGGGCGTATACCGTATTATCGTCCGTTTCCAGACGCTATCCCGTACTTTAGGGCATGTTCCCACGTGTTACTCACCAGTGCGCTACTCTCTTGCTCAGTGCAAGCACCTCACAATACCGTTCAACTTGCATGTGTTAAGCCTGCCGCCAGCGTTCGTTCTGAGCCAGGATCAAACTCTCATATTCGATTCATTTAATCCTGTCTGCTCTCAAATTACCAAAAGAATTTCTTAGGTTCCTTTATTCAATACACAGACTTTATTTTTTTTTTGCTTTTTATACTTGGTGCTTCAGCACCGTCTGCGTATCCTTTTTCTTTCTATTCACTATGTCTTATAACTTTTCATCACGGAGAAGTGCTGTACTTTATTAAGTACCCGTCCCTCGCGACAAGCGGTGTTATATGCCAATGAATTTCTAAAGTCAACACCTTTTTTAAAAAAAAATTAAAATTTTACAAAAATATTTTACAAATAACACTAACATATTGAATATTATAGATAAATATAATGAAAAATTTTATAAACAAGGCTGTTAAAATAATAGATTATTAACAAAAACACATATATATTGTGTATTATATATATAAGGAGTCGCGAACGGAGTCTTTAAAGTTCGACATTTACTCTTGCGTTTTTTGCAACTCTTATTATATAAGTAAATTGATTGTATTAACATTTTTAAGGAGGCTACCATAGCTAAAGAGAATACCAATGCGCCAGTACGCACAGATGAGGGACCACGCATTAACGAAGATATTAGAGTCAAAGAAGTTCGACTGATTGATGAAACCGGAGAAAACAGAGGCGTTATGCCGATAAAACAAGCATTAGAACTTGCCGCTGAAGCAGATTTAGATTTAATAGAGATTTCACCGCAGGCAAATCCGCCGGTTTGTAAGATTCTCGACTATGGTAAGTATAAGTACGAAGTTCAAAAGCGTAAAAACGAAGCCAAGAAAAATCAAAAAATCGTAGAAACCAAAGAGCTGAAGCTCCGTCCGATGATTGATACTCATGATTATGAGGTCAAAATCAAACAGGCGAAGAAGTTTTTAAGCCAAGGTAATAAGGTTAAGTTTACCATGCGTTTCAAAGGGCGTGAAGCCGCCAGCGATATGGGAGCAAAGGTTCTGCAAAACATATTAGATGATTTGGAGTCGCTGATAAAAGTCGATTCGGAGCCAAAGATGGAAGGTCGTCAAATGATTATGATTGTTTCACCAAACTAGGCTGAAATAATTTTGATTCTAAAACAGGCAACCAATTGGTTGCCTGTTTTTTTATAAAATTCATATTTTTTCTAATCAGTAATCCCTTTTGATACTGAGTCCAAAACTTCTTTGATTACTTTCTTTTGTTCTGTTGACCGTTTAGGATTAATTTTGCGTTTTCCTGTTTTTTCATCTACTTCATCAGAAACATTTTCAGCAGCAATAGTTCTCATTAGTTTATATTTTAAACGCTTACTATTAAGAATATTTTTCTTTTTCTGTTTAAGAATATTATTCTTCTTTTGTTTTTGTTGTTCCTCGTATTCTTTTAATTCTTCCTGATATACCTGACTAGACTTAAACTCATCAAATGAAAAGGAACGATTGAAACCATATTTCTTTTCGAGTCCGTCATCACAATTTATGTATCGGGCAGAAGAAATACCTACCAAGCTTGTGAGATTCTTATTATCACTACACCTAAAATCTCCTTCGACTTTCTCCGAGGATCCATATAAGCTGATTAAACTCTTACAATTATGACAATCAAAATCTCTTCCGACTTCTTTCGGAGCTCCCGCTAAGCTAGTCAAATTGTCGCAACCCCAGCAGTCAAAATATCCTCCAACTTTCTCCGAAGCTCCATCTAAGCTGGTCAAATGATAACAGCCCCAGCAACTAAAACCTTTTCCGACTTTCTTCGGAGCTCCTTTTAAGCTAGTTAAATTATAACAACGATGGCAGTAAAAATTCCCCTCCACAATGACTTTCGATAAATCCGGTAATTTTTCAAAATCTTTACCCGCCAAATCTAAATCACCCTTAATCACAAACCCATCCGGCAGTTCATATAAATTATAAGTTTTGCCATCTTGCTCAAAAGGCAGGTAAGGTTTTTCTTTTTCCATAACCATCGCTCCTAATTGTTGTTTGCTCACAGTATAAAACTCAAATAACAAAATAATATTAACATATTTTTCAAACTTTGTCTAGTTGTTTAATGAAAGAAAATTTCCCCCTCTAACAACCGACACTTTCTTCTGGAAATAAAGACAAAGTGGGGGTATATATTATATACATTGTCATGATAGGTAACGAGCCAAAATCTTTTTTTTAATTGTCATTACCGAGCTTGACTCGGTAATCCAATATTAAAGAAATCCTTATTGATTCAGATTCCATAAATATTGGATACCCGAATCAAGTTCGGGTATGACAGTACAAAAAAATCAAGTTCTGAAATGACAGAAACAGAGAATATTCCGGCATCAAGTACCGAAATGACAGTGCGAATAAATCAAGTTCGGACATGACCAACAAAATATAAGGAATCATAATGAAACCGATTACAGAATTAACAAAAGAAGAAGCGTTAGCCGAATTAAAATACATTGCGGAAGAAATGGCAAAGTCAGATATTGCCTATTATCAAAATGACGCACCTTATCTGACTGATGCCGAATATGATTCTCTTAAACTGCGTAATGAGCAAATTGAAAAACGCTTCCCCGAGTTAGTTCTTGCAAACAGCCCGTCGAAAAAAATCGGCGCTCCCTTGCAAAGCGGTTTCAAAAAAATCACTCACCGTTTCCCGATGTTATCTTTGGGTGATGTATTCTCGATTGAGGAAGTTGATGACTTTATCATGAGTGTCAAACGCTTTCTAAACACCGCTGAAACACCGGTATTTATGGCTGAGCCGAAAATTGACGGCTTATCTTTTTCCGCCCGTTATGAAAACGGCACATTTGTCTCCGGTGCAACCCGTGGCGACGGCATTGTTGGCGAAGACATTACCGCAAACCTTAAAACCATTAAACAACTGCCCCTCACACTGACAAATGCCCCCAAAATTCTCGAAGTTCGCGGTGAGGTTTATATGGCAAAGTCAGACTTTTTTGCCCTTAACCAACGCTACGAGCAAGAGGGGAAAAAGACCTTTGCCAATCCGCGCAATGCCGCTGCCGGCTCTTTGCGTCAACTCGATTCGAAAATCACCGCTGAACGCAATTTAAGCATTTGGGCATATACTTGGGGTGAGATTTCCGAGCGTTGTTGGAACACGCAAGCCGAATTTTTTGATTGTCTGCAAAAATGGGGCTTTCCGGTTAATCCGCATAACAAACTCTGCGCTTCCTCGCAAGAAATTGACCATAATTTTAACCACTTAATGGAAATTCGTGCTGACCTGCCTTATGATATTGACGGCATTGTTTACAAAGTAAACGACATTGCCTTACAAGAACGTTTAGGATTTCTGACCCGCACCCCACGCTGGGCGATTGCCCACAAATTTCCGGCCGAACAGGCGATTACCAAAGTCAATGACATTCGCATTCAAGTCGGGCGCACCGGCGCTTTAACGCCTGTTGCCGACTTAGAGCCGATTACCGTCGGCGGTGTGGTGGTGTCTCATGCCACTTTGCATAACGAAGATGAAATCAAGCGCAAAGACATTCGCATTGGCGATTCGGTTATTATTCAGCGTGCCGGAGATGTCATCCCGCAAGTCGTTGCCGTTTTGCCCGATAAACGCCCGAGCACCTCACAGGAATTTATATTCCCGACCATTTGCCCTGTTTGCGGCGCCCACGCTATTCGCGAAGAAGATGAAGCCGTGCGGCGTTGCACCGGCGGCTTGAGTTGTCCGGCACAGGCGGTTGAAAGAGTGATTCACTTTGTCTCCAAAGATGCGTTTGATATTGAAGGCTTGGGCGAAAAGATTGTTGAAGATTTTTACAAAGAAGGAATCTTAAAAACCCCTGATGATATTTTCACGCTCCAAGAGCGTAATAATGATGGCGACTTATTCTCCCACCAATCCGGCTCGGCACTGCACTTGGAATCTCGCGAAGGCTGGGGCAAAAAATCGGTCGATAATCTGTTTAATGCCATCAACCGCAAGCGCACCATAGCACTTGACCGTTTTATTTATGCGCTTGGGATTCGTCAGGTCGGCGCGGCAACTTCTCGCTTAATTGCGCAAAATTACGGTAGTTTTACCGCCTTTATGTCTGAAATGCGTACAAAAGAAACCGCCAAACTGGTCTCGATTGATGGTATCGGTGGGGCTATGGCAAAAGACATTGTCGAGTTTTTCCAAGAAGAGCATAATCTGCAGATTATCAATAAACTCCTTTCTCATGTAAAGGTTGAAGATTTTATTGACGAGGCGCGCCACGACTCACCGATTTCCGGTAAAACTGTCGTCTTTACCGGCACATTGGAGCAAATGACACGCTCGGAGGCCAAAGCCAAAGCTCAGTCTTTGGGTGCAAAAGTTGCCGGCTCCGTCTCCTCTCATACCGATTATGTAATTATGGGGACTGATGCAGGCTCTAAAGCCGCCAAAGCTCAGGAATTGGGAGTTAAAATCTTAAGTGAGAAAGAGTTTTTGGAACTAATCCAGAAATAAGGCTTCATACGTCTTTGCCAAAAACAAATTAAATAAAATTGACAGCGGCGCAGCCCCGATCGCAAACAAAATACCGTGACAATCCAAACCACGATCAAGCAACCACAATACCCCGCCCAGTACATAAAAAACAAAACAAACTTTCAAAAACATTTTATAGTAACCGGAAGTATGCTTAAAAGCATTGCGAAAACTGCCGCTTCGCCCTAAAACAGCGGCTACCCACCCCAACAACGGGCGATAAATAATAACCGGCGCCATTACCAGCATAATTAAGCTAATCATAAAATTATAGGCATTTGATTCGCCCATAAAATCGCCGATAAACAACGTAATCACATTCTTGATTGTTTCAGATGTCCCCCCGAACAAAAGCGGAAAATACGGAAAATAAGCCAGCACCGTCAACCCCAGCATAACCATAAACATCACCTTAACTGCAGGTAACAGCGTATCAAAAAACTTTAACGTCAGAAGCGGCGGTTTTTTGGCAAAGAACCAGCGAAAAAACATAAAATGGAACAGATAGTAACCGAGCCCCCAGGCTAAAAACCATAACGAACCGACTCCGCCTAACCCTAAGGTAAGCACCAGTAAAAAAGCCATATTCAAAATCGAAAATTTGCACAAAGACAAGCTGTTCGCGCGAATAACCTCATACACGTTCTGACGTAATCTGCCAAATGATAAACGACGAGCAACCGCCATTTTATATTCCCTAAAAATTATGTTCTATCAAAATCATACCAGCTTTTTCTAAAATAATTATTAACATATATGACGCCAAAAAAACTCCCCTTATTTTTCTTCCCTGAATTTTTAGGGAAGTTATTAAATATAATTGTCATTACGAAAAAATCTTTGATTTTTGAAGTAATCTCGGCTTATTAAGAAATTCAGAATGAGTTTAAACCTTTTCTTTAACTGAGCCAATCTTTTTAAACTCACCCTACCCCTCTCTAAAAATTTAGAGAGGGAATACAAAAACCCCCTTAATGACCGCTAAGTCAAAAAGGGGAGCTTTTTTACTTTTCACAATCGGGGCAGTACCAACGCCCGCCACCGCAATCACCATCACGCCCAACGGCTTTGAGCCAAACCTTAGGGCGGTGATGAACACGGCAGAACGACGGGTCTTCTGCCTTTTTTCGGTTTTCGAGCACTTTTTTGTTATGCTCTTCGATAGCCTGTGCAACCTCGCAATCGCACGCTCCATAACGCACACAACAATCCCGATAAACCGGCAACTCTTTACCGCAATAAGGGCATTTGCCACCTACAGAGTGTCCAACAATCCATTCACTTTCTGGAGTTTTCTGCACATCGGCAAGATTTTTGATTTCTCTCATATTTTTTTGTTTTAAGGGTTAATAATTACTTTATAATTCTCTCCACAAAGACATATACCACAATTTTGACACGCGCACAAGATATTTTTTAATTAACCGCGCCGGTCATTGGGTTAAAGCGCAAGAGCATCGTCTTCCACATATCATATTTATCGGCATACTTCTCGGCAAAAATCTTATAAACACCGGCACAAGAATAAACCGCACGACGCGCACTCTCTGCCACCGAACGATAGTGTGTATCTGAGTTCACTCGAGACATATCTAAAATCTCAACTTTACGAAGCGTTGCATCCTGATTCAAATGAGCACGAATTTCAACAATCATATCTTCAATGCCCATCGCCCCCGGATCCAAGTTCCAGCATTGGCGCAAACGTCCGGCAATCATATCAGCTTCGGTAATCGATAATTCACTAAAGTATGAGCCGCCGACACCGCCTTCAACACCCATATTATTGACTTTTGTACCCTCTTTAATCACCGCCTCTTGATCTGTCTCACCCAAATCTTTTTCGAGCGCATCAACCGAGGCGAGTAAACTCTTTAGCGGATTTGCCAATTGCGGTGTCCCTTTTTCGGGCTTTTGCGGCTTTTTAACCTCCGGCTTTTTAGGCTGAGGTTTCTTCGGCTGTGGCATAGGAGCAGCCTTTTTAACCTGTTTTTCAGGCTTTTTCGGTTGTGGAGCAACCAAATAATCTTGTTTCACTTCTTGCGGTTTTTCATCAACCGCTTCCGGCTCTTCCTTAGAAGTCTTTTCTTCTTTAACCTCTTCTTGAGGTTCCGGTGGTGTTTCTTTGGTATAATTATCCTCTATTTTGCGTTTAATTTTACTGGCCTCTTTATCTTCCTCACCCATTTTCGCCTTAGGCGGAAGATTCGTCATCTCCGCAATTTTAACATCATTCAAATCAACAATAATCGGCACTTGGTCAACCACCAAATCATGACGCCAAAAAGCCGGCACATCCACCAAAAAGAGGATCAGCACAGCCAAGTGTAACGCAATTGATTTATAAAGTGCCTGTTTCATTCTATGCTATTTCTTGCCCAAAGGTTTAGGTTCTGTCTTCAAACCGACTTTATCAAATCCGGCTTCTTTAAGGAGCGCCATCAAGCCGATAACGCGCCCGTATTGAGCATCTGTATCGCCGGAAATTGTAATTGTCAGCTCATTATTGGCCTCTCGAATAGCCTTAACTTTGTCGACAATTTGATCTTGCGGAACTTCGGTTTTACCGATATAGTAATACCCTTCTTTATCGACACTGATATTAACCGAGGTGTCTTTACCATTCAAAGCCTTACCGCCGACCTTTGGCAAATCAAGCGCAATACCGGATGTCATCAACGGTGCCGCCACCATAAACACCACCAACAGGACCATCATGACGTCCATTAAATTAGTCATATTGATATCTGCATTACGACGCCTTCCGTAACGAGAACTCCGAATACCGTTTGCTGTCAGACGAGCCATAGGCTATTCTCCTGCCATATCGGCTTTAATCGCCGTGTCATCAATCTCACGAGAAAGAATGGTCGAAAATTCAGCCTGGAAATTTTCCAATTTCTTTGCAAAACGATCAATATCCGAAGAAATTTTATTATAAGCCAACACAGCCGGAATAGCGGCAATCAAACCAAATGCTGTTGTAAATAACGCCTCGGCAATTCCGGGAGCCATTGCGGATAAGGAGTTACTTTGCGTTGCCGCAATTGCATTAAAACTGCCGATAATTCCCCAAATTGTCCCGAACAAACCGACCAGAGGCGCGACCGAACCGGTTGATGCCAAAAAGCCCATACGCGTATCTAAGGCTTCCAACTCTTTATCCATAGAAACCGTCATGGCTTTTTCAATACGTTGTTGCAAAGAGACACCGCGCAACCCTCTATCTGTCTTGGATTTAAGAATATTGGTGCGTTTCCACTCTTTCATAGCGGCAACAAACATTGCCGACATCGGGTCTCTCGGACGATTACCGATTGAATCATATAAACGATCCAAAGAACCGCCGGACCAGAACTTCTCCTCAAAACTTTTAGTATATTGCTTCATCTGGCGAAGCGTTCCGAATTTCTCGATAATAATTGCCCAACACCAAACAGAGGCAGCAATTAAACCGATTAAAACAATTTTAGTGATTGTATCCGAAGACCATGCCATATCCCATAAGGTCATATTATTGGCAGTATTTTCAACAACATCTGTTAAAGTTTGGGTATCAACTTCTTCCATCATTTTCTCTCTTTTTCATAAATTACACGTTGCCCTCAACCTACCATAAAAATCTAAAGATTCAATTAATTATGAGCTACTTTTAACAGGCTTTTAAAACAAAAAAGCCCCTCTGCATCTCCATTTCCCTCCCGTCATCCTCGAGGTCTCACCCTACAGGACTATTGTTTCCTTCTCTGAATTTTTAGAGAAGGATGAAATTCTTGTGATATGGAGGCTCTTGCCGAACATATCATTTTAGAATTTCAGGATGAGTTTAAACTTCTAAAATTTGCAAACATTAACTAAACTCATCTTAGGTTTGCAACCTCGCTGATGCTTCGGGCAAACCTTGTCTTCTCTAAACATTCAGAGAAGACTCAAAATGGCTATCTTCCACCATTTTATACCCTCTCTAAAAATTTAGAGAGGGTATAAAATGATATTTAAAACAAAAAAACCCCTTCGCGTCATCACGACGAAAAGGGGTAAAAAAAAAGAGAAGTTGGATTATCGAGAGCTGACCTTTGACCAAATCATTGCCCCATAAAAGAGCAACACCCACACTGCAGCATAGGCAAGTAAGCAATACATTGAATACATGCCTACATTTTGAGCGATCCACAACAATATGTCATGCAATGCCGGTACACCCATCAAAACTTCTGAAAGTAGGAACGCAAGCCCGCTGCCAAAGAAGATAAGAGCTAAAGACATAGCTATTCTCCAATACAGACGAGCTTTTCCTTCGTCTTTTACGGCATTCCACGCATAAGTAATTACGCAGATGCATGTCCAATGGAATAGGAAGCCGGCAAAACCGACCCAAAATCCTTTTCCTATAGCAATGTAACCTATTCCCATTGCCACAGCTAAAATTATGGTCGCTATGCTAAAAACTCTGTGTTCTTTGGCAAATGCCCATAGAGACAATCCACAGAAGTAAGCCATGACCAAAAGTATCGGCCCGACAAACATGCCGACCCCAATCCACAGACCTGTTTTCACAGTTGCCATAGTCACAGGGATAAAATCTAATGCCATCATCGCCATGAGGGAAACGCCTAAAACAGCTATGCCCAGCAATGAAATTCCCCAGAGGATCGTTGCAACAACAGGACATTTGTAGTCGCACTTTGCACACGCTCCCACCCCGAGAGCAAAGAGAGCTGTGCCAAAGAGGAAGCCTCCTCCTGTCCGGACACCAGCCCAAATACTTTCACTTACCATCCCGGCACGCACGCCGAGAATAACACTGATTGCCACACAGGCGATTGTCAGCAGGATTCCTGCTGTCTTAAAAAATTCTTTTCTCATATTTTTTATCGCCACGCCACTCCAAAGAGCAGATACACGTAGCCTTTTAAATTATAAATTAATTATATTTTTCTGATGATATTTATATCACATTTTTCATCCCTATGCAACACTTTTTTGTCAATTTTTTGAGAAAATTTAAATGACCTCTCTTGCGAAAAGAGAGGCAAGATTTGCCCGATGCTTTAGCGAGGTTGCAAATCTGGTGAGTTTGCCCCTCACCCTAACCCTCTCCCCACTAGATGGGGCGAGGAAATATAAAAGAATACACCTAACCTGATAACGACGCCCTAGTAGCCCAAAAAACAATTTCTAACCTAAAAAACGATAAATGTTGTTTCTGGTGCAGATATTACACACCTTAAAAAAAACACGATATTTGAGATGAATAATAAGAATCAAGAGTGAAAAAAGCGGAGTGTACATAGAGGTACATGAGCATTTTTTCATCTCGAAGATTCTGTATTAGTCATCCAAAGAGCGTGTTTTTAGCCATTCTGGGATTCGTACCGGGCGCAACTTAACAAGATTAATATAGGCAACTTTAACCTCAATCGTCGCTAAAACATCATCTCCGCGTAAAACCTCTTGGTGCATGACGGCCGCCGCTCCTTTTACCTCTTGGAGTTCACAAGTAATAACCAATTCATCATCTAACCGCGCTGGTCTTTTATAATCAATTTCCACATGGCGCACCGTAAAACCGCACTTTTCCTCTTCCAAAGCCTCACTTTGCGTACAGCCTAACGCCCGAATATACTCCGTTCTGGCACGCTCGGCAAACTTGAGATAATTGGCGTAATAAACTATTCCGCCGGCATCAGTATCTTCATAATAAATCCGTACCGGAAGTGCAAAAACTTTATCAAAAAATTGCCCTTGGGCCACAGAAACGTTATAACTCATAGCTGTTCATTCTCCATAATTTCGAGCAAATCAAATTGCTTAGCAGACGGACGAGCCTTAAAACGAGGCATTCCAAGGTAATCACACCCTAAATCCGAAATCACACGCCCGCGCGGAGTACGTTGCAAAAAGCCAAGCTTCATCAAAAACGGCTCCAATACTTCTTCCAACGTATCACGCTCTTCAGACAATGCCGCCGCCAACGTATCAATTCCGACCGGTCCTCCCCCGTAATTAACAGCAATACATTTCAAGTAACGCCTGTCAAACGCATCAAGCCCGTAATCATCAACATCGAGCTTTTTCAAAGCTTTGTCGGCAATCACATTATCTACTTCTTTAGCATTTGCCACTTCTCCGAAATCACGTACACGACGCAATAAGCGTCCGGCAACACGAGGCGTCCCGCGTGAACGCTTGGCTATTTCTAATGCACCGTTTTCCGAAATCGGCATACCAAGCAAATTTGCCCCACGAACAACAATCTTTTTCAAATCCTCCGGAGAATAAAAATCTAATCGGAGCGGTATTCCGAAACGCTCTCTCAATGGCGTTGTCAACAAGCCGGAACGCGTTGTTGCTCCTACCAATGTAAACGGTTGCAAATCGATTCGCACTGAGCGTGCCGACGGCCCTTCCCCGATAATCAAATCAAGTTGAAAATCTTCCATTGCCGAATAGAGAACTTCCTCAATTGCCGGATTAAGACGATGAATTTCATCAATAAACAGCACATCATTCGGCTCTAAATTCGTTAAAATTGCCGCCAGATCACCGGACTTTGAAATCATCGGTGCCGACGTCGCCCTAAACCCGACACCTAATTCTTTGGCAATAATAGAGGCTAATGTCGTTTTACCCAGTCCCGGAGGACCAAACAACAACACATGGTCCAAAGCCTCTCCGCGTTGTTTTGCCGCCTCAATAAAAACTTTTAAGTTATCGCAAACCGCCTTTTGCCCGACAAAATCATCTAAGCTTTGCGGACGCAAATTAATCGGCGCATTAACATTTTTTTCGTCTTCCTCTTGTTTTTTCGGACTGACCAAACGTTCTTCTTTTACCATCTCTTATTCCTTCGGTGCAAATTCTTTTAAAGCCAAACGAATGAGCTTGGCAACATCAGCCTCCGGCTCTGCGGCATTGGCTTTATTAACCGCCTGATAAGCCTCCAATCGTTGATACCCCAAATTAACCAAAGCCGAAATAGCATCATCCAATTTCATCGGATTATCGATTCGTCCGGCAATAGCATCTTCATAAGCGGCAGTCTCTTCCGTTGCATCAACTTTTGCCTCAGGCGCTGCCTGTAAATCATTTCTGGTTGTTAACTCGGTCGGAATGGTCACAATTTTATCTTTCAACTCCGTTACCAAACGAGCAGCCAACTTTGGTCCGACCCCGCTGGCACGCGTAAATGAGGCTTTGTCTTGTGCGGATACGGCTTGTGCTAATTGTGACGGTGTTAAGGCCGATAAAATACTCAGGCAAACTTTTGCCCCAACCCCCTGCACTTTGGTCAAGGTCAAAAACCACTCTTTTTCCCAGGCATCATAAAACCCGAACAACGAGATACTATCCTCTCTCACCACCATTTCAATCAACAAAGAAAATTGATTACCTTTAATCAGGCGCGATAATGTTTTAGAAGAGGCATAAACTAAATATCCGACCCCGTTCACATCAATAATGCAATAATCTTCTCCTATAGTATCAATAATTCCCCGTAATTTAGCTATCATCATATTATCCTTATTTTACATTGATATCATCGTAAACAAAAACCCCTTATCTGACAAGAATTTTCTCAGCTTATAAGCACAAAAAAACGGGAGATAATCTCCCGTTGCAAAAAATAAAATTCCTTACTTAGTAAAATAAAGTCGCATTTTAGACAACATTTCTGACGGCGTTGCCCCTGCATTCTGTGCCAAAAAGCGATTAAGCGGTGTGCAAATATTATCAACAATATACTTAACAGATTGCGCATTATCCAACTCATTATGTACACGAAAAGCCGTAACGGTAATAGATGTTTGATGTCCCAAGAGCCTATCTGCATCGGAGTCATATACTTCATAAAAATTATAATTAACTAACTTCGGTTTACCATTTTCCACAAAAGCAAACCTATACCCGAAATTCCCCTGAATATTGTAATAAGTATCGAACAAAGCATTTTGGTTAACTGAATGAACCAACAACGCCGCATACATCGGGCAATCTGGAGCAATCAAAGCATCGTTGCCGCTATTATCCAAAACATATTGTATAGATTCACGATTCCCTTCAAAAACCGGATTCTCTTTAATTTCCTGAGACAATAGAGTCTTAATCAATGCTGCATTGGATATCGTTTGTGGTTGCATCTGCTGTGCATGAGAACTTTGATAAAAGGCGACTCCTCCGACTGACAAGGCAACCAACGCTATAAATTTCATAAATTTCATAATACTTTCCCTCCATATCCGATATGTCGATTAGACAGCAGTTCATCGACTTTGTCAAGCCCGAGAACTCTACTCTGACACAATAGAGAATATTTATGAAAATTAATTTAAAATTCCAGCCCTTGGCAAAAATTAGAAAAAGATTATATTTTTTCTGTTTTGCTGTGGAGAGATTGTCTTTTTTAATGACGAACAACAAAAAAACGATTAATAAGATAATAAATTCGCAAATAAACTTGATCGAAAGAACAAAGGTAAAACATAAATTATGTCAGGGAAAACCAAACGTATCTTCAAAAAAATACTCTCATGGTCAGGGTTGTTTTTCTTCGGATTAGCAGCTTATATGCTATACCATCAGCTTTCAAAATACGAATGGGCTGACATTGAAAACGCCTTGCTGGCGATTCCTTCACACAACTTGTGGTGTGCGTGCTTAGCCTCATTTTTTGGGTATGTTGCCCTTTCATCGTATGACTTTTTGGCCCTCAAGTATATCAAGAAAAAACTTGCGGCATGGAAATGGATTTTTGTCGGGTTTATCGGCTTTTCCGTCAGCAACAATGCCGGACACGCAATTGTTTCGGGCGGAGCGATTCGCTATCGCCTCTACACACGCTGGAGATTTCACGGCACAGATATCATTAAAATGATTACCTTTTCCGGATTTACTTATCTTGTAGCATGTTTCTTTTTAATTATCCTTGGTTATCTGATGACACCGGATCACGCCTTTGGCGACGGTTCTGTCTCTCGCTTAACCACTTCGATAACGGCTCTGATTTCATTAATCGGTTTGCTCCTTTATTTTTGGGCTTCCGTTTATTATAAGAAACCCTTCATCATAAAAGGCGTAGAACTAAATATGCCTTCATTCCGCATGGCTCTAGCCCAAGTTGTCATTGGTGGCTTTGATATTGTAATGGCATCTCTGGTACTGTATTTCACCTTGACGGCATTTGTTGAAATCCCGTTCATTACTTTCATCGGTGTTTTTATCATTGCCCAAGTCTTAGGAGTATTCAGTCAAGTACCTGGCGGACTTGGTGTTTTTGAAACACTGTTTATGTACATTATCCCCGGTGAGCATAACCAAGCCATGTTGTTTGGCGCCCTCATCGCTTACCGCATTATCTACTACCTGTTACCACTGGTTATTTCCGCGATAGCTTTATTGAGCTACGAGATTGCCTTAAACATTCAAAAGAAACCGCATAAACGTCGTATTTCAACAAAGGCTAAGACGGCAAAAAAGAATTAATTTGATAAACCAAATTATCACTAAAACTCAGCGGATCTGAAATTTGATAATTCAGATTTTCGAGCTTTTTGTAGCCAAACACAGCACCATCATCCACACGCACCAAAACAACCTCTAAAGGCTTATCTAAATCAAAAGTCTGAATAAAATTATATTCGTCATCGTCCCCGTAATCGATGACAAAGAGTTCATATTGATTTTGATAATTTTGTTGGTAAACCTGCTCAATCAATTCAATGGTTTCCGGACAGTTCTCACAACTCATATTAATATCATTGTAAAAAACATAAATGATTGACTTTTGCGGGTTGGGGTAAGCCTTTGCAAAATACTCTGACAAAGTCATATCCGGATCAAATTCCCCTTGATACGTTAATTCGGCACGCAACGGCAAAACAACGGCTATTCCTAACATAACCGCCCACAAAAATTTTTGGAACATACCAATCTCCTTATCTGATTAAACTTCAGAGAGGAGCACAGGCCTCCGACAACAACTCTTTTTCGGCAGAATTCAAAAACGGTGAAATTTTTTCGAACACTTTCTGATGATAGTCATCAAGCCACTTAATCTCCTCTTCGCTCAAGAGATATTTATTGATGGCGTTTTTATCAATAGGAACTAAAGTTAAAGGCGAAAACATCAAAAAGTCTTGGTAAGAAGAATCAACAACCTCCGCCAGGTTTTCAATACGGACACCATAATTATTTTCCAGATAATATCCCGGCTCAATGGAAGTTACCTGCCCGCAAACAAACGGCTCTCGGCAAGCTGCAGAAATATATTGCGGCCCTTCATGCACATTCAAAAAACAACCGACCCCATGCCCTGTGCCGTGATTATAATTTTTTCCCTCGCGCCATAACACCTGACGCGCCAAAGCATCTAATCTTGCCCCGCTTGTTTTCTTCGGAAACACAGCTGAACTCAAAGCGATATGAGCCTTCAGAACCAATGTAAAATCTTCACTCATGGCCGGCGAGACTGTACCCAGCGCAATTGTACGCGTAATATCTGTTGTTCCGTCATAATACTGACCACCGCTGTCGAGCAACAGCAAACTGTTGTCATCTAAGACTCTGTTTGTTTTTGCTGTCGGTGCGTAATGAACTATTGCGCCATGTGGACCTGAGGCGGCAATAGTTGCAAAACTTTCCGAGACAAAAAAATCTTGAGCCGCTCGAAACTCATGCAATTTCTTCACGACATCCAGTTCCGTTTTACCTTGCCAATGATCTTTTAACCAAAACAAAAACTGACAAACCGCTACCCCGTCTCGAACATGAGCATTTCTTATTCCCCGTAATTCACATTCGTTTTTAGTCGCTTTTTGTTCTTGGCAAAAATCTTCCACTGGCACTAATTTGACATTGTGATTTTCTGCAGCCTCCATCACCGCTGTTGCAGTTGTTCCGAAATCACAACCGACAACTTGTTTTTTGAATTTTTTCAGCCGTGCCGGAATTTCCGAAAGAGGAAAAATATTTAATTTTGCACCGATACCTTTCATATCAACATTATCTGTAAATATCCACACATGACACCGAGCATCAACCAACGCCACTGCCCTGAACACGGGTGTCTCAGGTAAAGCATCGGAACGTAAGTTCAAAAGCCAGGACACACTATCCGCCGCTGAGATAAAATAAGCCTGAAGACGTTTTTCCTGAATAAATTTTGCCATCTTCGCCACTTTTTCCTCGCGAGCAACACCGCAATATTCTTTTTCGTATTCATATAACTTTGCCTTTTGCCCGGATAACAAAAACGGCAAAAATTCACTATCAGCCCTCATCTCTACACCATCGAAGCGTAAAATATCCCTAATACTCCAACACCATGGATTATACCCTATTTTTTGACCTGCTAAATTTTCTTTTAACCAGTCGGCTAAAGAAATTTTATTCGTACAAACGACCTCCACTTGCGCACGATCAACCTGCTGAGGCGCCTGCAGTTCATATCTTCCGTCAACGAATAAGAAACTTTTTTCCGGCAGAATAAGGAGCACCCCCGCTGAGCCGCTAAAGCCGGTTAAGTGCCTGATTAAATTTTCATCATCACGAATATCTTGCCCGATAAACACATTATCCCGGCTTACTAAAAAAGCATCAAACTTAGCCTTTTTTAATTTTTTCTGCAAATCTGACAATGTCATGATATTTTCTCCATTAAAGCCGCCCGCCAGTTATCGAGTTGATACAAATGTCTCAACACCAATCCTTGCTTTATATGTTCATTAATAACCCAATTTTCTTGGTCTTCAACAAAACCTGATAGAATACAATATCCCCCGATTTTTAAGTTTTGATACAAATCCGGAGCCATACTGATTAACGGACGCGCCAAAATATTGGCAAAAACCAAATCATAAGGTGCATTCTTTTTCACCAAATCAGACTGATATCCGTCACTGACGGCAACATCTATATACTGTTGCAACTGATTGTCTATAGCATTTTGCTGTGTAACGGAAACGGCCTCCTCATCAATATCCACCGCCGTGATATGGCATTTTTTCTGCCACAATTTTGCCGCCGCCAAAGCCAAAATACCCGACCCTGTTCCCATATCCAAAACATTAACTTCAGAAACCTTTTTAATTTTATGATAATCACTTAAAGCCTGTAAACAACTGCGCGTTGTCTGGTGCTCCGACCCGAAAGCCGTTGCGGCATAAATACGCAAATTCAAGCGCCCGTCATTCGGAATATTTTGTTCATGGATACCATAAATCGTAAAATCCCCAACCTTAACCGGTGCAAACTTTATAATATTTTCCGTCAACCAATTTTGACTTGTCAGAAATTCTTTTTGATAGCGAGGTAAAGTAACATGCCACTGCTCTGCTGCTTTGATGAAATCCTGCTCATCAAAATGATTATCTTTATAACCGACATATTCCTCTCGACCATCCTCTGTATAATTAATGGCGACCACATCAAAATAGTCATCCATAAAATCAGAAACAACGTCATCCATTGTCTCAACCGGCTCAAACTTTATCAGCCAGCAACTGCCGCTCGGGTTCATCTTTTTTCCTTATAACTTTTAATCTGTTGTTTACTCTATAATACTTTTTTTGTATGGTAATAGAAAATAATTAAAAAGAACTTTAAAGCCACGAGATGACAATGAAAAAATTTATAATTTTATCGACTGTTGTTTTAGTATCTGCTTGTGCAATCCGTGCCGGCAATATCAACTTTTGGCCGGAGCGCAACCAATGGATAGAAGATTTGCAAACCTTGCCGATTACCTTTTACGATACCTCCATGCAAGTTGCCAAGACCGAGCTTGTCACCCAACGTAATTATCCTTCTAATAAAGTTTTATCCGCGCGTGTCGGATACAGTGTTGTTGATGATAAAACATCTCGGAAAATCCAATATGCCAAAGAAATGGTTCGTGCTAATCAAGACGGAGGTTTAACCTCAATCGCCGCACCGGTTTTATATAAAAAAGCACAACAAGTTGACTTACTTGGTGAAGTTATTTTGCCTGAATGTAACGAGCGATATGCCCTCATTCCGACGGAAGAAAAAGATTTTGTGGCGCTGATTGATAATAAAGGACACCTTTACAATAAAATCGGTCAGATTCGTAACGACAGACTAGCTCTTCTGAACACAGACTTTATTGTCTATCCGGAAACATTTTCTTTTACCCCGACAATCGAAACAAAAATGGAAATGACCTCTCCTATCAAAGGATATGATATTAAATATGGCGGCATAAAAGGAGATTATCTGACCTTTATCTACTATCGATTCGATGCACCCAACAACAACGGCGTACAAGACAGCGGCGAATTTGAAGTCTTGTCATACCCCAAAGATAAACGACTGATTGATTTGTACGGTGTCAAAATCAAGATTATCAATATTTTCAAGGATTCTATCGAATATATGATTCTCGCAAAATAGCACCTAAAAAACTTGATTTTAGCAAAAAAGTAGATTAAAAACGAAGAGATTTTTTGATAAGTTTTAGGAGATAATACATGTCTGGACACTCCCAGTTTAAGAATATTATGTATCGCAAAGGTGCACAGGATGCCAAAAAGGCACGTGTCTTTGCCAAACTTGCTCGTGATATTACCATTGCTGCCAAAAGCGGTATGCCCGAGCCTGATAAAAACCCGCGTCTGCGTTTAGCCATTCAAGCTGCCAGAGCCGAAAGTATGCCTAAAGACAATATCGAACGCGCTATTGCCAAAGCCAGCCAAACAGCCGGTGGCGCAGACTATGTTTCAATGCGTTATGAAGGGTTTGGTCCCGGTAAAGTTGCCGTTATTGTTGAGGCAATGACCGATAATAAAAACCGCACAGCCGGCAACGTCCGCACCATTTTCGGGAAACGCGGCGGTGTAATGGGTGAGACCGGTTCTGTCACATTCAATTTTGAGCGTATCGGTTTTATTCAATATCCTTTAGCAACCGCTGATGCGGATAAAATGTTTGAGTCAGCTTTAGAGGCCGGTGCTAATGACGTCGCAACCGATGAAGAACATCATGATATCGAAACCTTACCTGATGATTTGAACGCGGTTACCGAAGCCCTTGAGAAAGTTTTCGGAACCCCTTCGGCTTCTCGCTTAGAATGGAAACCGACGGTTACAACCGAGATTACGGATGAAGAGACCGCACGTAAATTGCTCGATTTCATTGATGCTTTAGAAGACGATGACGACGTCCAAAAAGTATATCACAATGCCGAAATCAGTGATGAATTAATGGAAAAACTGGCTCAGTAAAAGAGTAAAATTTATAAGAGGGGCTGGTTCAGCCCCTTATTTATTTAAGGGACAAACAAATGCGCATTTTAGGATTAGACCCGAGCTTATCATCAACCGGTTGGGGAGTCATTGAGGTAGAAAATAATCGCTTAAAATACGTGGCAGACGGTTTTATCAAAACTGATCCTAAATTGCCTCTTCCTGAGAGATTGACAATTATTCATAAAACTTTAGCGCAAGTGATTGAAACTTATCATCCTGATGAAGCCGCAATTGAGCAGGTTTTTTTGAACGATAACCCCACCTCGACTATCAAACTCGGTATGGCACGCGGAGTCGTGATTATGGCACCGGCACTTTACAACATTCCCGTTACGGAATATGAACCGACCAAGGTCAAAAAAGCCGTGGTCGGAGTCGGAAGAGCCGAAAAATCTCAAGTCGAAACCATGGTCAAAGTCCTGCTTCCCGGTTGTAAACCCAAGAACAACGACTCGTCAGATGCCCTGGCAATGGCAATTTGCCACTTTAATATGCGCGGCAGCTATCAAAGAAAATAAGGAAAACAAAGCCCTCTCTAAATTTTTAGAGAGGGTGCGAGCATTTGCGAGTGGATGAGTTTAAAAATTTAAGGGGTTAAACTCATTCTGAATTTCAAAGTTATCTGTTCGGTTTACGCTCCCATACAACAAGAATTTCTCCCTTCTCTAAAAATTCAAAAAAGGATGGTAAATACTTTAATAATTCAGAGAGGAAATTTTTCACTTGCATTTTTAGACAAAAAATGTTATTACTATTGGCAACAAATGTTATTGTTAAATTATTAAAAGGCTACGTGTATCCTCCCTTATCGGGCGGCGTGGCAAAGAAGTATGGAAAAAATAAAAGAAAGATCTGCAGCATGGCGAGATGCCATCGTTGCTGCAGCAGAAATGCTCAAGCCGGAGTACATGAACATTGACGGCTGGAGTGTGGACGAGCTGATTCTCAACATTCTGTTGAACGACGAGCTGTCCGACGTCACTGCAAGTGATTGGGACAGCAAATACTTCCGCAAGGAGTATGGTCTCAAAACCATCTTCTGTGGCGGTGAGATTAACAAGCTCCCCCCGACTGTACGGGATGCCTTCGAGTTGGCTGAGGAGGTTTACTACAAGCTTCCGACCGGAGAGGCTTTCGATGAGAAGGTAACAGACGCCTCCATCGATAAAAAGAAGTACAACTTCGCCAAGCGTGGCGAAGAAGCGCATTTCGACAATGCCGGTACAAGCCTTGGAGTAATCATCCGCGTGGACGTCCGCACCTCCCTCGAGGAGGGAACCCTGATTTACTGGAACCAGGGCTACTCCAAGGGCAAAACGCGCGACAGACAAGCCCATCTGGCAAAGGTCTATGTCCTCAATTTTGTTGAGGAGTTCGACGAGGATCAAGCCATTACAAAAGCCCAGCTCCTCAAAGCTAAGGGCATTAAGTCTGCTGACCTATTCTAAGAAATTTAATCCCGACCTTACACAAGGTCGGGATTTTTTTATTTCAAAAATTTTGACAAAAAAGGTTGCATCATCACCAAAAATATGATACAAATGCCCACAACAAATATAATTAACATTTATTAACTTAAACCCCAAACATATGGCACAGAAAACATGCTATGAGCGTTTTGTTGAGCTGGTGCTCGCAAACGCACAGTTCTTGAACAGCAACGAGCTGATCGAGCGCGGTCACTCGCAGTCAGAAATTCAGGCGTTCCACAATTACGCCGAATTCATCAAGATCCTGCTTGCCAATTACGGCGGGAGCTTGAATGACAAAAAAGAATTCATGCGCCACTACGCCAAGTGGTGCTGTTTCGGATTCTTCCATAACTGGGAGGCTCTGAAAAAGTGGGCAGCGGTCATCGGCTACCCGGAAGACAAGCTTTCACGAGATCAGTTTCCTCTGCCCATGCCCATGTGGCACCTGACCGAAGAGGAAATTGCCCTCATCAAGAAAGCAGAGCGACTTGGGCGCGGTGAGTATACTATCCTTGAGTATGAGGATCAGTATGAGGAAAAAACCGCTTGCTGTTATCCCTACAAGCGTATTCCCTACCGAGAGTGCGGGCGCAAGGATATCTTCGTGGTTTTCTCCGGTCACCAGGAAACGGGCACCAAGGCCGTTGAGGCTGTGTACTACTACGTACATCGCTACCGCCAACTACCGGAAGGCGTGATTTTCCTCGGGCTCGAGGATAACCAGAACTTGACGGAATTCAACCCCAATTTTGAATTCCGCAAGAGTAGCGAGTACCGCATGTACATGCGGCAGGCAATCGCTCTCGGCCTCCCGAAGGATTGGCTCAGAAAGTTCATGATGACCCCGCGTGACACCGACATGGCCCAGAACATTCAGCTCTTGATCGAAACGCTGAACAAGTATGGACAGGACAATGTGAACCTCATCTTCATCTCGTACCCTGTGTACCAGATGCGCGTCATGAGTGAATTTACATTTGGGCTCGCCCAGAGCAAGAAAGCGCCGAACTGCTACGTTCGCATCGCCGACATTGCCCCTAAAAAGGAAGACGGTACCATGAGGGAACAGCGGTTCCTGAGTTATGACAAGCCGGAATTCCAACTTCTCGACTTGTCCCTGGCAAACGGTGTAGCCCACCTGTTCCGAGAGCATGGCAAAACACGCTTTGCTCTGCCGGATTACGATGAGTACCCGGAGGAGTTCAAGCCGCTTGCGCCACTCGGGTTGGGGTACAGCTATCCCAATGTTGTGCACGAATTGTGCGGCACCGACGAGACCGTTGCCGGCATTCTCAAAATCATGAGGACTCTGATGCTTGATGCTCATGACGAGGGCATCAGCGGTCAGGTGCAAGACGCCCAACAGGCCGTCCTAACCACTCAGATGGAACATCTGTTGTGGAGCAAGGGCTTCACCGACCCGGTGCTCATGAAGAAGACACGGCTGATGAGTGAGAAGCAATTCCTCGAAGTCGTCGGCTAAAAAATCAATCCCCGTTGTTCACTCAAGAACAACGGGGATTTTTTATGGCTGCTTCACCTGGATTATTTCGGCTTTCCAAGCCTCAATGATCTCATCGTCCGCCCATTCCTCGGGCGGACACTTCGATTCCGAGTTGGTTCTCATCCTAAGGTAAAACATCCATAAAAAAACCACCCATAACGGGTGGCTTTTTTATGGCTGCTTCGCCTGGATTCGAACCAAGATACCAACATCCAGAGTGTCGTGTCCTACCATTAGACGACGAAGCAATAAACTGTCTTGTATAAAACACACTTCCGCACAAATGTCAAAACTTTTTTAGCTTTACAAAACAATTTTTATTTTATCTTATAAATTATGACAAAAAAAGCTCTCAATAATGAGAGCTTTTTTCTTATTACCCTTAAACTAATTCTTATAAAACTTGAGTAATGAGATGAATAGTAGGCGTCAAAGGCAAAAGTACCGCAGCGTACACTGCAATATAAAAACAATCCTGTGAATTGTTTTTATGAGCTAAGCAATGAGACTTGCTTTTATGAGTTAGCTTAAGCGACACAAAACAAAAGCTTTAGTCGGAATTGGTACGTGAGGACACTTTTGTCCTGAAGACAACGCACTAGTCATCCATTAATCGAGTTTTATGGCGATATGCAATTCTTTTAGCTGTTCTTGTGTTACCGTATTCGGTGCTTGCATCATCAGGTCTTGCGCCTTACCGTTCAGCGGGAACAAAATCACATCACGAATTATCGGCTCATCTAAAAGCAACATCACCGTTCTGTCAATTCCCGGAGCACAACCGGCGTGCGGCGGAGCCCCGTATTTGAACGCACTGATCATACCGCCGAATTTATTATCAACCACACTGTGGTCATAACCGGCAATCTCAAAGGCCTTATACATAATTTCCGGCTGATGGTTACGAACCGCACCGGATGCCAATTCAACCCCGTTACAAACCAAATCATATTGATACGCATAAATGTCTAACGGATTTTTATTGAGTAAAGCATCCATACCGCCTTGTGGCATTGAGAATGGATTATGAGAAAACTCAACGGCACCGGTTTCTTCATTTTCCTCATAAAACGGAAAATCAACCACCCAGCAAATGCGGAAACAGTTTTTCTCAACCAAATCTAATTCTTCACCGACTTTAAGACGTGTCCGTCCGGCAAATTTAGAAAGTTTCAAGCCTTTGCCGACCATAAACAGAACAGCATCGCCTTCACCCATACCCAGTGTTGATTTAATTTCTTCCAACTTCTCAGCACTCAAGAGTTTTGCAATACCTTTAGCGCCGGCCTGAGCAAAGGCAATATAAGCCATTCCGCCCATACCGTTCTCCTTGGCAAACCCGTCTAACTTATCAAAGAAAGAACGCGGTTTTTCGGCTTGTCCTTTCAAAACAATCGCCCGAACTTGAGAGCCCTCTTTAACCATACCGTCATAAACACCAAAGCCGGAATTTCCAAACAAAGCTGTCGCTTCTTGAATAATCAAAGGATTGCGTAAATCGGGCTTATCTGAGCCGTACTTTAACATCGCCTCGCGGAACGGAATACGCATAAACGGAGCTTGATCAACGGTTTTACCGTTTGCAAATTTATTGAATACACCGCCCATGGTGTGCTCAATAACCTTAAACACATCTTCCTGCGTAGCAAAAGACATTTCCATATCAAGCTGATAAAATTCTCCCGGACTACGATCGGCACGCGGGTCTTCATCGCGGAAACACGGTGCAATTTGAAAATACTTATCAAAACCGGACACCATCAACAATTGCTTAAACTGTTGCGGGGCTTGCGGAAGCGCATAAAATTTTCCGGGATTCAAACGAGACGGCACCAAAAAGTCCCTCGCCCCTTCCGGTGAAGAAGCCGTCAAAATCGGGGTTTGATACTCAGTAAACCCCTGCTCGGTCATCAGTTTACGCATTTCCGTAATGACCGCCGAGCGCAATAAAATATTCTTATGAATTCTGTCTTTACGTAAATCCAAAAAACGATATTTCAAACGAATTTCTTCCGGCGCATCATCTTCAATGGCAATTTGAAAAGGCAAAACCTCAGCAGTTGAATGAATTTCAATTGCCTCCACGGCAATTTCAATATCCCCTGTCGGCATATTCGGATTAATGCTCTCACGTTTCAAAACTTTTCCGGTTACGCCGATAACACTCTCAACACGAATATCTTTAATTTTCTCAAACAAATCAGACGAACTGTCCAAGACACATTGGGTAATTCCGTAATGATCACGCAAATCGATAAAACATAAATTACCCAAATTACGTTTACGATGTATCCAACCGGCCAATTTAACAGTCTGACCTTCATTTGCCAACCTGAGTTCTCCGCAGGTATGCGTTCTGTACTGAGTCATAAAAAAACCTCTTTATCTAGATTATTAAAGTTTACATTGTTTTAGAATCAAATCATAAGAATTGCAAGGACTATTCTTTCTCAAGGCACAAAAAAAGGTCTGTTCTTTCGAACAAACCTTTTTTTGTATACAGGCTTAGTACTCCGTAATTGAAGCACTATAGAACTGAGCCTCGCCACCAATCTCTGTAGCCAACCTCGTCACAGCTGCCTGCCAGACCACGCGGGGAACTTCACGGCGCTCAACCGCAAAAACCTCAACCCAGGAATGCTGTTTCTCCGTACGTGCCACAATCTGTGAGACGCGACAAGTGAAGAACAACTCTTGCCCCTCAGACCACGTCTTCTCGCAGAACTTCTTGGCAATACCAACCACCTCATCGAATTTCTCGACCTGCGGGATACGGATGGTACCAACCATCTTACCGCCCTGTTCCTCTCCAACAGAATACTCAACAATCGGCCCGGCCTCAGCAGCAAACTGCTTGGCAATACCAACCACCGAGTTACTGAATTGGCGCACCCGTACACGCATGTAGGGCTCACAAGCACGCGGTGTAACATAAAACGCCTTACGCACATTGTTGTGCTGCGCCAACAAGGACTTCAACACCGAACTCTCTGGTGCGAATAAGAAAATTTTAAATTTCTTTGCCATAGCTTATTTTTTTTAGTTAATAATAATATTTCAATGGGATTGCTCCCAAAATTTCTCTTAATAATTTTTACGTAATATCAAACATGCTCTCCTTTATAATCCTTTTTTTTGATAAAGCAAGCCTTATTTTTCGCAAATTTTCACTAAATCTTAAACAACTCTTGCAATAATACGGAAAAATAAACAAAGGTAACAATTAAATGCACGTCATACAAACAAACCAAGAACTTCAAAAAATTTGCCTGGAACTGGAAACAGAAGATTTTATCACCATTGATCTGGAATTCTTAAGGGAAAAATCATATTATGCCAAACTTTGCTTAATTCAGGTAGCCAATTCTCAAACATCGGCCATCGTAGATCCTTTGGCAGAAGGACTTGATTTATCTCCTTTTTTTGAACTCTTAAAAAAACAAAACATCACCAAAGTTTTCCATTCCGGACGCCAAGACATAGAAATCTTGTACCACCTGAGCGGCTTTATTCCGATACCTTTATTTGATACACAAATCGCCGCCATGGTCTGCGGATTCGGCGAGTCGGTAAGCTACGAGACACTGGTCAACAAAATCTGCGGAATCAGCCTTGATAAAAGTTCGCGTTTGTCCGATTGGAGCCTTCGTCCTTTGAGTGAAACGCAGCTGGAATACGCCCTGTCTGATGCAACATATTTGGTCTCTATTTACAAGTACTTCAAACAAACGCTCCAGAAAAACGGACGTTTACATTGGATGGATGAAGAGGTCGATATTCTTTGCCAACCGCAAACTTATGTCATTGACCCGAACTGTGCCTGGCAACGACTACGCCACCGCTCCCACAATCAACGTTATTTAACGATTCTCCGTGAGCTATGCGCTTGGCGAGAAACACGTGCACAAAAAAAGAACACCCCGCGCCAAAGCATTATCAAGGACGAGTGCCTTCTCAATATTGCGGCCGTATGCCCGACAACTTTAGAAGAATTTGAGCAAATCAGAAATATTCGTAAAGATGTTGCCAAAGGCAAGCTGGCTCAAGAAATCATCACCGTCATCAATGCTTGCAAAAACCTAAAACCGGAGCAATACGTTAAAATTCCCAAAGAAGAACAAACAACAACCTCTTGCTCCGCGCTATTTGAACTGTTGAAATTAATCCTTAAAATAACCAGCCAAGAGAGCGGCGTTGTCGCCAAACTGATTGCTTCCGATGATGATTTGAAAAAATTTTCCGGCTACCACGATAAAAACAATCCGATTCTTAAAGGCTGGCGTAAAGAGCTGTTCGGCAACAAGGCGCTTGCTCTGCGCGAAGGAAAACTCACCATTGGCTATGACAATGCTCATCGCCATATCGATATCCATATACGCGAAAATTAATCATAATTTTGGTTATAAAACTTATCAAACATACTCAAAATATTACGCACCAAAGGATGCTTAATAGAATAATATATCGTCTGTGCCTGCCTTCTGGTTTTAACCAACGCACCTCGTCTCAAAACGGCTAAATGCTGAGATAATGCAGATTGACTCAAACCAACTTCGCCCTCCAGTTCATGAACACTTTTTTCTGATTGCCACAAGATATATAAAATATGCAATCTTTTACTGTTCCCCATTGCCTTCAAAATTTTATACCCGTCATTGATTGCCGAATTAGCCATTTTTCTCCTCCTTAAAACATCTCTAATTTAAGCAATCTTTTATAAATCCCCAGATGTAACCATCATAGCTTTATGGTTTAATCACAACAATGAATATAAGATTGCCAAACGACCTCAAACCATCTATAGTAAAGCAAAAAAATAAAGGAGATAATTATGAATACCCCTGAAGAATTGACATTTGAAGACGCGATGTTACAGCTCGAAAATATTGTTCGCGAACTTGAAACCGGACGCACCAAATTGGACGATGCCGTTTCCGCTTATACAAAAGCCGTCGAACTCAAAAAATTCTGCGAACAAAAATTAAAAGAAGCTCAGTTAAAAATTGAAAAAATTGAAGTGAACGATGACAAATCTTTGTCTGTTTCACCTCTGGATAAAATAGAAGAATAGTCATGCCTGTCACCACCGCTCTTAAAGAATACGCAAATCGTTTCAACCAAATTCTTCCCGCCTACTTTCCATCGCCTCAAGGTGCAGAAAAGCGTGTTGTTGAAGCGATGTCTTACGCTGTCACCAACGGTGGCAAACGGTTACGCCCTTTTTTAGTTTATCATACGGCAAAACTCTTCGGTATCTCATTTGAACAATCCATAAATACCGCAGTGGCTTTGGAATGCTTACACAGCTATTCGCTCATTCACGACGACCTGCCGGCTATGGACAATGATGACCTGCGCCGCGGTAAACCAACCTGTCACAAAGCTTTTGACGAAGCAACCGCAATCCTCGCCGGTGACGGATTACTCACTTACGCATTCGAACTGCTGTCCCAAGAAAAAACACATCCTGACAGCACTGTTCGCCTGCAACTTATTTCTGCCCTATCCCAAAATGCAGGAGCTTTTGACGGCATGGTTGCCGGGCAAATGCTCGACCTCTTGTCTGAAGAAAACAAAGCAAATTTAGAACCGGAAAAACTTATTCACCATATTGAAGAAATGAAAACCGGGCGCCTGATTAGCTTTGCCTGCCGTGCCGGCGCTATTTTAGGAAAAGCAACCAATCAACAAACAGAAGCCCTGCAAAAGTACTCTCGAGGGATTGGCATCGCCTTTCAAATAACGGACGATATTTTAGACGTTATCGGCAATCAAACTCTAGTGGGGAAAACTCTCGGTAAAGACGACATTCAAGGCAAAATAACCTTCGTCAGCCTTTATGGATTAGATAAGGCCAAAGCCCTTGCTACCGATTTAATTAAACAGGCTCAAAACGCTCTCGACATTTTCGGCCCTCAAGCAGAGACCTTAAAAGAACTGGCTCAATTTATCTTAGAACGCGACCACTAAATTTTCGGAAACTCTAAATTTAAGAACCGCTGTAAAAATCGCTCTGTTGATTCGATAACAATAATATCCGGTTTATAATTTTTAAGAGCCTCCAATTCATCTTCAAAAAACGTATAATCCGCACCGTGAGCTGTAAAAATATTATAAACAGATGCAAACGTTTCAGCCAAATATTGCTTCCACCTCAACCCGAAACTATCCGTCAAGAACAAAAGTTTAAGATGGTTATTAGCTTCCTTATTTGTATAAATATGAACATCCCCCAACGATTGGTTAAAGCGATAATGTCCCTCAATAACCTCGGCCTTCGGATTTTTTATAATCACATTTTTATGATAAGCATTACGTTTAGAATAATTTTTATCATTAAGCATACGATATAAATCCATATCACAATCATATGCTTCTTGAATAGAAACATCCTGCCCGCTTAAAATTTTAAGAAACGGATAGTCCTTTTTAATACCACGCATAAACAACAAGTATTCATAATAACTACCAATCCCCGTCATATGTGAACCTGTTTTACAAAACAGTTGCTCTCCTTTCTTTTTGATTTTTTGCAAAGAAGAAACGGAGCTCATAACTTTCAGCTGAGGATACTCTTTTTGCAAAAAAGCCAAGAACTGTTGCAAACGAGAACTCTCACCTTGCTTGGTAATATATGTCGGATAAAACTCCGAATACAATGTCTCTTTATCCGGACTAAAATAAAAATAGACATCTTTAACCCCATGACGATGTGCTTCGTCAACAAATTCCTGCATTTTGTTCCCGGCTGTCTGTAATTCTTTTTCTGAGAACAAATTCATATTTTGATACATAGAAACAGCCGATGAATCTGCGATATAAAGCCAATCTTGCTGACCGATCAGAACTTTCTTATTACCTTTGCCGCCAATCGCATTTTGGATACCGTTATAAAAACTGATGAACCAATTACGTCCGAAAAAATGATCATTAAACCAATTTTCAAACTGACGTCCGTACTGATAATTTAAGGTTTCTTCCCCCCATAAACGAGGATGCTGCGAAAAAACGCGACCTTCTTGTTCTGAAACACCATCTTCCGAAATATGACTCAAGGGCAACATCAGAAAAATAAAAAATCCACTCAAAAAAACAATATCTATTCGTGATGCTTTTGTATCAATTTTAAAACGAGACAAATAACGAACGACCAGCAAAGCCAAAAAGAAACTCAAAGAAAATGTAATAATAAACATCAACCAATCGATGTGACATAACATCTCCCATAGGCTAAACACTTTTTTTGCCTGAAATGACAATAAAATTCGCTCTCCGTCACGCACACGCTTTACAAATCTGCTTTTCAGAGGAAGCTTTTGCTTTCCCAAAGTAATATCAAAAAATCTTATTTGCCCTGTTTTCAGAGTGGCGATGCGAGCAAACTCTTTATGCTGAGGTTGAAAATTAATAATCAACCGTCCGTTACCGACAGCCGTCAATTGGATATTCTGTTCACGATAAAACAGACCACTCTTAAATGCCATAAGTAAGCCTTGTCCGCTTTTATCTACATCGGCTACATTTTTAAGCACTTCAGGATAAGAAACTTTAACAGATTTACTCGCTTTTTCAAACTTCAGAGAATTACCTACACTTCCCTGATTAAAAAACTCAACATAAGCTCTTTTTTCATCCCAATTTTTCCAAAAACCATGATGAAGATACAGAGGTGAAAACAACAAAGTAACAATTGTACTTAAAAACAAGGAGATAATTAAAACTTTTTTAGTCATAGCATTCTCTTACCATTAAAACCTAAAATAAATAAAGGGATTATATGTTGATGCCGCAATGGATGCTGTTGATAAAATAAATAAAAACATCAACCATACATTTACCAACGCACGCAACCATTTTCGTCTATAGTCAATACTCAAGATACCGGAGAATAAAGGTGCACATAAGATAACTGCTAACACCAAAACAAACACCTGAACAGTATTAACATAATACTCAAGTCCATAAGTATTTGTCGACGAACTCAACAGCCCCAACATTCTTAACATGTAATTTCCGGCATACCCAAGAGTCTCAGAACGAAAAATAACCAGTCCAAAGATAACCGCCATCATACAATAAACATGGTGTGCTACCGATAACTTCCAGCCACCTTCTTTTTTATGCCAACCGGTTGCTTTTTCAAAAACAATAAACAATCCGTGCCATATACCCCACACAACAAAATTCCAACTTGCGCCATGCCAAAAACCTGTTGTCAAAAAGACCAGCCATAAATTAAAATAGTTTCTGACTTTTGAAACCCTGTTACCACCCAGTGGAATATACAAATATTCCTTAAACCAAGTCGAAAGAGAAATATGCCAACGTCGCCAAAACTCTGTAATCGATTTTGAAATATACGGGTAATTAAAGTTTTCTAAGAACTTAAATCCGAAAATAGCTCCCAACCCGATTGCCATATCAGAATAACCGCTAAAGTCATAAAAAAGTTGCAGTGTATAGCTGATAATTCCAAGCCAGGCTGTAAAACAATCAAAATGCTCAACAGGTTGTGCAAAAACCTTATCTGCAACAACACCCAGCGTGTTTGCCAACAACATTTTTTTTGCCAAACCGATAATAAAACGCTTTACACCATATGTAACTTTATCAAACGTTATCTCACGATGATCAATCTGATTCTCAACATCATGGTACTTCACAATAGGTCCGGCTACCAATTGCGGAAACAAACAAATATAGAGCGCCAATTTATAAATATCTCTTTGTGCCTTAACCTCTCCTCGGTAAACATCAACCACATAAGATAAAGCTTGAAACGTATAAAAAGAAATACCAATCGGCATCACAACATCGACAAATTCCAGCTGCGTCTGGAAGAGCGAGTTAACATTATCCATCACAAAATTAAAATACTTAAAATAAAACAGAAAACTCAAATCACTGATAATTGTTACCGCCAACAACCACTGGCGATGTTTTTTGTTTTTACTGCGGCTGATATAGTTAGCACCAACATAATTAACTAAAATAGTGAGCAACATAATTGCCAAATAACGGGGTTCTCCCCATGCGTAAAACAGAATACTTGCAGCAAGTAAAATATAATTTTGGATATCTTTACGTGCTAATAAATAAACAGCACTGACTATCGGTAAAAAGACAAACACGAAAGTCATCGACGAAAAAAGCATAAACGCCCCCTTTGGTAGTCACATATTTTTTGCCAGACTAACCATTTTTTAAGCAACGGTCAACCCCTGATTAATATTTTCGGAAAAATTTAACCATTTTTGCATATACTGGCCAACAAAAGGGGTGTTAAACGTGTCATTAGAAAATATCAATAACATTGATTCGCAAATGCAGGAAATTCTTCGTCGCTGGCAAGATTGGCTGCTGAATATCAAGAGGTACTCCTCAAACACTGTTTCCTCATACACACAGGATATTGAGGCATTTATTGATATGCTTCACCATCAAAAAAAGCAACTGATCTGTTTAGAAGATTTTGCCCAAGCGGATGCACATACATTCCGTTCTTTTCTTCGTGAACGAACAAGTCAACATCTCGAAAAAAGCAGTATTGCCCGGGAACTTTCCGCCCTCAAAAACTTTTTCAAATGGCTCAATAAAAATAACTATATCTGCAATACCTCATTATCTATTATTGCCTCGCCCAAACTACCCAAAATTCTACCTCGCGCCCTTGAAGTTGACGATACATTTACACTCCTGAAAGAGGCTCAAAGTTTCAGTAAACAACCCTGGCAAGGCCTCCGAGACACAGCTATTTTTACATTACTTTACGGGTGCGGTTTACGAATTTCCGAAGCGCTCAATCTAAATATAGGAGACATAACTGCCGAGAACTACCTTCATATTAAAGGTAAGGGCAATAAAGAACGTATTGTCCCATTATTACCTATCGTCACGGAAAGCATTGAGGCCTACTTGCAACAATGTCCGTATAAGATGCGTACTGGAGAACCCTTATTTTTGGGAGCCAGAGGGGAACGCTTACTCCCTCGTATTGTTCAGCGACAAATGCAAAAAATACGCCTCTATTTAGGACTGCCGGATTCGATAACCCCTCACGCACTCAGACACTCTTTTGCCACCCACCTGCTGGCTCAAGGAACAGATTTGCGCGCCATCCAAGAACTCCTCGGTCATGCCTCTCTTTCAACCACTCAACGCTATACCGAAGTCAATATCGAAAAAATGACTGAAGAATACCAAAAATGGCAAAAATAAAAAACCTCTGAACATTCGCTCAGAGGTTTTTTTTACAAAGCACAATGAAATTATTTAGCTTCGTCGATACGAGCCTGGATATCAGCCCCATTCAATGTTTGCAACATTTCACCATTGACAAACAAGACCGGAACACCGTTAACCTGAATCTTATTAGCTAAGGTGCTGACTTTACCCAACATCTTAGAAACTTCTTCAGAGTTAACATCTGCATCAAACTTTGTCATATCCAAACCTTGCTCTTCAGCAATCGCTCTGATTTTTTCTTTAGTCAAACGCTCTTTTGCCCCGAACAAAGCATTGTGCATTTCAGCAAATTTGCCTTGCTTACCGGCAGCAACACTGGCTTTAGCTGCTGCTAAAGAAACATCACCCAAGAAAGTCAATGGTTTGAAAACAAATTTTACATCTGCATTAGCATCAACAACAGACTTCAACTCTGGGAACAATCTGTGGCAATAGCCGCAAGAATAATCAAAGAACTCAACAACCGTTACCTTAGCATCTTTCGGGCCGACAAACGGTGTATCAGCATCGTTATTCATTTCTTCAATATTAGCTTGAACAAGCTTTTTAGCCTCAGCCATAGCCTGCTCTCTCATATTTTGCTCATATTGCTTAATTGCATTAACAACCATCTCAGGGTTTGCCTTCAAAGCCTCTTCTACAGAAACAGAATCACCTTTTTTGCACCCGAACAAACACAATCCCAACGCAACCAAAGACACAACCAAAGCTGCTACGGAAACAAACATAGAATTTGATTTACTCATATTCATAATCCTTTTATATAAAATTTATAACAGTAGTAATGTATATAATCTAAAACTGATTGACAAGCATATTTTTTAATAATTTTACAATTCTGTTATCAAAAACTAAACTCTTTTTTCATAATCTCAAGATACACTGAAGAAAAAATTTTAAACATCGCGAGGACACATGTTTCACCTAAAAGGCTCACTATTTTCCCAAACCAAAGAACTTGAATTGCAAATTGATAAATTTCATGACAAGGTAATTGATGCCGCCATGACCTTCAAAAAGGCAATCAAGAAATACCTGAACGAAGGGTGTGGAGAGGCTTACAAAAAAGCCAATAAACAAGTCAAAAAAATTGAGCACGATGCCGACAATTTAAGACGAGATATCGAAAACAGATTATACATCCAAAATCTGATTCCGGATTTGCGGGCAGATGTTCTCAATCTGGTTGAAAACATTGATAAAGTAATTAACAAATTCGACGAAGTTGCCTACCGATTCTACATTGAACATCCGGACATTCCCAAAGAATATCATATTCGTTTGCTGGAATTATGCGAACAAGTTTCTGATTGCTGCGAAAATATGGCCATTGCCTCACGCGCTTTTTTCCGGGACATCAGCACGGTTCGTGACTATTCACAAAAAGTTTATTTCATCGAGCACGAAACCGATTTAACCTCCGGCGCCATGAAAGAAGATTTATTCAATACCGATTTACCTCTGGCAAACAAGTTACAGCTAAGTGCCTTGATTACGGAAATTGAGGACATTGCAGACATTGCCGAAGATTGTATTGATGAATTGCTTATTTTCACAATAAAAAGAGACATCTGATGGATTACAGTTTTTTATTTTTTATCAGTAGCGGTTTATTTTTAGGGTGGTCATTAGGCGCAAATGATGCCGCCAACATCTTTGGCACGGCTGTCGGGACCAAAATGGTCAAATTCAAGACCGCCGCTGTAATTGCCTCTGTTTTCGTGACCTTAGGCGCCGTTTACGCAGGTGCCGGTGCCAGTCAAACTCTGGGAGACCTGGGCGCGATTAATGCCATCGCCGGCTCATTTATGACGGCTTTCGCCGCAGCCTTGACAGTTTACTGGATGGTCAAATCAGGTCTGACGGTTTCCACCTCACAGGCTATTGTCGGCGCCATTGTCGGTTGGAACTTATACAGTGGCAAACCGACAGATATAAGCGTATTAAGCAAAATCATCAGCACATGGATTTTTTGCCCTCTCATTTCCGGAGGATTCGCCATCGCTCTCTATTATTTCATAAAATGGGGTATTAAACATTCCAGTCTTCATTTGTTACGACTTGATCAAATTACGCGCTGGGGATTAATCTTGACCGGCGCCTTCGGGGCTTATGCCTTAGGAGCCAACAACATTGCCAATGTTATGGGAGCTTTTGTTGAGGCCAACCCTTTCAGAGGAATTAATCTCCGCGGTTTCAGCCTCAACGGCACACAAGTTTTATTCCTTATCGGCAGCATAGCTATTAGCGTCGGTGTATTTACCTATTCACAAAAGACCATGGCAACCGTCGGCAAAAGATTAATGTCAATGTCTCCCCAAGTTGCATGGATTGTCGTACTGGCACAAAGTCTGACTTTATTTATTTTCTCGTCTCAAGGCTTAAAAGATTTACTGACAAGCATGCACCTTCCCTCTCTTCCCCTGGTCCCCGTATCCTGCTCACAAGCAGTTATCGGAGCGGTTATTGGCGTTGGCTTAGCAAAAGGCGGAAGAGAAATAAAATGGGGAATTTTAGGACGCATTGCCATAGGATGGATAACGACACCGGTTATCGCCGGCATTTTATGTTTTGTCGCTTTATTCTTTTTAGAAAACGTATTCCAACTACAAGTCTACCATTGATTTGAAAGGAGAAAAAAATGCGTCTTGCCCTATTTCAACCTGACATTCCCCAAAACACCGGAACACTTCTGCGCTTAGGCGCTTGTCTCGATGTTGAATTGGATATTATTGAGCCTTGCGGATTTGTTTTTTCGGAGCACAATCTCAAACGTGCTGGTATGGATTACTTAAATCTTGTTACCTACCGCCGCCATAAATCATGGGAACATTTTTTGGCATATCGTGCCGAACACCCGCAAGAATACGGACGTATCGTTTTACTGACCACACATGCCAGCAAACCTTATACTGATTTTAAATTTGAAAAAAATGATATTATCCTCATGGGCAGAGAATCTGCCGGTGTGCCGGAAGATGTCCACCAAATTGCCGATGCCAGATTACTTATTCCGATGAATGAAAAAGCTCGCTCCATTAATGTTGCCGTTTCTGCGGTCATGGTCGTTGGAGAATGCTTGCGTCAAACCGATTCTTTCCCGAAAATCAGCAAATAATACTTGAGTTCTGAAAGATTTAATGTTATTGAGTTGCTTACATAAAATGCTGATTATTCTTTCCCTTGCTAGGGAAAGTTAGAAAGGGTAGAGAAGGAGACTAAAAATGGGTTTTAATTGTGGTATTGTCGGTCTGCCGAATGTCGGTAAATCAACCTTATTCAATGCCTTAACACAAACAATTGCCGCACAGGCTGCCAACTTTCCGTTCTGCACCATTGAGCCGAACACCGGACGCGTTGCTGTGCCGGATGCTCGTTTAGATAAACTGGCAGATATGGTTAAACCGCAAAAAGTCACACCGGCACAACTCGAGATTGTTGATATTGCCGGTCTTGTCAAAGGGGCATCTAAAGGCGAAGGCTTGGGTAACCAATTTTTAGCCAATATTCGTGAAACCGATGCCATTATCCATGTCTTGCGCTGTTTTGAAGATGACAACATCACCCACGTTGAAGGCTCTGTTGACCCGATCAGAGATGCCGAAATTGTCGAAACCGAATTAATGATTGCAGACTTGGAATCTTTAGAGAAACGCTACGACCAAGCCAAGAAAAAAGCAACTTCCGCATCTGATAAAGACGCCCAATTAAAAGTTCGTGTTATGGAACCGATTGTGATGGCTTTGCGCGAGGGGAAACCCGCACGAGTCGCCGCTCCTGATAAAAAAGATAAAGAAGCCTGCAAAGAATACAAAATGCTGCAACTCCTCACCTCAAAACCTGTTTTATATGTTTGCAATGTTGATGAGGCTTCTGCCGCAACCGGCAATAAATTTGCCGAGGCGGTCTTTCAAAAAGCAAAGGCAGAAAATGCCGGCGCCGTCATTATTTCTGCCGCCATTGAGTCAGAAATCGCACAAATAGAAAACGAAGAAGAAAAGAAAGAATTTTTGGAATCTTTAGGCTTAGAAGAATCAGGCTTATCAAAAATCATCAAAGCCGGTTATAAACTGCTCGGCTTAGAAACCTATTTTACAGCCGGACCGAAAGAAGTACGTGCCTGGACATTTATTAAAGGCTCTAAAGCACCTGTTTGTGCCGGAATTATTCACTCTGATTTTGAGCGTGGTTTTATTCGGGCAGAAACAATCTCTTATGATGATTTTGTAAAATATGGCAGTGAGCAAGCCTGCAAAGATGCCGGAAAAATGCGCTCGGAAGGCAAAGAGTATGTTGTTCAAGACGGCGATATGATGAACTTCTTGTTTAATGTTTAATTTCGCTTGAATTTTATCTTAATCTTTTTTATGATTGCCCCTGTAAGCAGAGATGTTTACAGGGGCTTAGAAACTCCTCACAAAATATAACTCCTTCTCATAAAGAGGGAGCTGTTGGAATATATTGAATACAACAGGCTGCGTTTGTGACAGTTTCTAACTCCCTCGCCTTTGAGAAAAGGCGAGTTTTGTTTTATAAACGATAGGGAGTTAAACTGACAATGAATAAAATCAAACAAGAACTGGGCAAGCAATTAGGTATCTTGCGCCTGCAAAAAAACTTATCTATTTACACGGTTGCCAGAGAACTTAAAATTCCGATAACTGCATTAGACCGGTTAGAAACAAGCGGACAGGTTTCCCTCAAAAAATACCAAAAATTATTAGACTATTTTGAGTATAAAATAGAAATCACGCCCAAATAAACCATTCCATGCAAAAAATCTAGATAATGAGCTTAGTTGTAGGAGTTAAGAGGAAAAGTACCGCAGCGTACATAGAAGTACGTGAGGACACTTTTATCTCGCAAACGACACCCAAATAAGCCATTAGATAGATTTTTTATCCATACCGATTTGGTTGGAAAAGACTGAAATTCCTTTCTTTAAAAGGATCGGCATATCTTTCACCACAACATCAATATTTTGCTGTAATAGCTCAGCATCGGCCTTAGAAAAGCGGGATAAAACGTGATTCACCACAGCTTCGCCGCTTGCTTGCGGATGCCCGACACCAAGGCGAATACGATTATAATTTTGCCCGATATGAGAGTCGATAGATTTTAAGCCGTTGTGCCCACCGGCACCACCTCCGAGCTTAGCCTTAATTTGCCCCGGTTGTAAATCCATATCATCATGAATAACAATAATTTGCTCCGGCAAAATCTTATAAAAAGAAGCAGCTTTAATAACCGAATTACCGGACAGGTTCATAAAAGTCTGCGGTTTGAGAAGAAGGCACTTTTCTCCATCAATTGAGCCTTCGGCAATTAACCCGTCAAACTTAGATTTAAAAGGCGAAAAGTGATAAACTTCAGCCAACGCATCTGCCGCCATAAATCCGGCATTATGACGAGTCCCTTGATATTCTGCTCCCGGATTCCCTAAACCGACAATTAAAAACATAGCGATTCCTTTATAAAAAAACAAAAAAGGGGCAACGCCCCTTTCTGATAACCAAATAAAATGTGATAAATGACCTTTTTAGTAAGATTTAAGAGAGAAAAAAGCGGAGTGTACAAAGAGGTACATGAGCATTTTTTCTACTCGCAAAATCTGTCCTAAAAAGCCATTTTGCACATTTTTAGCGACGCAAAAAGTCAAGGTGCAAAGGAGCATCACTAACCGGATGGAACTGCACATCTTGGCAAACAACTTTATATTTTTTGCTACCGACAACAATTTCGATATCAGCATCATAAAAGCCGACCATATCCAAAGCTTTCTCAACCTGAACAGGATCCAAGCTGATCATAACCGGTTCTTGTTTTCCACCATAAATAACGGCAGGGATACGGCCCTCACGACGACATGCACGTGCTGCCCCCTTACCTGCTTTTTCACGCAATTTTGCATCAAATGTTAAATCTGCCATTTTTTTATCCTTAAAAAAATTAAATTAAACAACTTAATAAACCTCCAGGGGTGTTCATTAAGTATGACAGTCATACACCGATTAATTTCATTTTTCAAGTCTTTTTTAGAACAAAAAAAGGAGGCTGTTAATGCCTCCCTTTCTAAATGAAACAATATTAAATTATTTTGCTTCAGCAGCCTTCTGTGCTTCTTTCTCAGCCTCGGCTTGAGCAGCTTTTTCAGCAGCTACACGAGCTTTATCTGCAGCACCTTTAGCATTGACATCTCTGTCAACCAACTCAATGATTGCCATAGGAGCAGCATCTCCATAACGAATACCTGATTTCAAAACACGGGTATAACCGCCGTTACGAGACTTATAACGTTCAGCTAAAGTTGAGAATAATTTAGCAACTGTCGCCTCATCACGCAAGAAAGCAAAAGCCAAACGACGAGAGTTCAAATCGCCTTTTTTGGCATACGTAATCATGTTGTCAGCAAAAGTTCTCAAAGTTTTTGCTCTGGTAACAGTTAATGTGATTTGTTCATGAGTGAGCAACGCGTTTGTTAAATTAGAGAACAAAGCGCGACGTTGAGAAGTTGTCATATTTAATTTTTTCTGTTTCATACCATGTCTCATGGCTTTTTCCTTTCATTTTCTAATGTTTTGCAAGGCAAAACGGATAAAACACCGGCTCTTACTACGGACTCGCCACCGCGATCATACATAAAAGCCCTTTCATTCGAAGGAGCTTATAACACACAGATTTTTGATTTGCAAGCAAAAAAAACAAAAAAGTGCCGTACCCGAAGATACAGCACTTTTTCTCAATCTTGATTAAGTTTGGCTTGCCGCACAGCCTCAATTTCATCGAGCAATGCATTTGCCTCCTCTTGTTGGGCACGACGCTCACGCTGCAACCGGATACGCTCCTGCCGCATGCTGTAATAGCAATACCATAAGCCAACCAGACAAACCAAGGCAACAAAACTGCAAGCAGCCAAAAACCATGAACTAAAATCGCTCCAACGCAAATTGTTCAACAGCTCGTACCACAAACATGGCTGGGCAATCAGCGAACAGACAAGCCAGACATAAAACTGGACTTTTAACCTTCTCTCAGAACGAGCCATATAGCGCTCAAAATCCTGATCAGTGTAGTACATTGTGCTCATAATTGTTTAAGTTAATAATATTTTGATAGTGAAAAACTACCTTAAACTCATCAAAAAATCAAGAAATATATAAAATCAGTACGAAGAAAGCTTAAGTTCGCAGTATACAAAACAGTACATAAAAAAACAGGTATGAACTCCATACCTGCCACAAAACAAAAAACGCGATAAAGGCCTGTGCTGTTTAGTGATTTTTCGACACAGTGTACAAACAAAAAGCTCAGATAATTAGGCTAATACGCCGAAAGTCTTTGAACGCAGTGTAGGAGCAAAAGTTCGAATAGTGAGATTAATACGACGTAAGGACTTAATACCAAAACTGCGAAGAATGAGCTTAATACGAAGAAACCTCTTTTGCGTAGTGTACAAAACAGTACATAAACAAAAGAGGTTTCCAGTAGTAAGCCATTATGCGCAGTTTTTAAAAGTGTTCGTCAACGCGCTTAATCAACTCCTCAATATTCTCTGGCGGCCAACCCGGTGTATCCATACCGAGATGAATACCCATCTTAGCCAAAACTTCTTTGATTTCATTCAAAGACTTACGGCCAAAGTTCGGTGTACGCAACATCTCTGCCTCAGTCTTCTGAACCAAATCACCGATGTAGATGATATTGTCATTCTTGAGACAGTTAGCAGAACGAACAGAAAGTTCAAGCTCTTCAACCTTCTTCAACAGGTTACGATTGAACGGCAATTCCTCTTTCTCAACTTCTGCCTCATTTTCAGGTTCATCAAAGTTAATAAACGGCTTCAATTGATCTTGCAGGATACGCGCAGCATAAGCAACGGCATCTTCCGGTGTAACAACACCATTTGTATCAACAACCAAAGTCAATTTATCATAGTCGGTAATTTGTCCGACACGCGTATTTTCAACTTTGTAAGAAACTTTCTTAACCGGAGAATAAATTGCATCAACGGCAATTACACCAATCGGGGCATCGGCAGATTTATTCATGCTTGCCGGAACATAACCCTTACCTGTATTAACAGTCAGTTCCATATTAATTTTTGCACCGGCATCAAGGTTACAAATAACCAAATCCGGGTTTTTGATTTCAACATCATGACCTGTTTCAATCATAGCAGCTGTAACCTCGCAAGGTCCTTCTGCTTTTAAGGTCATCGTCTTTGGTCCTTCGCCATGGACAGCGATAGCCAAACACTTAACATTGAGGACGATGTCTGTAACATCTTCTCTAACACCCGGAACAACCGAAAACTCATGCAGAACGCCGTTAATCTTAATTGCTGTAACAGCGCCGCCTTGCAAAGAAGATAATAAAACTCTTCTTAAGGCATTACCAAGTGTTAAACCGAAACCTCTTTCCAAAGGTTCTACCACAATTTTAGCTCTATTGCCGCCCTCTGACGGAACAACCTCTAAATTTGTAGGTTTAATAAGCTCTTGCCAATTTTTTTGAATCACTGGTTTTGTCCTCTAAATTGAATGAATATGCATATTTACTAAAAAACCAGAAACAGGCGGAGTCGTCTGGCGACCCCACCTCTATCTGAAAATGGAATTATACGCGGCGGCGTTTTCTTAAACGGCAACCGTTGTGCGGAATTGGTGTAACATCACGAATTGTGGTGATTGTGAAACCAATAACTTGTAACGCACGAATAGCTGACTCACGCCCGGAACCCGGACCTTTAACTTCAACTTCCAAAGTTTTCATACCCTGCTCTTGAGCTTTTTTACCAGCCTCTTCTGCAGCAACCTGAGCAGCATACGGAGTCGATTTACGAGAACCCTTAAAACCCTGAGCGCCTGCTGTTGACCAAGCAACAGTATTACCTTGAGCGTCAGTAATGGTTACACGAGTATTATTAAATGTAGAATTTACGTGGGCAACACCGGCCGTAATATTCTTTTTTTCTTTTTTCTTTACACGTTGTACTGTTTTAGCCATAGCTCACCTGCCTATTTCTTCTTATTCGCAATAGTTTTACGTTTACCTTTACGGGTACGAGCATTTTGTTTTGTACTCTGACCGCGAACAGGCAAGCCCTTACGATGTCTCAAACCGCGGTAGCAGCCTAAGTCCATCAAACGTTTAATATTAACACCAACTTCACGACGCAATTCACCTTCAACGGTATAATCCGTATCGATGACTTCACGAATTTTTGCAACTTCTTCCTCGCTCAATTCATGAACACGGCGTTCGCAAGCGACTCCCGACTTTGCACAGATATCCTGTGCTGATTTCCGTCCGATACCAAAAATATAAGTCAAAGCAATCTCAATTTTTTTGGCGGTTGGAATATTTACACCAGCTATACGAGCCAAATTTTCTCTCCATTTCCTTATGATTATGACAATATTTAAAAAGTTGATCACCACTTTTCAAAATTAAGCCGGATTATAGGCTAATTTTTGTTGCTGTCAACCACTCTTTTACTAAAAACTTCAAAAACTTGCATTTTTTTGTTTTTTTGACGACAAAATCACCTTTTACGACGGTAAAAAACGTAATCTCCCGAAAAAAAATACGACCATTCCGATTCGTTTATTCAGAAACGACCTTCAGCAAATCATCAATTTTCTTGGCAGTTGCCTCAATCGTCCCTGTCCCGTCGACACACTTAAGCAACTTCTTTTGCTCAAAATAGGGAATAGTCGGGTACGTTAATTTACGATAATTAATCAAGCGATTCTGCACTGTCGTCCGATTATCATCAACACGACGATAAAAATTCGTCCCGCCGCATTTATCACAAACGCCGTAAATTTTAGGCTTTTGAAACTTATCATGATAACCGGCACCGCATGTCATACAAGAATAGCGGCCCAAAATACGTTCCATAATAATTTCATCAGGAACCTGAATTTCAATCACGGCATCAAGCGTAATCCCCTTTTCTGCCAACATCGATTCTAAAACTTCTGCCTGAGGCAAAGTCCGCGGGAAGCCGTCCAAAATAAAACCGTTCTTGCAATCTGCCTCTTCGATTCGTCTGGATACCATATTGATAATCATATCATCGGTAACAAAAGAGCCGGCATCAAGCAGTTCTTTAATTTCACGACCTTCTTTGGTTGGCTTCTCGGCCTCAGCCCGTAACATTTCTCCGGTCGACAAGTGAGCAATCGCAATCTTATCTTTCAGGATTCTCGCTTGCGTCCCTTTACCGCACCCGGGAGCTCCAGTAAAAACCAGATGCAACCCTAAACCATTTTGATTCATTATCTTCTCTTCCGATTCGCCAAAGCAGCTTTTTTAATCAAGCCCTCATACTGATAAGCAATCAAATGAGATTGCAATTGTCCGACAAAGTCCATTGTCACCTGAACAACGATGAGCAACGTTGTACCGCCCAAGACAAAGGGAACGGCCAATTTGCTGATAAGAATTTCAGGTAAAATACACAAAGCAACCAGATAAACAGCACCCAATACCGTCAAGCGTGTAATAACATAATCCAAATACTCGGCAGTATTCTTACCCGGACGAATACCGGCAATAAAGCCACCATGCTTTTTCAGATTATCGGCTGTTTCTTCCGGATTAAACACAACGGCCGTATAGAAAAACGCAAAGAACACAATCAAAAAGGCATACAAAAACAGATACAACGGCTGGCCATGTCCGAGCAATTGGCTCAAAGTCTGTACCCAAGACGGGCCATTCTCTGATGCAAAGTTAGCAATGGTAATCGGCAACAGCAACAAAGAGCTGGCAAAGATCGGCGGAATAACACCGGTCGGGTTGATTTTGAGCGGCAAATGAGAATTTTCAGCAGCCATCATCCGCATACCCATCTGGCGCTTAGGATATTGAATAGTAATTTTACGTTGTGCACGTTCAACAAACACGATTGTATAAATCAAAACCAAAACCATTGCAAACAGCATAGCCATCACAAACAAAGACATTGAACCGACACGCCCCAACTCAAAAGTCTTTGCCAAAGCAGACGGAATATTAGCAATGATACCGACGGTAATGATTAAGGAAGAACCATTACCGACACCGCGTGATGTAATCTGATCACCGAGCCATACAATAAACATTGTACCGCCGACCAAAGAAACAACTGTCGTAAACTTAAAGACAAAACCCGGATTAATGACTGCAGACAAGCCGGCACTCCCCGTCATACCTTCCAAACCGACAGCAATACCATAGCCCTGAATCATTGTAATCAAAACCGTCAAGACTTTTGTATAATGCGTAATCTTGCGATGTCCGGCCTCTCCCTCTTTCTTCAAAGCGGCTAAAGAAGGAACAACTGACTGCCCCAACTGCAAAATAATCGAAGCTGAAATATAAGGCATAATGTTGAGAGCGAAGATTGTCATACGTTCCAGCGCACCACCGGCAAACATATTGAACATACCCAAAATACCATTAGCATTACGCGCAAAAATATCCGCTAAAATATGAGGATCAATCCCCGGTAACGGAACGAACGTCCCTAAACGGAAGATAACCAGCGCCATCACCGTAAACCATAATCTCTTTTTTAACTCTGTTGCTTTACTGAAAGCGGAAGCATCAATATTTGCTGCCATTTTCTCTGCTAATGATACCATTTTTATTTCCTTATTATTTAAACAAACCAAAACGGAGCTTTTTCGCCCCTTATTGCCACCTATTAATACACGAAAAAAAATTAGATTCAACTAAATAATCAGGATATACCGCTTTTTATAGAAAAAAGCCTGTTGCTAAAAACAACAGGCTTCTTTTTTGTTCAATCAAATACCATTGCTCATGTGCCACAGTTTTTATATACACGTCGATATACCTTAATCATTTCAGAAAGACCGACACCCAGCATCCAAACACACACCAGAAACAAAACAACGGAACCGACATTCAAAGTCCCCCATAAGGATAACAAAATCACATTTGCATTGTGAGAATGAGCGTATGACGACATTGCATCGACGGACATATTTTCCAAAAGAGGAAATGCAACGATCCAGAGAACCACAAGTAAAATTCTGGTCCAAATAAAATTTTCTTTCACGGCACGCAAAGCGTGTTTTCTTTTTTTTTTTTTTTTTATAATAAAATAATTTTAGTAAATAATAAATACTACCGAAAAAAATAACATAAAAAGCTAAAATAGCAAGAATATTCTAATGATATTTAAACTTTGCTTCCATAACTGCACTTTTCTTACAAAAAAAAAGGATACGGCTTTCACCACATCCTTTTTTATCTTAACCTGTTTATTTAAATTTACCTCTTATGCAAATCCTCATAACGTTTACGAAGAACTTGATCTAAAGAAGATTCTCCTATAACCTCCTTCTGCCCTTTAGCACGTTTATACTTTTGCTGTTGTGCCTCATCATTTCTAGGTTGGGGATTCGACCTCTCAGATGCCTTCTGACGAACATCATCTATCCGCCCTTTGGCCGCCGCATATTTTGATTGCTGATAATCATTATTTGAGTTCGTTTTTTCCTCTCCTGCAATAAATTCCTCAAGATTCTTTTTAACGTCCGCTACCTGAAAATCTTGGCTGCTTTCCGCCCATTTTAAAGCGGACTTGATAGCCTTATCGCTTATTTTTGTATCAGCACCATGACTAACCAGATATTGAACCATTTCCAAATCGCCCGAAACGACAGCTGAACATAATGCCGTCTGATCATCTTTATTTTTGAGGTTCAAATTACATCTACCCTCTTCAACCAAATATTTAACCATATCCATATTATGAGAACCTACAGCATAATGCAAAGGAGCTACACCATTTTTATCTTGAGCATCGATATCACATTTACATTCTTCAACAAAATATTTTGCCATCTCAGGCTTTCTGCTATATACAGCCTCATGTAAAACTGTTCGGCCATCATCTTCTTGGGCATTTACATTACACTTACAATGTTTGACCAAAAACTTAGCCATCTCTAGTTGCCCATGACTAGCAGCCTCATGCAGAACAGACATACCATTAATGCCTTTTACACCAAGATTAGCCCCATGTCGAAGTAAATATTTAACCATATTGATATTTCCATTTCCAGCAGCATTCGCTAAAGAAGTCATACCCAAGCTATCTTTCTCATCAATATTGGCTCCATGCTTAATCAAATAATCAACATATTCCATCTCATTATTATGAGCAGCAGACATTATCAGAGGCCAATGGTCATCACTTTTAGCATTAATATTTGCTCCGTTTTCAATAAACAATTTTTGAAGATCATGACTAAAGGCTAATAATAAGGCCGTATTACCTCTATCATCTTTTTCATCTATTTTAGCACCACGATTTAATAAATACTCAACAACTTTATTTTCACCCTCTGCAGAAGCTTGCATTAAAGCCGTTCTGCCTAGATTATCTTTCGCATCTATTTTAGCACCATTTTGAATTAAATAGTCGCGCAAATCTTCACCACAATATTTACAAGCATACATTAAAGCCGTTTTACCATTATTATTCTTTGCTTCAACTTTTGCACCATGTTCTACTAAATACTGAATTGCTGAATTATTCCTATGGGATACCGCCATCATAAGAGCAGAAACACCAACATTATTTTGAGTATCAATTTTTGCACCATTATCAACTAGATATGAGACAACTTCTGAATCTACTCCTGTTGCAGCATATAATAAAACCGTACTATCCTTATTATTTTTTTCATCCACCCTGGCACCATGCTCTATTAAATATTTCACCGCAGCTAAATTGCCTCTCTCAGATAATTTCATTAAAGCCGTTTCACCGGCTTTATTTTTTTCATTTACCTTAGCACCATGCTCTATTAAATATTTCATAATATCAAAACGAGTCGTTTTCAATAAAGGGGTATTACCCTCTTCATCTTTCTTTTCAACATCAGCGCCTTTTTCTTCAACTAAATATTTAATAACATTTAAATGTCCAAACAACATTGCGCTGTCCCATACTGTCATTCCATCATTTTTATCTTCTTGTTTGGCTCCGCGATCGAACAAATATTTAACCACATCTAAATGCCCATCACTTGCAGCTATAGGCAAAGGCCTGTGATATCCTTGATCAATTTTAGCTCCATGAGAAACTAAATATTTAATAACATCCAAGTACCCGCCTCTGGCAGCCTCACATAAAGCTGTCCCATGCCAGTCACTATCCGCATTAACATCATCATTTTTTTCAACAAAATATTTCACAACATTCATTTTGCCATACCTGGCACCTGCCATCATTGCTGTATAACCGTTATGATCCTTTTGTTTAGCGCCATGTTCTACCAAATACTTAACAATATCTAGATGCCCCTCTGCTGCAGCTTCTGCTAAAGGTGAAAAACGAAAATCCGAATAATCTTCTAGGTTTACATTTACTCCATGTTCCACTAAATATTTAACAATAGCTATACGCCCATTTTTGGCAGCATGAGCCAAAGCAGTCGTTGTTATAGATTTTTCTATAACAGCAACCACATCTTCTATGGCATCTACTTCTACTTTCTGATTGATTATTTTTTTAACCTCATCTAAATCCCCTTCTTCTGCGGCTTTTAAAAGTCTTTCTTTGTCATCTATAAGCATGTTTTACCTCTCCATTATTGGTATTATAAATTTAATATTATCATACATTCTTATTTTTGTCAATTCCTTTGAAAAATCTTAAAACAACAAAAAAAGGATACGGCTTTCACCATATCCTCTTTTTACATAAGTATTTAATAAAACACGATAGATGTTGTTTATAGTAAGATACCTGAAAAATCGCGACAGGAGTGTACACTGTGAAACAAAAACAATCCAGTGAATTGTTTTTGTGAGCCAAGCAATGAGACTAGCTTTTGTGAACAAGTGAAACGAAGTAATACAAAAGCTCTAGTCGGAATTGGTACATGACTTAGCAATTTTTCAGGCATCTGCACTAGAAACACATCTTGCGTGTTTTATTCGGCTTTCTTTTCTACTTCCAAAATGCTGACTTTACCACCGGCTTTTTCAACGGCAGCAACGGCAGCCTTAGAAGCTGAGTTAACTGTAACGTTGATACTGGTTGTGATTGCACCGCGAGCAAGTAAACGCAAGCCGTCTTTTGCCTGAGAAACAATACCTGCATTCATCAAAGCTAACAAATCAATTGCGTTAGCAGACAATTTGCCGGCATCAACGGCCTTTTGCAAAGTATCCAAATTGACAACAGCGTATTCTTTAGCAAACGGATTTTTGAAACCGCGTTTCGGTAAACGACGATAAATCGGCATTTGACCACCTTCAAAACCGTGAACAGCAACACCGGAACGAGACTTCTGACCTTTCTGTCCGCGACCGCAAGTCTTGCCTTTACCGCTGCCGATACCACGACCAACGCGAATGCGAGCTTTTGTAGCGCCTTTATTGTCTTTTAATTCGTTTAATTTCATTGTTCTATACCTTTTTAAAAACAAAGTATCCTTAAAACAAAGCATCTGCGAGCTTGATAAAGGCTCATGCTGCGAAGTAACTTTTTGACGACATGTACAACTAGCTACATTAGGAAAAAAGTTGCAAGCATGATGAGCCTTTTGCAAGCTCCCTCACATTTACTCCTCTACGCGGAGCAAATGCGATACTTTTTTAATCATTCCACGGATTGAAGGAGTATCTTCCAACTCAACAGTCTTGTACATCTTGTTCAAGCCCAAACCGATTAAGGTTTGACGTTGAGTTTCAGGACGACCGGTAGCACTTCCGATTTGTGTAACTTTTATCGTTTTCTTTGCCATCGATTAAGCCTCCTCTTTTTCCATCTTTGCGTTTGTGGTATTTTCACGACGACTGACAATGTCACCGACTTTCTTACCACGCTTAGCAGCAACCATTCTCGGAGAATTTGTAGCTTCCAAAGCATTAAATGTTGCCTTAATCATGTTATAAGGGTTGTTAGACCCCAAAGACTTAGCAACAATGTCTTGGATACCCAAAACCTCGAAAATAGCACGCATCGGACCACCGGCAATAACACCGGTACCGGCAGGAGCTGTTCTCAAAACAACTTTACCTGCACCAAAACGACCTTTAACATCATGGTGCAAAGTTCTGCCCTCACGCAAAGGAATGCGAACCATATTCTTCTTAGCTTCGTTGGTAGCTTTAGTAATAGCTTCAGGAACTTCCGCAGCTTTACCTGTACCATAACCAACGCGGCCTTTCAAGTCACCGACAACGACAACGGCGGCAAAAGACATTGTACGTCCGCCCTTAACCGTCTTGGCAACACGATTAACGTGAACTAATTTTTCAACCAGTTCTTCTTTCTTTTCAGTCTTACGACGATCTACAGCTTGTGCCATTGTTTTTCTCCTAGAATTTCAAACCGGCAGCACGAGCTGCATCAGCTAAAGCTTTAACACGACCATGGTAAATGTAACCGCCTCTGTCGAAAACGACTTCACTAACGCCGGATTTAGCAGCTTTTTCAGCAACCAAATTACCGATAAATGTAGCAGCTTCGACAGTAGATGATTTAGCAATTTTACCTCTGACATCTTTATCCAATGTAGAAGCGGAAACGACTGTTACACCTTTAGCATCGTCAATAATTTGCGCGTAAATGTGCTTACCGCTGCGGAAAATAGATAATCTCAATTTACCATTGGCAGCGTTTTTCAAAGCAGTTCTGACACGCGCTTTTCTTTTTTGAAATAATTCTCTTGGCGTATTCATTTGTAACTTTCCTTATTACTTCTTCTTACCTTCTTTACGACGGACGTATTCGCCTTCGTACTTAACACCTTTTCCTTTGTAAGGTTCAGGCTTTCTGTACTTGCGAACTTCCGCAGCAATTTGACCGACGAGCTGTTTATCAGCACCGGATATCGTAATTTGTGTCGGAGACGGACAAGCCAGCTTAATTGTCTTAGGGGCCTCAAAAATAACATCATGAGAAAAACCCAAAGACAAAACTAATTTGCTGGAACCTTCAACACGGGCTTTGTAACCGACACCGACCAGTTCCAAATTCTTTGTAAAGCCTTCGCTAACACCCTTAATCAACGAATTGATTGTGGCGCGCGTTGTTCCCCACAAAGCTCTGGCTTGATTGCTTTGAGATAAAGGAGAAACAACAACTTTACCGTCTTCCAACTTTGCTACGACATGACTGTCGTCAAAAGCGTAATTTAATTCACCTAACTTACCCTTAACATTAACTTGATTGCCGTTAATGGTAACAGTAACACCATTAGGGATAACAACAGGATATTTTCCAACTCTAGACATCCATTTTCTCCCTTAGAATACTTGACACAGAATTTCACCGCCAACGTTGGCTTTTCTGGCATCATAGTCACTCATAACACCACTCGGTGTAGAGATGATGGAAATACCCAACCCGTTGTAAACTCTCGGCAAGTCTTTAACGCTTGAATAAACGCGACGACCCGGAGTTGAAACGCGGTAAATTTCAGTGATAACACCGGTACCCTCATGGTACTTTAATTGAATATGAAGTTCATCAACACCGGCACGAACGTTTACTTTCTCATAACCGTTAATGTAGCCTTCTTTTTTCAGAACTTCTAAAACATTTTCACGCAAGCGAGAAGCAGGGGAAATAACTTCTGTTTTCTTCGCTCTTTGTGCGTTTCTAATGCGTGTGAGCATATCGCCCAAAGGATCAGACATAGACATATCTATAAACCTCCTACTACCAGCTTGATTTTACCAAACCCGGAATTTCACCGAAACCGGCCATGTCTCTTAATTCAACACGGCTCAGACCGAACTTCCGGTAATAACCACGTGAACGACCTGTCAATTTGCAACGATTGCGAGCACGAATCTTTGCAGAATTGCGAGGTAATTCAGCTAATTTTAATGTCGCTTGGAAACGATCTTCAGGAGATGCGTTTTTATCCATAACGATATTTTTGAGTTTTTGGCGGCGGTTAGCAAATTTTGCAGCCATCTTAACTCTTTTCAAGTTTCTGTAAACTGAACTCGTTTTTGCCATAGTAAAATCTCCGCTTATTTCTTGTAGGGCATATTGAATCCGCTCAAGAGGACTTTCGCCTCTTCATCAGTTTTGGCTGATGTGCAAATGCAGATATCCATACCTCTGACCGTTTCAACTTTTTCATAGTTGATTTCAGGGAAGATGATTTGCTCTTTAATACCGAAAGCAAAATTGCCGCGGCCGTCAAAGTTCTTTCCTGTAATCCCATGGAAGTCTCTGATACGAGGTAATGCCATGTTAATTAATCTCTCTAAGAATTCATACATTCTATCGGAACGCAAAGTAACTTTGCAACCGATAGGCATTTCTTCTCTGAGTTTGAAAGTAGCGATAGATTTGCGGGCTTTGGTAACAACTGGTTTTTGACCGGCAATCAAAGCCATCTCTTCTACGGCATTATTCAGTTTTTTCTTATCGGTAACGGCATCGCCGACACCCATATTCAAAACAATTTTAGTCAAATGAGGAATCTCATGTGGGTTCTTGTAACCGAATTTTTCCACAAGAGCTTTTTTAATGACTTCATTGTATAATTTTTCAAAATTTGTCATTGTTATTTTCCCTTATTATTTATCGATTACTTCACCGGACTTACGAGCGAAACGGACTTTTTTGCCCTTTTCTTCCTTATAGCCGACTTTGGTTGCTTTCCCTGACTTCGGGTCAACAATTGCCACATTAGAAACATTAATCGGAGCTTCTTTGCTGATAATACCGCCGGCATTTGTTTGGCTCGGTTTTGTATGTCTTTTAACAAGGTTAACACCTTGTACAACAACCTTGCCAACCTTTGGCATAGCTTTCAAAACTTCACCGGTTTTGCCTTTGTCATCACCTGACAAAACAATAACCTGATCTCCTTTTTTAATTTTCATTTTTACAAGGCTCATTACAATACCTCCGGTGCTAATGAAATAATCTTCATGAATTTCTTAGCACGCAGCTCTCTGGTAACAGGCCCAAAGATACGAGTGCCAATCGGTTCACCATCTTTATTGATTAAGACAGCGGCGTTAGAATCAAAACGAATAACGCTGCCATCTTTACGTCTGATGTCGCTGGCCGTGCGAACGATAACGGCTTTGCAAACATCGCCTTTCTTAACACGACCTTTAGGTAACGCGTCTTTAATAGAAACGACGATAACATCACCGACTGTTGCATGCATTCTCTTGGAGCCTCCAAGAACCTTAATGCACTGCACCTGACGAGCGCCGGAATTATCCGCGACATCTAGGTTGGTTTGCATCTGAATCATTTTTTATTTCCTTTTCTCTTAGGCGTTTTTCTCAACTACAGTCCAAGTCTTGGTCTTTGAGTATGGTTTAGATTCTTCAATCGAAACAATATCACCAACTTTGTACTGATTATTTTCGTCATGAGCAGCAAATTTCTTACTCTTTTTGACGATTTTCTTATAAACAGGGTGCATAACCTGACGTTCTACACTGACGACAACCGTCTTATCCTGTTTATCACTGACAACAACACCTTGAAGAATTCTTTTAGGCATATCTTTTCTCCTAACTATTCTTCTTGCGCTCGGTCAAGAGCGTGTTGATTTTTGCAATTTCACGACGGACTTTTCTGATCGTTGCAGTATTCTGCAATTGTCCGGTAGACTGTTGAATTCTCAAAT
>CACYYO010000003.1:0-8937 GCA_902778645.1 uncultured Rhodospirillales bacterium | reverse complement strand
AAGCAATTTTGCTTCGAGTTCATCAACACTCATTGCGCGAAGATCTTTAGTTTTTACCATTATGCTTCTCCCTTGTCAGAGTTCAAGCGCTTAATAAACTTGGACTTAACTGGTAACTTTGCAGCACCAAGTGCGAAAGCTGAGCGAGCGGTTTCTTCATCAACGCCCTCAATTTCGAACATAATGCGTCCCGGTTTAACTCTTGCGCACCAATATTCAATAGAACCTTTACCTTTACCCATACGAACTTCGGCAGGTTTATCAGATACCGGCAGGTCAGGGAAAATTCTGATCCATAATCTTCCGACCCTCTTCATCTCACGTGTAATCGCACGACGAGCAGCCTCGATTTGACGAGCTGTAACGCGCTCCGGAGAGAGAGCCTTCAATCCATATGAACCAAAACTCAGTTCAGAACCACCTTTGGCCATACCATGAATACGACCTTTGTGGACTTTGCGGAACTTTAATCTTTTTGGACTTAACATCTTTTAATATCCTCTCAATTACTTCTGCTCAGCTAATTTCTTATCTTGAGCCATCGGATCATGAGCCATAATGTCGCCCTTATAGATCCAAACTTTAACACCGCAAGCACCATAAGTAGTGTGAGCTGTAGAAGTTGCGTAATCAATGTCTGCACGCAGAGTATGCAAAGGAACTCTTCCCTCACGATAATACTCGGTACGAGCAATTTCAGCACCGCCTAAACGACCTGAACAACTGACCTTGATACCTTCTGCTCCCAAACGCAAAGCAGATTGCATAACGCGTTTCATTGCACGACGGAAAGCAACACGGCGTTCCAATTGTTGTGCAACACTGTCAGCAACCAACTGAGCATCTAACTCAGGTTTTCTAACTTCCAAGATGTTTAATTGAACTTCAGAAGACGTCAGTTTTTGAATTTCTTTTCTTAAATTCTCAATATCTTGACCCTTCTTACCAATAACAACACCCGGTCTTGCAGAGTGAATTGTAACTCTGGCTTTTTTAGCCGGACGTTCAATAACAATACGGCTGATACCGGCCTGAGCCAATTTCTCTTTCAAGAATTCTTTAATTTTAACATCTTCGTGGAGGTAATCAGTGAACTTTTCATCGGCATACCAACGAGAGTCCCAAGTACGGTTAATACCTAAACGAAGACCTGTAGGATTTACTTTTTGTCCCATGATTTACTCCCCACGCTCTGTGACGACGATAGTCAAGTTAGAGAACGGTTTCAAAACCCGTGCTCCGCGACCACGACCACGTGCGTGCATACGTTTCATTACTAAACAGTTGCCGACATAAGCTTCACTGACGTAAAGTTTATCGATATTCAACTGATGATTATTTTCAGCGTTAGCAATTGCTGACTTCAAAACTGCTAAAGCAGCTTTTGCGATTCTCTTCTTAGAGAATGTCAATTCAGCAACAGCTTTCTCTGCATTCAAACCACGAATTGTTTGAGCAACGAGGTTTAACTTACGAGAACTGGTGCGGATAGAATTTCCGACAGCCATCGCCTGATTGTTTGCCAATCTTCTTGCGTCTTTAGTTTTTCCCATAATTAACCTCTCTTAGCCTTCTTATCTGCTGTGTGGCCGTAGAATGTACGACTTGGAGCAAATTCACCAAACTTGTGGCCAACCATATCCTCTGTCACCAAAACAGGGATAAATTTATGACCGTTGTGAACGCCAAATGTCAAACCGACAAACTGTGGCAACATTGTCGAACGACGAGACCAAATTTTGATAACTTCGTTACGGCTTGATGCTCTTGCAGCCTCAGCTTTTTTGAGAAGATAGCCATCAACAAACGGGCCTTTCCATACGGAACGTGTCATTTGCAAATCTCCCTATTTCTTATTATCGTGACGAGATCTTAAAATAAAACGATCTGTCTTCTTGTTAGAACGAGTTTTAGCACCCTTGGTCGGTTTACCCCAAGCAGATACAGGATGACGACCGCCTGATGTGCGACCTTCACCACCACCGTGCGGGTGATCAACCGGGTTCATAGCAACACCGCGAGATTGCGGTCTGATACCCAACCAACGTGTGCGACCGGCTTTACCCAAAGATACGTTTTGGTTGTCAGGGTTAGAAACAGCACCGACTGTTGCCAAACATTCTTCACGAACGACCCTTAATTCACCGGAGCTTAACTTCAATTGAACATAACCGGCATCTTTACCGACAACTTGAGCATAGCAACCGGCAGAACGAACCAATTGTCCGCCTTTACCAGCTTTTAACTCGACATTGTGAATAATAGTACCGACCGGCATATTCTTCAAAGGCATAGCATTACCCGGCTTAATATCAGCTTTTTCAGCTGAAATAACTTTATCGCCGGCTTTTAATCTTTGAGGAGCTAAAATATAAGCTTTTTCGCCATCTTCATAGCTGATTAAAGCAATGAAAGAGGTACGATTAGGATCATATTCAATTCTCTCAACAGTAGCCTCGCTGTTAAATTTATTACGTTTGAAGTCGATAATGCGCAGTTTACGCTTATGCCCACCGCCGATTCTACGACTTGTAACGTGTCCGAAATTATCACGCCCACCGGTCTTCGTAAGACCTACCGTCAAAGACTTCTCCGGAGCTCCTTTATACAACTCGGAACGATCAACGATAACGAGCTGACGCAAGCCAGGAGATGTGGGTTTATATGTTTTTAATGTCATGACTAAATTCCTGTTGTAACATCAATATTTTGACCATCAGCAAGGGTAACGATTGCTTTTTTATAATCAGAACGTTGTCCGATATAACCCTTAAAACGTTTTTCCTTACCAAACTGACGAATTGTATTTACCTTATTTACCTTAACGTTAAAAATGGTCTCAACGGCACTTTTAACATCATCTTTAGAAGCCTCTAAAGGAACCAAAAAAGTAACCTTACCTGCTTCTGAAGAAAGCATAGATTTTTCGGTAATTACCGGACGAACCAAAGTGTCATACATTTTCGCGGTTACGTTGTTTGTTTTCTTTGATTTACTCATTTCAATCTCTCCTCCAAGCAAGCAACGGCGTCTTTAGTCAACACCAGTTTGTCTCTTCTTAAGATATCATAAACATTGGCACCGATTGTCGGCAAAATGTCAACACTCTCTAAGTTACGACTTGCCAATGCAAAATTCATATCTACTTCCTTGCCGTCAATAATCAAGCAATTATTCAACCCGCAAGCATTTAACTTAGCAGCCAAATCCTTGGTTTTAGGAGCTGACAATTTTGCTTCATCAAGAATAACAAGGTTTCCTTCTTTCGCTTTAGACGAAAGAGCTGTTTTCAAACCAAGCTTTCTAAACTTCTTGGTTAAGTCATGTGACTGATCACGAACAACCGGACCAAACACAACACCACCTTTTCTAAATTGTGTTCCTTTGCGAGAACCCTGACGAGCATTACCGGAACCTTTTTGTTTGAACGGTTTTGCCGGTGTCAAAGCAACCTCGGAACGACCTTTAGTTTTGTGGTTACCGCTTTGCAAACGGGCTAATTGCCAATTTACAACACGATGTAAAATGTCTGCGCGAACTTCCAAACCATAAATGGCATCGTTCAACTCGATAGTGCCGACATTTTTATTTTCAAGATTTAAGATGTCCTGTTTCATTGTTTCAAATCCTTATCTTTATGCATTCTCTGCTGAAGCAGCTTCTTCAGCGGGAGCGGCAACAGGTTCATCAACTTTTTTCAATCCGGCAGGAAGCGGCAATTGAACTTTCGCAGACTTCTTCAAGGCATCTGTGATACGAACCCAAGCGTTTTCACCCCCAGGAACACCACCTTTAACCATGATCAAGCCTTTAGCCCCATCAACAGCAACAACACGCAAGTTTTGGACGGTAACGCGTTCATCACCCATGTGTCCGGCCATTTTTTTGCCCTTAAATACTTTACCCGGATCTTGTCTTTGTCCTGTAGAACCATGAGAACGGTGAGAAATTGATACACCGTGCGAAGCCTCCAAACCGGCAAAATTATGACGTTTCATAACACCGGCGAAACCCTTACCGATTGATGTAGAGCAAACATCAACATATTGCCCTGCAACAAAGTGTTCTGCAGATAATTCATCGCCGACTTTCAACAAGCAATCTTCAGAAACTCTGAACTCGCCTAATTTCTTTTTCGGCTCAACTTTTGCTTTGGCAAAATGTCCTTTTAACGCCTTAGATACATTTTTAGCCTTAACGGCACCGGTACCTAATTGTACGGCAGTATATCCATCGCGTTCTTGTGTGCGAACGTCGACAACTTGCAAGTTCTCAACGCTCAAAACAGTAACCGGAACATGAGTTCCGTCTGCTTCAAAAATGCGGGACATTCCCAATTTTTTTGCGATTAAACCAGTACGCATTATTTATTTTTCCTTTTCAATTGGTTGACCATCTTATTTCAGACGCCAACATTGTTTTTTGTTTTTATTGCCTCAATGAGGACTTTTTTTTACACTTTATAAAAGTGAGAAATTAGAGTTTGATTTCAACATTAACGCCGGCAGCTAAATCTAACTTCATCAAAGCATCAACTGTCTGCGGTGTCGGATCAACAATATCGAGAAGTCTCTTGTGAGTACGAATTTCGAACTGTTCACGAGATTTCTTATCAACGTGCGGAGACATATTGACAGTGAACTTCTCAATTTGGGTCGGCAGAGGAATAGGACCTCTGACATTTGCACCTGTTCTTTTGGCTGTATGAACAATCTCTTGTGTAGATTGATCAAGCAATCTGTGGTCAAAAGCCTTCAGGCGAATTCTGATATTTTGTGTATCCATTGTTTACTTTTTCCTATAACTAGACGGCATAATTCCACACAACCGGAACTCAGCCGCCTAAGGTTAAAACGCTGTGACACATAAAAAAATCAGAGGTGCCACATTATGTTCTATGACTGCTGCAGAAAGGCTTTCAGCGAATTTTCCACAACAACGTGAGCGTCTTTTAACATATTTGAGTCTAATATGCAAGCAAAAAATGCTGAAAAAATAAAAAAATTTTTCTCCTGAATCGCCCGCCCAGACTCTGATTGAGTCGCCTTGACGAAATTTTTAAATTCCAAGTCAATTTTTGGTAAATGGTTAATAAAAAAACTCTGAACTTTCCAGTTCAGAGTTTTTTTCACAAAAGACATTCGGGATAGTCTCGCCTGACAACTTCTTCCTCAACGGGTTCATAGCCTTCTTCTGTTTGTAACAAATACAGATTCGTTTCTTGTTGTATTCGTGGAACAGATTTGAATGACAAACACACAAGCGGGCTACGATAAGCCACAAACGACACATAATACATCGAAGATGGAACCCACTGAAAAAACTCGGTTGTAACATTAGCTAAACGCCCATCTCTGACAGACAATAACAACCACCTGACATCTCGCATTGAACGAAATGCCAAATCCCTTCCTATTGGCAAGTAAAAGCGCCCTGCATCAGAATAATCTACACTATCCTCATAAAAGACTCTCATATTTTCATGCAATCCGATAACAGCATAATAGAGCCCTTTACTCCGGTGCAAAGCATATACTTCCCAATATTCAGAAACAAATGCAGGCTGCAACTGGCGATATGTTCGCTTTTTACCACCTACATTCAAATTTTCTTCATAAACGAAGACATCTGCCGAAACGACAAACCGATCATCTTTCCAAATTTTTTTATACTTCATACAAAATAATTTTAGTTAATAATCTACTTTGCTCGGGATTATAAAAAAATTTACTTAAATGTCAACAGGTAATGCTTGGGGCATCTGTGCGCGCTTAAAGGCAGCTCGATAATACTGAGAAATCACACGCTCAACAACTTTTTCATCATAGCCCGCCGCAACAATTTTTTTTGCCGACCACCCTTCATCACAGTATTTTTCTAAAATACCATCTAAAATTGCATAAGGAGGCAAACTATCCTCATCTTTTTGTCCATCGCTTAATTCTGCACTCGGCGCACGATTAATGACTTCTTCCGGTAAAACTTTTTTGCCTCTCCCATTCAACCACTTGGCCAAATCAAATAACCTAGATTTATAAATATTTCCGATTGGCATCAATCCGCCGCAGGTATCTCCGTATAATGTACAATACCCCATAGCAGCCTCAGAGCGATTACCGCAAGCCAAGACCAAATCATGAAATTGATTGGCGTAGGCCATCAAAATTTGCCCTCGTAATCTCGCTTGCATATTTTCTAAAACTGTTTTTTGCGGCGCCTCTAAAATCCGATTCTTAAAAAATTCAACTTGAGAAACATAAAGACTCTGAATATCCATCTCCTGATAATGAAAACCATTTAACTCTCGCAACTGAGCAGCAATATCAAGGCTCAATTGCGTAGTATGAACCGTTTTCATCATTAAGGCATAGACATGTTTTGCTCCCAATGCCTCACAGGCCAACACACTGACGATTGCCGAATCAAGCCCGCCGGACAATCCCAAAACAACATCGCGAAAACCATTTTCTCTGCAATACGCAGTCAAACCATTTTTCAAGTTATTCCACAAATGTTCCATAACTCACCTCTTCCCCCTTTTACTTGAGCGCAACACGGCATTAGAGCCTCAACAAAATAAACTCTTGCCACCGAAAAATAAGCTAAATCTCTTTAATAACCATATCCTCATATTTACGCGGCAACGGCTTTTTCACATTTTTATCGATTGCCGCAAACTCTATATCTTTTCTCACCCCTCTTATTCTATACAGAAAACGATTAATTTCAAGTGTATTCAAACGCCGGCACTTAAAATGATCATCGACATATTCATAACCGTAAAAACAACCATTCTTGGTTAAAAAAACTTGCTCTTCTTCAAAAATACAAGCAATCCTCTTACAGTGGTCATCACTCATATATCCTCCAGGCAATACCCTTTAAAAGCGCAAGAGGCCTCAAAATTTGAGGCCTCTTCAACCATATGCTTTAGACAAGCATTGCAAATGTTACAGTAAAATCGTGGCTTTATATGTATCATTTGTATTATTTTCCAAAAAACAACAAAACCAAGCACAGGATAACAAACTCTTAACAAAAAGTCAAGACAAAAAATATACAAAAAAAGATGCCGTAAACGACATCTTTTTAACTCTACTTACAGAGCATTTTATCCGCCAAATGCGCAACGAAATCTGACCAACTGCCAAACTCTGACTTTGTCGGTTCGACTCCGAATTGACGAAAAAATTCCTCTGCAATCTCATCGGGTAAAACCAACGCATTTTGATAAATCAAAGAGCCGGACTCTAAATCCTCATCAGAAATATTATAAAGCTCTTTCAACCGCAAGACTATCTTCGCTTGCAGTTTCTTTTTTCTTATCTTCCTTGTCATAATAATTGATAATTAAAATTAAACACTCAGTCTTTAGCGTCACGGTACAAACACACACCTGATAAAATCATAATGATAATTGCCACACCGCTACAAACACGCATCAAGACATTTTCACTAATTCCCAAAACCTCTTGTCCTTTTCCATACTGTCCCCAAACAGTATAATAAACAAGGACACAGAAAATCACCGCATATAAAAGCACGATGACAACTTTTGTTAATGTATTCATAGACTTAAAAATTAATAATTAAACATTACGACCACAATAGCCAGCGACACCATTTCTGTCAAGATATTTCTCCTTGCTTTTTTTACCGACCCGTCTATAATTCTTCACAACAAAGCATTATTAACAAACAATTATAGCCCATGAAACAAATTATTATTTTAAGCAGAAAGTATTTCCGAGAGATTCTTTTTGCGCTTGCAACCATCATCTTTGCGCTTGGTATGCTACAGATGGAACCGACTTGGTGTGCGGCCCTGTTCTTTGCCGAACTGATTGCCGGACAAATCCTGACCCGCAGTCTGGTCAACGCACAAATACGAAGTCCAAACAACATCCAAAATTCTCAACCTCGAGCATTTTACCTGGTTATTTTAGGCTTTCTTGTACTCATCAGTGCTTTTTCATTTACCGCACAAGACAATTTAAGAGAATTGTCTCCGATGACCAGATTCACCGCCGGATTTCTCATTGGTCTCGTGTTTTTCTACCTGTACTGGATACAAACGGAAGCTGACCGTAGAAAATACCATGCTTTAATGAAAATGACTAAAGAGCAGTGGCGCAAAGAAATGGAAAAAATCCGAAAAGCTGAAGAAGACATCCGGCGAGCCCAAGAGCTTCTAAGGAACTCTCCTCTGTACTAACCAAAAAAACCGTTCTTAAACAGAACGGTTTTTGTCTTCAGAAAATCAAATAATCTGATGAAGGCCTATGCTGAAACAAAATATCCCTTAACTCCAGAAACTGTGATAAATGCCCTTCATAGTTAAGAGAAAAAAGCTCCGAATTATCGGAACTTAAAACTAAAGGCGTAAATCTTGAAAAGAAAAGTTCTATTAAAGAAAAAATCCAGTGAATTGTTGTTTATAATAAGAAACGCATCTTGCTTAATTATCTAAATTCTCAAACTCCGCTTAAAAGACGATAAAGGGGCTTTAATAAGCCCCTTTCAATTTTGTAAATAATCTGATAAAGACCTATACTAAAATAAAACATCCCTTAACTCAGGAAACCGTGATAAATGCCCTTCATAGTTAAGAGAAAAAAAGTTCCAAATTATCGGAACTTAAAACTAAAAACGTAAATCTTGAAAAGAAAAATGCGATAACTGTGAAATAAAAACAATCCAGTGAATTGTTTTTATGAGCCAAGCAATGAGACTTGTTCTTAAGAGCAAAAGTATTGAAGCGAATTAAGAACTTTAGTCGGAATTGTTGTTTATACTAAGAAACGCATCTTGCTTAATTATCTAAATTCTCAAACTCCCCTTAAAAGACGATAAAGCCCCGTGCTACGCTGTAACTTTTCGACGACATGTACAACCAGATACATTAGGAGAAAAGTCACAAGTATGACGGGGCTTTTG
>CACYYO010000002.1:91529-135834 GCA_902778645.1 uncultured Rhodospirillales bacterium | reverse complement strand
ATACTTGGTGCTTCAGCACCGTCTGCGTATCCTTTTTCTCTCTATTCACTATGTCTTATAACTTTTACCTACAGTTTGTTACACACCAGATGGCTAACTCCCTGCCGGTGATGTGCTTTATATTTCATCATTTATTTAATGTCAACAAGAATCTTTAAAAAAAATGATTTTTTTTGCCAGTTCCAATGCATTAAAAAAATATTACTGAAAATATAATATGTTAGCCACATCTTTATTGGGTACTCAGTCTCCTTAAAAATTTTTTAACCTTATTCGTGTAGATTTGTCGGTAGTATTGTATCGTGTGTACATTAAGGGTGACTCTATGCGTTTTTTGAGACTATTAATGCTTTTGATGGTTATGTTTCTGCCTGCGTGTGTCGGAGAAAAACCGGTTTTGCGTGGGACAGACGGCAACACTATTCCGCCGGCGTTCGCCAGTTTCGGCGGGATTCCGATTCCGGAGCCTGCTTATGTTAATCTGGAGGAGACTCGAGCTCTCGGTTATGGCGAAAACTGGAGCGGGACGCTGGTTTTTACGACCCCGTTCCCTGCGCATGAGGTTTTTGACTTTTATGTCTCTGAAATGCCGAAATTCGGTTGGTCAGACGTTGCAACAGTACGGGCGCGTATCAGCCATATGACATATATTAAGGACAGAAAGGCAATTCAGGTTCTTATTGAAAAGAACAGCGACTCGGAGTCTTATGTTACGGTTACATCAATTCCTAATAATACGGGAATTTCGGATATCAGATAGGAGATGAACTATGGCTAAACGTTCTAAATCTTTCGATTTTTTCACTATGGGAGGATCTCAGCGTTGGGAAGACGTGTTTTTTTACCAAAAATGGCGAATCCAACGTAACTATAAAACGAAAGTTTATCGTCTGCTTGATAACTGGGATATCCGCCGTGCAGCAGGTTCGTTTGACGATTGCTACAAAAAATTTTTGAAAGAAATTGAAGTATACCAATTATCTCGGCAACGTGGTCATATGGTCGTTATGCTTCCCGGACTCGGGCAGAGTAAAAATATCTTTAAGCCCTTGTGGCGCGAGGTTATTCAGTATGGTTATATGGCAGCGGCACTGAACTACCCGTCGACCTATAAAAAAGTTGACTCGCACGTTCGTCAACTTGATTTCTTTTTGAATCACTTGGAGGATGTTGAAGAAGTCTCTTTTGTCACCTATGGAATCGGAGCTTTAATCTTAAGAAAACTGCTCTATTTTGATGCCGCCTGGAAAAAGAAAATAAAAGTTAACAAAATTATTGAAATCAATCCACCGAGTAAAGGAAGTGCTTTTTGGGAAAGAATCGGCCAATATAAGTTAGCACAAAAGTTATTCGGGCCGATTTTGGCGGATTTGACGCCGGCTGCCTCGGCTAAAATTCCGGAATACAACAAGTCGTATTATGTGGGTATTATCAGCTGTAAACCCCTGTTGGCACAAATATGTTCGTACTTGCCGATGTTTTTGCGTAAATTTTTACCTTTTTACGAAGAATATCGCCATGGAAATATTAAGAAGACTATTGAAATTAACACGCCTTGTTTTCGTTCTTTGCAGAGCCCTGAGGTCGCTTCAAAATGTGTTAAGTTTTTGAAGAGCGGTGAGTTTTAGTATCGTTGTTAAAGAATCCTAATTATGACAGGACTAAAGTCCTGAGATCTTGATGTCGCCTTTTCAAGGCTCCTCAAGATGACAATAATAAAAGAGAGGCTCCTCAAGATGACCTGTAAGGGAAAAATAATCTTAAAACAAAAAAATCAAAAAACTGTAACACTTCTTTTAGATTTTTTATGATACAATACATTCAGCGTTAAAGATTTTTTTGCTACTATCGTGTTTTGCGCCAAGGATAGATGACTATGGCTAATATTCGTTTTTTTGGACTATTAATACTCTTTTTTATCGGGGCAGGAGCTTTGTCTTCTGATGCCTTGGCTATGACCCAAGAAGGACAAGGTATGCAAAATGTCCAGACTTGGTTGAAGACAAATTACATTGAGAAGGGTGCAACGAAGGTTTCTAATACAGAAGTCCTTGAGGCATTAGAAAAGCAAGTTGCCACACAGATGGGGATATTCAAGGCAAAGATTAATGGGGTTTTGAGAGCTCATGGGTGTGGGGAAGCGAATATCCTTTATAATGGAAATAAACAGGAGGAGTATCGGGTCAAACTTGAAGAAGTTGCTGCCAAAGCCAAAGAAACTAAATCCTGCGGAAAAAATAATCCAAACGGATGTGGAAACAAAGGTGAGTGTCGGGCTTGTGTTACTAAAAACGGGTATGGGATTGAGTCTACTGTATATGAATGCGACCTTGACCCTTCAGCAGGGGGACCCTGGAAGAAAGACAGGTCGAATTGCCCTATAGTTTCTGATGATGGAGGAGTTGTAAGCTATACGTCAACCACGAATAGTGGTCAAACCCTTAAAACTTATATTTTGCATGATGGTTCCAAAATAGCCATAGTAGAAGGAGAAAAGAGTAGTACTATTCTTGCAGGGGCTGTTGAAGGAGTGGGTAATGCACTGAAAACGGTTGGTGACTGTGTTGATGATATGTTGAATGGGGAATTTGACAGAGGAAAGTGTCTTCAAGCGATTTTGGGAAATTCTTTCTCTTGGGCAAATTTTACAGATGAAATTTTAGACCCTGACGAATGCCCCGGTGTTACCCCTCAGGAAAGGGCAGCGGTCAAAGAAGAAGCCGTTCGACTGGATCACTATTTCGGTGATCTCGGTTTAATGGAAGATTTGAAGGGGGCTAATGGAGAAATTTGGGAATTATGTACCGAGGATTCTAAAGGAAGACCCGTTTGCTCTTATATTTTGGTCAATACTGCGGAGGGGACGATTACTTCCATCAATGGTGTCATGCAGGGGTGCAAACCTTTGCCTTTTAAGCTTTATGAAGCGAAGTCCTGTTTGTTTTGTCCTTTATTCAAAATTATCTATAATACCATTCAGATAGCATCAACGGAAGCTTATGATTTGTTGGCTATTCCTCTGGCAAGGATATTGTTGATAGGTTTAGCTATTTGGATAGCTTTAATGGTTTTGCGAAATGTAAGCTCATTGACAGAACAGAAAGCACCACAGTTTTTAACCCAATTATTTGCAAATTCCTTTAAAGTAGTTATTGTTTATTTTTTACTCGCGAACAGCTCTATCATATATAATATGATTATCGGTCCCTTGCTTAAGGCCGGTTTTGATTTTGGTTTGTCTTTTTTGGATAACGCGCAGGAATATGCAAATAATTGCAAGTTGACAGTCTCTTCTTCCGCCAAAGGTGTTTTACCTTCTTATGTGTACGCACATTTGAAGTGTTTTATCGAATCTATTAATTTCCAACTGGCTACCGTGCAAGCCATCGGGTCATCCATGATGTGTGTTTCACAGAATGCCGCCCGAGGTAATGTTATGATGATTGCTCGGCTTATTCCTGATTTTGAGATGTTGATTGAAGGGGCTATTGTTTGGGCTACGGCCTTTATCATTGCTATCGGGTTCAGTTTTTACTTGATTGATGCAGTCATTCAGTTGGGTATTTTTGGTATGCTTTTACCATTTTTATTGATGTGCTACCCCTTTAAGATTACGCAGAAGTATTTTAGTTCCGGAGTAGGCGTTTTTATGAACAGTTGGTTTATTTTCGTATTTATGGGATTGGTTACAAATGTCTGTATAAAATTAATCGGTGAGAGTTTAACCGATGGTCAGGGCGGATTTGCTGCTGTAGAGGCAGCCATGAACGGGAATGACATTATTGTTCTTAAAAAGCTTTTAGATATCGGTTCTGCGGGAATCGTTATTTTGATTGCTTGTTGTGTTTTTGCAATCAAGTTGATGACTAAAGTTACAGAGTTAGCCGGTAAATTCTCCGGTGGCGGTTTGAATTTGGGTATCGGCAGCAAACTGGGCGGTTTAGGTGCCAGCGGTGTCGTTAATACTGCCAAATGGGGGGCAGGCAAAGTCGGTGATACTGTTAAAGGCGTTGCCGAGGCTAAAATGTTTGGGGAAGACGGTAAAGAATGGAGCGTTATGGACAAGGTGCGCGGCGCACGCCACAAAGCAGCTCGTGCTGTCGGTAAAGGAATTGGCGGGGCCTTTCATGTAACAGGAAAAGTTCTTGCATCTCCGGTCAGATTCACGAAAAGCCTATTCAAAGGAAAGAGCAGAAGAACACCTCCGGTACCGTGATAAGGTCTCCTGTTTACCGAACTAATGTAAAGGAGGTCCTGAAACAAGGAGATGCTGAAACAAGTTCAGCATGACCTGAAACTATAGTCATTCCGGCCGCCGAGTCGGAAACGAAGTGAGCAAGCTGCTTTAGCGGTCGCGCTCCATCCACAGGAATATGGCTACTTGGCTGTGGATACCCGAATCAAGTTCGGGTATGACGGCAATAAAAAAGAAGCCGGGTAATGACGGCAATAAAAGAAGGTTCGATGTGGCAGTCATAAAAGAAGTATCGTCATGAAGAAGCCCTTCTTGTATGATAAAAAAGAAATGAAAAACAAAAAAAATCAAAAAACTGTAACACTTCTTTTAGATTTTCTATGGTATAATATCCTTAACGCTGGAGAATTGTGTGGGGAAGTATGAAGGATTTTCTGATAAATGTCGTTATCGTCGGAATAACTATCCTGTTGTATCATTTTGATATTCTTAGGGTATTCACGACGGCATGGTTTGGCTGGGGTATCGGAATCGTCGTTTTCCTGCTGTTTTTGGTAGCATTAAAAATTTTAGGTAATCCTTTTGCAAAAGATGAATGACTATGATAAGAACTAAAATTTTTAAATTGTTGTTGTTTTTGGGCATTGGAGGATTTGTCTTATTCACTCCTTTTGATGTCTTGGCATTAAAATGCGGAAGTGTTGATAGCTGCCCCAGTGATCAAAAATGTTTCTACTGTACCTCGGGCAGCAATCCTAGTCTTGATTCTGCTTTTTACAAGTGTGCCGCCAGTGAACCTACCGATTCTTTGTGCGTAACCGTGGGTACTTTTTCGGCCTTCCCTGGAGTACGCTTAGCTAAGGAAATCGATAGGATGAAAGCGACAGAGAACGTTAAGCGTAGTCTTAATTCAGCCGTTGATACCGATGTTTTTAAATTTATTAAATCAAATCTCTCAGAAACAGGCAAAAAGGCAAAAGATAAGGTTACACTGAGCGGTCAAACTCTTAAAAGCTACTATCAGAGTGACTGGGATGAAGCGGAAAATTATCGCATCCAATATAATGATATGATTGGTGAGTTACATAAGAAATATGGCTGTGATGATAACCAGATAGATGAACGTATAATTAAAAATCTCTTGGGTTCTAAAAATTATAGTTTTTCCCATTATCTAAGTGCAGTACTTAAGACCTGCGACAAGGACAAGATTGATAGTGAGGCTTTTAAAAAAGATAGTGCTAATGCTGTTGAAATTGTGCGGGAATTTGATAAATTTCGTGCCTCTCACCATTATTTGGGCGATCTCAATGATGATGCTGTTGTTTATCTGTATTGGTATTGTGTTAAGAAAAAGGCTAATTGTGTTGAGAAAGATGATAAGGATAATTGTTGTTTAGAACTTGATTCTGTCGAATTTATTGTTGATGAAAATTACGAGACTATCACTTCTGTTCAAGGGGCTTCTCAGGGATGTCTTCCGCTCCCTTTTAAGCTCTATGAAGCAAGGTCTTGTTTATTCTGCCCTCTTTTTGATGTTCTTTTTACAGCCATTCAAAAAGCGTCGACTGAAGCCTATGACATGTTAGGCGTTCCTTTTGCCAGAATATTGTTAATAGGTCTGGCCATTTGGATTGCCTTAATGGTTTTACGGCATGTCAGTGCCATGTCTGAGCAGAAAACACTTGAGTTTTTAACAAACCTGTTCATCAATTCTTTTAAGGTCGTCATCGTGTATTTTCTGTTAGTCAATAGTTCTATTGTTTATGATGTTGTTATCGGACCGCTTCTTAAGGCCGGTTTCGACTTTGGAATGACCTTTTTGGAAAGAAGCAGAGATAGTGTCGATGCTTGTGTCAGCGAATCTGATAGCTTTATTGCCGGTGTTTTCCCTAATTATATCTATCAGCATCTGATTTGTTTTATTAAGGCCGTACAGTATGAATTAGCTGCTGTTGAGGCTATAGGATCATCATTGATGTGTGTTGCTCGCCATGCTGCCAGAAAAGATATTGCTTTTGTTTTTCATGTTATGCCTGATTTTGCGATGATGCTTAAAGGGGCTATTGTGTGGTTGACCGCCTTTGTTATTTCTATTGCTTTTGGATTCTACCTTGTTGATGCGATTATTCAGTTGGGCATTTTCGGCATGCTTCTCCCTTTGTTGCTTGCCAGCTCTCCGTTCAGCCTCACACGACAATATTTTAGCACCGGCGTCGGTGTGTTTATGAACAGTTGGTTTATCTTCGTGTTTATGGGGCTGGTTACAAATCTCTGTGTTAAGCTCATCGGTGAGAGTTTGACGAATGGTGAGGGTGGCTTTGATGCCGTAGAATTAGCCATCAACGGGAATGATGTCAATACCCTTAAAAGCCTGTTAGATTATGGCTCTGCCGGTCTTGTTCTTTTAATTGCCTGTTGTGTTATTTCTATTAAATTAATGGGTAAAGTCACCTCCTTAGCAGGTACATTCTCCGGTGGCGGTTTGAATTTGGGTATCGGCAACAAACTTGGCGGTCTGGCTGCAAGTGGTGTAACAAATGCCGCTAAATGGGGTGCAGGTAAAGCCGGTAGTGCGGTTAAGGGAATCGGTAATGCCCGTATTTTCGGGAAAGACGGTAAAGAATCGAGCATTATGGATAAGGTGCGTGGGGCACGGCATAGCGCGGCTCAGGCTGTTGGTAAAACCATCGGTGGGGTCGGGAAAGCCGTTGCTTCGCCGGTGAGGTTCACAAAAAGCCTGTTCAGCGGTAAAAACAGAAGAACCCCTCCGACACCTTAATGACTGAAGAGAGACTAACCATGCAGACTTTGATTGACATATTGCATAAATTAGACCGACTTTCAGGGGCGGTGCTCCGGAAGATGAGGGAGTTTCGTTTTGTGCCGGCGTTGCGTATGCTCTTGTCTGTTTTTTTGGTTGTTGGTTTGTTAACCGCTTGTAACGGTAATGACGAAACCGACAACCAACAAGCTCCAGTTCAAAATACAGAATCTGTTGTTGAAGACCAATCGAAGTGTTGGCAAACTGAGGTTATTGACGTCCTTTACGATTTGCTTGGTGAAACAGCGTTGAAAAATTATCGTCATTTGACGGGGGGCGCGTTGTCGTTGATGATGGTTGCCTTTGCAATTTGGATGTCATTACAGCTCCTCAAGCAGGTCAGCTCTTTTAAGGAGGAAAAATTAGGCAAGATATGGACTGACATTGCCCGTATGTTCTTTATGTGTTTCACTTGCGGTTTAATTGCGTCTAATGCAGATTTGTTACGTTTTATTTTAGATGGCGTTATTTTCCCGATTTACAACGCCTTCCTCGAATTTGGCAGTCGTTTAATGGTTGCCGCTATTCCTGACTCTGCACAAGGCGAAATGACAATTTTGGGCACCCAAACAACTCTCGGTGTGCAACCGACTTGTTCTGCAGGAGAGTTAGGACATGCCGTGACAAGTGACCTGCGCTTTCCTGACGGACCGAGGGCAATGATGGATTGCATGGTTTGCGGCTTGAGCAATAGTTTATCTTTCGGCATAAAAATGGCCGCTCAAGTTATGTCCGAAACTAACTTTTTGGGCTGGCTTGTCGGATTATTGGTTTTATTGTGTTTCTTGTTTGTTAAATTAGGTTTTGTTTTTTACTTAGTTGATACCCTTTTCCGTTTCACGGTCATGGTGGTTATTTTGCCTCTCATGATTATGGCGTATCCCTTCAAAGCTACGCGAAAACTGCTCAGTGACGGCATCAAGAATATGCTCAACTCGGCTGCCTTTATGATGTTTTTTGCGATTATTATCGTGATTTGTATTCAGGCCATCGCGATTACCATGAAGACTTTTGAAAAAGTCTTCCAAGGAGATCAGGCATTTAAGGATTTCAGTGTTCCGCTGATTTGTATTTTGATGATTGGATTTTTAGTGATTTCAAGCATCAAAATTGCCGGAAAATTGTGTGATAGTTTAGTCGGCGGTAAATCGAATCCGCAATTCCAGAAGGATGCAAAGGCTTTGATTATGGGGTCAATTAAGTTTGTCGCTTCCTTGGGAACTTCTATGATCGGTATGGTTATGCCCAAGGGCGTACAAAATGTTTTGAAAAAAGTGACGGATAAATTTGTGGGATTCGCCGGTAAAGCGGCAAATGCCGATGATGACAAGGGAGGGTAATGATGAGAAAATTATTTAATATAGCCTTCCGGAAGATAATTGAAGTATGTCATCTTGAGGAACAACGTGACGTTAAGATCTCCGAACGCAATTCGGCTAATGATTCCTTTGGCTGTGGATGCCGGATCAGGTCCGGCATGACGGGGAAGAAAGTTCGGCAGAACATACCCCTCCTAACCTCCCCTCAAACAAGGGAGGAACAAAAGAGTGTCCGGCATATTCTACCCCTCCTAACCTCCCCTCTCAAAGGGAGGAATAATATGCCGTTGGTTGGTTTTATACGTATTTGCCTGGCGGCGTTGTTTGTTTTAGGTCTGGGGATCGGTGAGGCTGGAGCATGTAGCCGTGAAAATGATACTTATATAAAGACTCATAGCATTATATGCGATAGGTTTAGTTCAGAAAAAATAGTCGGTGGAGTCCAAGCAGGAAAATATCAGGTTATTGGGGATGTTCTATCTGCTAAATATGATGATCCTCAGAAACAAACTGCCATTCAAGAAATGAAAAAAATTCTTTCCGAGCTTGATGAATATGTTTATCAGATGTGTGAAGATACGTCTTGGCTGACATCAATGACCCCATCAAATATTGCTGAGTATTGGGAGAAACAAGGTGGATATAAAAACAACAAATGGCTTTCTTTACAACAACAATTATGTTCTTATGCCTCGGTAGTCGTTGCGAAAAAAAAGCTATCAGGAAAAAATTGCGGTCATAATAATCCTCTAGGGTGCGAAGAAGGACAAAGTTGTTGGCGTGTTGTTTGTTCTACGACAGGAGGTGGCACTGCTACGGGAGGGTACTATTCCGACGTTGATAAATACTATGTTTGTGCTCCAGAATCTGGTCCTGGTCCTGAGTATGCTGGGTGTAATTCTGCAAAAGCTGACGAAAATGAGCTTAAAAAGGAAGAGCATATTCAGGCACACGCTCTCACTGGGGAAGCATCTATAATCCATGAAGATGGCAGTGCTGATTATACGCACCATGGTATCTGGCATACAGCTCCTGATCTTCATGTCAATGCTGATGGAATTATTGATGAAATCGAGAACTTTCGCTCCAATAAGGCGTGTAATATTGAGGGGCAGAAAGAGGATTATCTCGGAACCTGCTATTCCTGCACCATTGTTGCTAATTTGATTCGGGTGTTTATGAATGCAGCGGCAGCCACCGCGCCGCTCACACAAGAAGCCGGCGTTAAGCTACTCGCCATCGGCATGATGCTATGGTTTGCTTTTTATGTCTTAAAAAACCTATCATCTTTTTCCGGTGCTGACCCGATGAGTATGATGCAGGAGATATTTACGTTTTCTTTCAAATGTCTGGTTGCATATGTGGTTATTACTTCCGGCTTGCTCAACATTGTGCAACTCATTGTTAACCCGTTGCTCATCGCCGGTGCGGATTATGGAATCGCCATGATTGATACCGTAAGTGAGGTTAGTTTGGATTATACCTCCGTTGATCAAAGGACTTACACCATCGGTGCCGGAGAAATCATCAACCAAAAAGTTTTTGACAAGATTATGGCCATCAGCAAAAAAGCTGACGCGGCAATGTCTCTGAATTTTGTGATCGGTAATGCCATTATGTGCCACTCAACACATGCGGGCGCAATCGTTATTGCCAAAGATGCCACAGATCTCATTGGTTTTCCTCCTTTGTATTTCCCGGATATATGGCTTTGGATTTGTGGGGCTCTGATTTATTTCTTTGCTTTTTTGGTCGTTATGGGAATTAACTTTTATCTGTTGGATTTAAGCTTTAAGATTGGTTTTGCGTTGTTGGCCTTGCCTATTACTATCGGGTTGTGGCCGTTTGATAAATTTAAGGACAAATTTACCGAATGTTTTAAGATTATTATTAACGCTGCAGGAACATTCATGTTTTTGGGGGTAACCTCCGCAATGAGCATTGTTCTTATCAGTTCGGCACTGGGTGGAACCGATAAATTGCTAGAAGCAATCAAGGCAGATAATGACAAATATGTTTCCGATAAATTTGCATTTGCCAGCGTATCCTTTTTCTTGATTTTGTTCGCCTTTTTGTACTCGCACAAATTAATTTCAAAAACGGTCAGCGAGTTGACAGATAAGTTCTTCGGTGCGGTAACAAGCGGGATGACACCGATGCATGGTAAAACAACGCAGATGATTGCGGCTGCCAAAGATCTTGCTATGGCAGGTGTCGGTCTGGCGACCGGCGGCGCGGGTAGTGTTGCCGCAAAAGCAGCTAAAACAGCCGGTAAAAAAATAGCCAAACGTGTTGTTAAAGGTGTTACAGGCGTGGCCAGAAAAGCCGGAAGAGGATCTCAAGAGTAAGCAGGTGAAGCGATGATGACATTAATGAATATATCGAAACAACTTATAAAATATGCGATGATTAGTGTCTTCGCCTGTTTGTTGTGGAGCGGAGAGGGGAGAGCATCTCCAATGGCTAATTGCGTTGGGAACAATAAATATCAATATCCTCATAATCAACTATCTACAAATTGTTCTACCGATCACTGTGCAGACAAAGGTGCGGCAGAAAAAGCCGGAACTTTTACGGCGACCCCTTCTTCCATTAAGCAACGCGATCAGCAGGGATGTCTTTGGCAAATGCCGGTTGATACAAATTATACCAGTCATATTTCAGCTATGGTCGGTGTTCGAACCGACTACGATAGAAATGGCGATGGTACTCGTCCTCATCAAGGTGTTGATGTCGCCATTAAAGACAATGATCCCAATGCTAAAATATATGCACCGGCACAAGCAATAGGAGCAACTTATAAAGTGGGAAAATTTTTAGGTTGGGGTAAAGGTAAACAATGTACAGGAACAAGCGGGACATGTATGTTGTGCGATAGAATGTCAAATATCACATTGACGCATAAACGCGGCAGTTCCAATAAACAAAGAGGATGTGACACCTATAAGACCGTTTTTTATCACGTTCAGAACATTCAAACATCCAAGTTGGATAACGTTTCTTCTGCTAACCCTTTGGCTCAAGGTGAACCGATTGCAACAGCCGGAGGATGCCAAAAATATGCTGTTCATATGCATTATGAGATTTGGGACTGCGATAACACACTTTATTCTCCGACATGTGATTCTAATGGTGGTCCCGGTGACCCTCAACAATTATGTGATGGTACAGAGAATACTTTAAAACCGACAGATGACTTTTCTTATGGAGATACCGGAGGATATGGTCCGGGAACAGCGGGGACGAATCCGTATATGAAAGAGATTGAGGACTGCTGCCAATATGCAACCGACATGTGTAAGGCGGAATCTGACCTTGCAAGCACTTTAAGGCCTGCTCCGGGTTCAGGTGATGTTGTAGCTTGTAAAAAAGAATGTTCTCAAAGATATGGCTCTGGCATGACAAAACAGGCTGATTTTTTTGCGTGTGAAGAGGCTTGTAACAATCCAAAGCAAACACCTGCGCCGCAAAATGGTAAAATTATCTTTGTCGGTGACAGTCGTACGGTGGGGATGGCTGGCGCCAAAGGTGCACCGATAACAGGAACTAAGTTTCCGCGTACAGCCAATGGCGTCGGTAAAGACGGGAATTATTGGTTGGCGAAAGAAGGTGCCCAAATTAGTTGGTTAACATCTAACAAAAGCACAATAGATGGTTTGCTTCCAAACTATGGAACTATTGTTATTGCCTTAGGTGTCAACGATGTCACTAATCAAAATAATTATATTAAAACTGTTAATTCTTATGCTCAACAATGGCAAGCTCAAGGTAAAAAAGTATATTTTAGTTTAGTGACAGGTGTTGATGAACAAAAAGAAGCAACAGCAGGATATTCTGTTAAAAATACGGATATTTCTACCTTTAATAATGCAATCAAAAGCGGATTATCAGGTGTTTCTATTATCGATGCGACGTCAGTTGTAGGTGGAAACAATACCGGTGGAGATGGTCTTCACTATACATCTGATGGCTATGATAAACTCTATAATTCTTTTGTTTCTCAAGTTAAATCCGGTGGAATGGGGACCGGTGGCGGCGGCGGTTATGCCGGCGTTGAAGATGGCAGTAAATGTAGCGCATGTAAGGTCAAGACAACAAAGCAACAGCAATGTGAGCGGAAAAACGAGGCCATTCGTAATGGTGGCATTTATTGCGAAAGCGGAGAGTTGTCCCCAACATGGCAGACAGACTGCTTACATGGTCCGGAATGTCAAAAGAATTGCAATGAAAAGTATACTAACCCCGAAACAGGTAAGGTTCCTGCTGAAAAATATACTGAGTATTCCGCTTGCTATAAAGCTTGTCTTGAAAAAGGTGAAGGGGAAGGCAAAGAGGAAAGCGGGAGCACTGATGGAAACTGTAATCTTACTAAAATTGCTCTTGGATCAGAATTGAGTAAAATTGGGAGATATGCTGTCCGAGGACCTAGTGGAAAAACAAAAGATTTAGATCCTGAACTAAATAAAATTATCCAAGAAGCTTCCGTTAAAACTGGTCTTCCTGTTGTTTTACTTGCGGCTTTCATCCAGACAGAAACTGAATTTAGAAATTGCAAAGATGCTGTATCCGAGGCTGGAGCCATTGGGTGTATGCAAATTATGCCTGGGACATGGAATGGTCTTGTAAGCGATGGGACATGTTCTGGTAATATAAGGGATAGACGGGACAATATTTTATGCGGTGCTGCTTATTATAAATCTTTATTAGAACATGAAAAGATTAAAGGAGATCCTCTTAAGGCAATTGCTGCCTATAACTGTGGCCCTAATAGGGATTGTTTTTTGAGGTCTGATTGGCAAACTTGTATTCCCGATGAATCAAAGGCCTATATTCAAACATTACCAAACTATATAAATGCTTTGGCTGAATACAATCATTGCTCTACAACTGATTTAGGAAACATGGCTTTAGCTCAAACTTGCCAATTACCTCCGGGGTGTAAGGATTACCGGGTTAATCCTTCAGGAGAATACGGATCATCTTCTTATGGTTCTTCTGGAGGTGGATCAGATGGCTCGTTTGATGAGGAGCATGAGTGTAATATTGCCGAATCATATAATAACATTAAAGGCTGTATGTTCTGCCGTTTATTCCGAGTGGTCTTTGATGCTTCTTCTAAAATTGCCCGACAATGTCATAATGTGTTTGCGCAGAGTATGATTCCGTTATTGGCTATCGGTTTGGCAATTGTCATTGCGTTGATTGTGTTAAAATATGTTTCTAACTGGTCTCAGCAAGATTGGGCGCAAATGCTCAATGAATTGTTCCGCAAAATCTTTGTGATTGCTTTTCTGATTTTGTTGTTAAAAATCGATGTCACAGATTTCTTCAATATGTTTGTTACCCCGATATTTAATACAGGCTTTAAGCTTGCGACTATGATTATGGGTAATACAACTTGCGATACCTCAATTACCGGGACTGTCGATGGCAGCGGCCTCCCCTCCTCTATGGGGAATAGTATGCTTTGTGCAATCTATGCCATTCAGCAGAGACTTGATAAAATGATGGCGCTCGGTTCAAATTCTCTTTGTATAGCTTTTTGGATTAAATCATATTGGCATATTCCAATCTTTCCGCATTTCGGATATTTGTTGACCGGTTTATTCTTATGGTTGGGCGCTATTATTTTTATGATGGCTTATCCGTTCCTGCTGATTGATTCTGTGATTCAATTTTGTATTGCTTCCTCGCTGTTTCCGATAGCGATTGCATCAACCGGCTTTAAGCTGACTTCGAAATATTTGAATATTTGGAAGATTGTTAATATTTTTGCCAGTGCAATGTTTAGTTTCATTTTCTTGACAATTATTCTTTGCATCTTGCTACAGGGCATTGATGATGCCGTTAAACCGGTTGTTGAAAGAGCATATTCTTCTGCCTCGGGAGGCTTCTTTGATTTGGACACGCTGATGTGGTGCTCAAAGGCTTTCGTTAAGATTATATTCTTTATTTTCGTTGGAAAGTCTGTGTTGGAATATATCCCTGAGTTTGCTGAACAGTATGCAAAAGCAATTTCTAACAACGCAAGCGGGACATCGAACCTCGGTATCGGGCGCAAAGTCGGCGGCACAGCGGCTAACTTTGTCGGACAGAGTACAAAATGGGCCGGCGGAAAAGCAAAAGATATGGCCAGCGGTGCCGCGCATGCCAAAATCTTCGGCAAAGATGGGGATGAGTACAGCTTGGCAGATATGTTTAACGGAGCACGAATGGGTGTCGGTAAACAGTTACAAGGAACAGTGACCGGTATTGCTTATGGTATTGGGCGTGTCACTGCGGCTAAATTCGGTGGTATTAGACATAATTATATTGTCAACAGAACGATGAAAAAGATGAAACGACAAGGTATTCCTGTTACCGCACAGGCAGGTGCCGGTAGTTCTCAAGCTTCTATGGCTCAAATAGCTCCGGGACAGGCAAGCGCTGCGGCAGCTCAAACACCTCAAGTTCAAACAGTTCAAGGACGGACTTGGTATGGGCAGAAAGTTCAGCGCCGTGTTATTACAAATCCTGATGGGACAATGGTTCTTGAGAGCTCTCGCAAGTCTTTGTTCCGTGGTCGTGAGGTCACGAAGTTGGAAGATGACCATATGTCCATTACGCAAAAAACTTATAAAAACGGGGAAATTAAAGAATCGTATGACATTAAGGATCCCAGATTACATAACTTGATTAAAGAAGACGGGACACGTAATCAGGTTAAAATGGATGAATTGATGCAAAATTCGTCTTTATCCGCTGAGCTAAAGAATAAGATTATTCTCAATCAAATGCTTAAACAGAGATTACCGGGAATCGATAAGACGTTCGGTTCATCTATGGTGTCAATGAACGGAAAATTCGTTAATGAAAATGTATCCTCTTATCTTAACGAACAAGGGCAGAAAGTCTTTGAAGTTCGTCGTGTAGATAAAAAAGGTAATGTTAATGTCTACAAAATGACACAGGGTCAAACCCGGGATTTGGTTGAGTATGAGCGCATTTCTGCGAATGGTGATTCTGTTAAACTTTCTTCTGACGGTATTATTCAGCGCAAAGAAAAAGGGCATTATAATCTCAACCAAGATGGCACCTTAAGAAACAGTACTACTGCAATTGTCAACGGACAAGAGATGTCCGGCCTACAAACTTCCACCGATGGAATCGTCCGTGATCAGGAAGGAAATGTGTTGGGACGTATTCAGAGTAACGGCGCTATCACTGATTTGAACGTTAAGACGATTGGAACGTTGCAGGTTAAGGCCGGGATTGAGGCGAATGCAAGTGTCACAATTAATGGGGCTGAGCTCAGTGGGTGGAAGCAAGAAAATGGAAACCTCTTGGATAAAGACGGGCATATTCTCGGGAAAATCGGCCAAAACGGCAACATCGTTGATGCAAGCAATCATGTTATCGGCACAATGAATCAAAATTCAGCCCTTAATACAACAAACTCTACGCTTATGATTAATGGTGCAGAGGTTAAAGATTGGCATCAGGAAAATGGCGTCATCTTTGATAAAGACAATAAGATCATCGCTATGGTCGCTGATAACGGAAACGTTATTCAAGCCCATGGACGCGTCCAGCAGACTGATTTGGTGTTCGGATTTGATGGTCATGCCTTGGGAAGACGGACTATCCACGGCACCATTGTCAATGACAGCGGCGTTGTCGTTGGCAGAATTGGCGATGATGGAGAGATTATCGGAATGAATAATCAGGTTGTGGGCGCTATGTCCGCCCAAGAACAAGAGTCATTAGAAAAAATGCGCTCTAACCGCAAGTCTGAATTTTCTAATTCCAAGGTCTTTAAGGGAGTAGAGTTATTTGACCATAACGGCAATAAGTTGATAGATGATGAGATTATGTTTGATACAAGTGCGACAGATCTTTATCGCCACCAGATGAACTATTATGGGGACGTTTTGAACCATAAGGAGTTTGGAAGCTAATTGAAAAGCCTCCTTGAGAAAGGAGGCTTTTATGGGATTATTTTAACTAATATCTGTTTGGTTCTTCCGGAAGAATATCTTGCCAAGCTTCTAACAGGACAGATGAAAACTTGATTAAACAATCTTCTTTATTAACCTCTGGGTTTCTATAATCATCACATTCCGTTGCGGCAGAATATGTACAGAAACTGTTTATATAATCATTCCAATTTTTTTTCTGCTGTTCTAAAGTGTATCCGGTCACTTTCAGTCCATTATAAAGACTGGATGATTCAACTTTCTTTTGCAACTCATCTATTCTCTGCCAGAGACGAATTTTTTCTTCTTGAAGGCACGACAATTGATTGGCATAACCTCTCGATTTTTCGCAGTTTATGTACTCCTGAGAATACTCATAAGCCCGGGATATTCCTGTATTCATAACAAGCACACTCAGTATTAGAAAAAAATATCTTCTTTTCATTATTCTTCTCCGCACGGATCTGTTCCCTTGACAATCAGCCCGCTTGTGTATCCGGCATACATCTGGACGAATCCTAATTCACAATCAGCTTGCAGATATTTGTCGCTATAACCTTGGTTTTGTTTCCTTTTAACATAGTATTTACAGTAGCTTTCCAAAAAGTTGTTAAATGCTTGATACTGTTTTTCCAAATCATATGCAGGGTTTAGTGCAAATCGTGCCACCTTTTCCAGCTTTTTTACTTCAGGAAGTTTTTCTTTTGCCATATCGCGAAAGTATTTGACTTCGTTTTCATAACAACGTGCAGTTCCTGCGTCAGATGACTCAGTTTTCATACATTGCAGGTACTCTTGCGAATTTTGAATCGCCCACGCCGATGTTGCTAACGATATAACTGCCATGCCCAAAAAAATGCTTTTATAAGTCATATTTGTTCCTTCGTTCTAAATCTGATTTATTGTTAAAAATTCACTCTAACTTGTCAACGATAATCCTCAACATATGCTATGTTTGTTTTATTTCAATATTTGTACACATATTGTCTTTTTTTGTACTATTTTCTTGATTTTTTTATTGGTTTGCTTATTATGCATAGTGTTAAGTTGTTGTGTTTTATTAAATAAAGGTGACATACAATGGAAGAAATTATTTTCCCAAATCAAATTAGAATGTACAGAAGACTGCGCGGTCGCTCTATGCAGGAGCTTGCAGATCATCTGGGTGTTAGTCTCTCCGCAATTTCAAAAATCGAAAAAGGATATCGTCGCGTCGACCAAGAGCAGTTGGTTCGCGTTGCTGAGTTTTTAGATTGCCCTTTACAGGACTTATTTGTCAACGAACAAAATTCGCAACAGGAAGTTGTTCAGTCTTGGCGCAGAGAACAGGAACGTCGTAACAAAATCAATGAAAAAAGCGGTTTAAAAACTTTAGGCGCAGGGCTTCGTCAAATTCGCAATGAAAAGAATCTGACTTTGATTGAAGTCGCTGAAGGTGCTGATATGACGTTGTCTGTTTATCACCGTATTGAAATGGGACAACGTGAGGTTTCAGATAAGGAATATAAGAATATTGCAAGATCTATTGGTATGGAACCGGACGCGATGCGTGAGGCAATAAAAAAGCTCGAAGAAAAAGGAATGTTGGAAGAAATTATCCAAAGAAATGATGCAAAATATAAGCTTTTGTCAACACCGCGTGGTGCTATTTCTACCTTTACAACGAACACTCAAGATTCTATGAAAATTTCCGTTTATGGAATCGCCGATAAGGATGGTGATATTTATGTTGAATTTTCTCATGAAACTAAGAAAGTCCAACGTCCTTCACAATTATATGGTAAAAAAGACGCTTATGCGCTTAATCTTTGTACTCGTCGATTAGGGAGCTTGTTGCCGACACGTTCAATTTTGTTTGTTGACCCCCAAGATGTTGTCAGCATCGGCGATATTGCTGTTTATTATGCATCTGAGCATACTGCAAAGTTAGTCAGTATCAGAGAGGATGAAAATGGCGTGCTTTATGGCATGCGCTGGAATCCTGATGAAAAAATAGCTATTAAGAATGACGATTTAAATAGTTTGCATAAGGTTGTTGCAATTTCGCTTTAGTTTGCATAACAAAAAAAGCCCTTCTCAAAAGAAGGGCTTTTTTTGTTGTTATTTATTGTAGTGGCGGAATATTGATTTGCGCTAACTCGCCGGGGCGTACTTTGACACTGGAATAACGCATATTTCCGGTTTCGACCACGAAGCGCTGACGTCCCGTCAATTGAGAAGCCAAATCATAAAAATCTCGTCCCTGTAAATCTTGCCGCTGGGGATTCATAATGTACAAGACACATCCTTGTGTACGCTCTGCCACTCCACAGCGTGCTCTTCCTTTTGGCACTTCCACATTAACGACAACACCCTGCAAACCATCTTTGACGATTGTTTTACCACCAAGGACAAATTTACCGATTAACATCGTTAATAAAAATACCATGCCAATGATGACGACAACTCCTTTTAAGGTAAACAAATTGCCAACCATCAATTGGTCAATAAAGCGAGGCTCTGCGGGTAAATCAGCATCATTTATAAAACGAGGCTGGGGTTGGTATTTTTGCCCCGGTTGCTCACCTTGCACACTTCTTTCTGCCTGACCTGAAACTTTAGCTCCTGAAGCATTTAGAACAGGCAAATTCAGCTGATTATCCAGTAAATCATCCAAATTTTCATCCATATTGATTTGTTGCTGAGGTGGCAACGGGCTTCCCGGCATAATGCGTCGAACAGGACGTTTTATTTTCCTTAGCTTACGGGTTTCTTGTCCCCCCATTGGTTGAGAAATTGTTGTTTGCTGATTTTCTTCCATGTTTCCCTCTATAAATTATTTTTAATCGGTTTGAGTGTTTTCATCGTGCGAATAATTCGCGGAACCATAAATACAACTGTTTCTGAATGAGCTTTACCATCACTAAAAATGCGATTAGGAATTCCGAAAATAACAAAGTTTTCTCCTAAACGGCTGCGCATATTGAACTTTGTTACTTCTCCACCTGTCGTTTCAAGCGTAATCTCAGCAAAGATGCGATTATCCTCTTTTTCTAAGGAAGTTCTGGCTAAAATGGATAAATCCGATTCAGCTACATTACGCGGGCCACATTTACCGACATCAAATCGAGAAAACCATTGTTCCGGTGTCACAAATTTTCCTTGTGAAACGACCTCTACTTTTGCCTGCTGTGATAAAAATTGTTGCAGATGTTCCATATTCAGTTCATTTGAAGAAGTCAGAACTCTTCCGATAACTCCGGTCTTGGTTGTTTTAATAGTACCGAACTCAAAAGTTTTCAACAAATCTTGCCATTTAACATCTTGTCCGTTATACGGATATAGACGCAGGATACTAACATCAAAAGTAATCAAAACAGGATTGTCTGTGAAGTATTTAATCAAATTTTGAATTTTATTGACTAACTCATAATCAGCATTCAATGTGATTGAGTAATCCTGCCAGTCAACAGTCATATCGGTAATACCAGCGCCACGTAAAACGTCTAATAGCCCTAACATAATCATACGAGAACGAGGAACAAACAAGCTAAAGTTTGCCTTTCTATCTAAGGTTATCTGTTTTCTGTCAGCGTTGTAGGAGTAGTACACTTCACCGGCATTGGCCAACATTGACATAACACCCGACAAGTCGCCACGCAAATTTTCAGCTGAAATACTGGTATAAGGGCCATTTTTTGCGGAGACCTTGATATCTGCCTCTTTTAGAAGTTTTTTAAATGCTGTTTGTGCCGGCATTGTCCCAAAAGAATAACCGTTAACTTCAAACTTAGGAAGAGGATCATTACGTCCGTTTCGTGTTAAGCGAAAAGCGTTAACATTATAAGGAATCGTACTAATCATCTCTTGCGTTTCCCAGTTGACATAACAACGTAAGGGGGTCTCTAAATCCAGTTCATTTGCCCCTTTTGTCGTTTTGATCATATTCTCCGGCTGCGGGGGAATAATTTCGGCATACGCGGTCGCCGCGTTTGTCTGGTTGGCATCATTCTCGGCGTCTTGGCTCTGGTTCACGAAAGCACACCCCCAAAGAATACATCCGACACTCAAAAACGAAAAATATTTGATTAAAGCAGGCATTTCATATTCCTTTGGTTATTTCGGTTGCTTTTGAGAAGTCGATGGGTCTTGGTCTTGCGTTTCATACTGGCTCATATCCACCTGATTTTGTTTCATCAATTTATCCATTAAGTCATCAATATTCATTCCGGCTCCCAAAGTCGGATCATCTTTAACACTAACCGGTCCTAATGCCGCTTTCATTTTAGCCAGCTCCGCGGTATCTTCTTTAATCATATCCGGAGATGAGTTTTTACGCAATTCTATTTCATATTCCTGTAAATTGCGCTTTAAGGCTTCAACACCCCCCTTTATCTTACGGTCGACATAAGGATATAGCTCACGATGTTTTAAAATAAAATGTCCTGTTTCACTAATTTCCTCTAAGACATCTAAAATATAACTGTAATGGGGATATTCCTCAATTGCGATATTTCCCATTCTGATACAACGAGCTGCAATTCGAGAAATAGTCCGATCATAATAATCACGCAACAAGATATAGTTGTCCAGGTACCACAACGTCTTTTTACTCACAGGAGCGACACGAGGTTGCATTTTTTCAGAATTTGTTACTGGCGCATTGTTTTCTTGTGAAGCACTTTCTTGATTTTGATTTGTTTCGTCTGCCATTTATTTTTGCTCCTAACTCCCTGATTTTAAGTTTAGTCAACAGGCAGCTTTTTGTAAATTATTTTAATAGTTATACCCAGCCTAACTACTTTTAGCTGTCGGCGTTTCATTTGTCATTGCACCAAAATCGCCTTCTGTCTTATTTTCGTTGGTAACGGTGCCTGTCGCCATATTAATATTGTCATTTGTTCCGGATAATACAACTTTTTCACTTGCTGCATTTTGTTGGCTGGCGGGGTTATACGGATCATCATCTAAGCTGTCTTCTGTTGTTTCCGGAGATAAAGAATCGTCTTCTTCGACATACTCCCACTCATAGTCATCTTCATTTTCAGGAGCCTCAGAAGAAGTATTATCTTCTTCCTCCTCAACATACTCCCATTCGTAGTCATTGGCATTTACGTCTGTTGGTGCATTTGTATTTTTATCTTCGGATTTTTCGTCTTCTTCGACATATTCCCACTCATAATCGCCACTGTCTTCTGCATTACCTGTTTCCGTCTGGGGTTGCTCCGAGACAGTATTTTGAGCTTTCCAAGAGACATCCTCACCTTCTAAATCTGCAGGATTTCCATCAAATCCCTCCAGCAAACTTTCATCAATTTGTGGTTCAGGTTCTTTCGGTTCTTCTTTTTCTAATTCTTCTGGATGTTTTGCCAATTCAGATAAATATTCATCTTCGGGAATATCTTCAACAGCGGTTTCTTTATTGTTTCTGCCACTTTCTATATATTCATCTAATGAAACAGCATCATCGTCAGCTAATTCACTGCTTACCTCATTCATTTTATCTTCATAATTGGCCGTAACGCTGTTTCTAAAGAAATCAATATTAGCACGATGAACTTTTTGAATTGCATCGACTAACGAATCGTTAGACATTTGCCTGATTTCTTTTAGTGCCTGTGTTATAATTTGTGAAAACTCTTTGGTCTGAATTTCCGCCAAATCTTTTATCATTTGTGATTGCGCAAGCGATGATGTTTTCGTTTGTTTTTCCATAATCGTTTGCGTCAGCCGACTTTGTAAGGCAACAATTGTTTGTGCAAGCTCTTTTGTATCTTCTTTACGATTTTTTTCAGAGCTAATGATCGCTTCCTTAAATGTTTTTGCTATTTCGCGAACAGCTTCCGGATTATTTCCTAATGATGAAGAATTATTGCTATAACTATAAGCATCAGATGTGGATTGATAATTGCCGGCAGCGCCTTCTCCTTCGCCATATTCCTCTATGGTGACACCAGCATCTTTTTCGATCTCTGCCAAATATTGCTGGACAACGACACCGCCCGGTAAAGCCCCAAGCATTTTTTTAACTTCGGGTGTCTGCTCCATGAGCATTTTATTATATTCTTGCTTTTTTTCAGGGCTAAAAATATGGAGTTGGCGGTATAAATTGAGCAGACGTTGAGCGATGACAACAGGGTCACTCTCTGTTCCCATTAATTTATAATTCTTTTTTATCTTTGCAGAATCGTCCACAGTCTTGCTCAACTCTCAAGTTAATCTTCTATCCTTTATCAGAATAAAGAAAGGTTGTAAATTTCAGGTTAATATTTCCATTTTTCTGCAAATATTTTTTGCAGTAAGTATTTTACGTTACTTCTGTTACCGCACGTAAGTTACCATCACGATTAATTTGCACAACGCGGAGTTTTTTATGCATTTCCTCAATAGTTTTGCGACGATCAATACTCGGATAGCTGTGTAAAATACGATCGACAAAGGCTTCATAGGCTGCCTCGGAGCTCTCTGCGTGAATAGTTGCTAAGCAGTTATCATGTCCTGAGCCCATCAACTCCCAAATAGCTCCTGCATTATTAGTAGAAATCTCACCTCCGATGATTGCATCCGGCGTAAAACGAACAACGAGGTCAATAATTTTTGAATAATTAAACTCGTTTGTTTGCTCCGTACGCGACATGACAACGTGAACTCGATTAGGGTGAGGAACAATTAACTCTCGCGCATCTTCTATTGTAATGATACGTTTATGGATATCTAAAATTTTCAAGAGATTGTTTAGAAAAGTTGTTTTACCTGTTGATGTCGCACCACTGACAAGAATATGATCTCCCCTCTTTATGCTTAGCAAAAGTCGTTCATAAGGATCTTCCGGGTCTTTTATCGCGCGCAAAGGATTAATTTTATGCAGGCCTTCTCCCTGTTTTAGTCCGTAATCCCCTAAGCCGAACGCAACATCATCACTATGAACACGAATCGTCAAAGCAATTCCACCTGTTAAATCACCTTCATCATACATCACATTTTTACCACAGATGGCCGAAAAGCGGTGATCCCCCGGAATTGTCGCGTAAACCACCGGTGTTCCTTGGACCGGGTCAAATGGTAGTTCATAAGTATTGGCAATAATATACAACAAATCGGTTAAGTATTCTTTTGTCAGTTTTTCATCTTTGTACATGACCCATGGGTAGGCTCGTTTACCGCGTAAACGAAGCCATACCTGTCCGGCTCGATTGATAGCGACTTCTTCAATGTTATCTTGGCTGTACCAATAAGCCAGCGGACGTAGAACTGATTCTAAAACTTCAAAACTCATTGTTCCTCTCTTCTAAAACAATTGTGGTATGCCGCTCGAGCTGTTAGACGTTGACGGGGCGGGCGCTGTCGAAGTCGAACTAGGTGGTGGCGGCGGTGGCAACGCTCCTGCAGAACTGCTTGATGAGGTGCTTATCGCTGCCGTTGAAGAGCTTTCAGCGACTGCCGGCGTTCCTCCACCTCCGCTGTAGACGACCTTCTTTCCGGCGTTTTCACGTTCTTTTGTTGTTTCGGCATCATCAATTAATATCGGGCGTTGTCCAATATCTCCAGCCCCATTTCCTTCGGGGTTTCTGTCTTCAGTTCTGATCCACAAATCGGTGTTCGGGTAGATAATGATACGTGTTCCTGCAGGAACATAGGTCAGAGGTTTAATATTTGATTTATCTTGTAATATTTGTTCAAAAATTTGTTTCATATCTTGCAAGAAGTTCTCGCGTGCATCATTGGCCGCTTGTTGTTTGGGGGTTTCTGTTTCGCCGCTGGAATTTTCATCATCAGCCATCATATATGATGCATAACTTGTCAGTGCCGTGGTCATAATCGGTAAGGTATATTTCTTGAACAACTGCTGGTCAAGATAGCCCAATGCGCCTCCCCGTCCCTGAGCATCAGCTGTTAATCCGCCGAATTTAAACATAGACCCGTCCGGACGAATGAGGCGTTCCCAGCTAATGTCAACCTTTGCGGAAACAGATGTTGTTTCTGAGGTTCCTGTTAACCCACCAAGCGTCCCTATGAGGTGACTGCCGGCCGGAATGATAATATTTCTCCCTTCTTCAGCATAAACATTACGCTCTACATACGCCGTTACAGGGGTCGGGTGATTACTGTCAATTGAACGAGCAATAACGGCAGGAATCGGTTTATCTGCCAGAATCATCTCACTCATATCAACACGCCAAGAAGACATGGTTTTAGAAATTCCTTGATCTGACCAATCTGCCTGCATCCCGTCAAATGATTTGCGATCAACATTGCTGCTGATTTTGCCGACACTCATACCGCTACGTCGTATCTGTTGCGCAGCTCCTAAGGCAGCGGCTCTTTGAGGATCGTATCGTTCACCCGGACCAAAACCACCGCCGGGGCCTAAATTCGCCCCAGGTCCTGTTCCTGTTCCATAGGCACCCCCTTGACCAAATGTTCCTTGAGGAATGAACATATCTCCGCCTATTACTCGTCCGTTATCTTCGATACCGATTAAACCGCCATCATTATCAAAAATCAATCCGTCAGGTGTACGATATCCTATCACTTTGCCATTTTTATCAACGACGCGCCCATCTTCCATAATTTCACCTAAATACTCCCCATCCGGGGTCAGAGCGACGCCAAGTGCTTTGCTGTATTTTGTGAAGGTATCTTGTTTTGCCGGAGACAGACCGATATTGGGAAGTTTTTCGGTCGTTTTCTCTTTCCGGCTGCGATTAAACCATATTTTTCGGCTGCCTACAGTATCTAAGGGTTCTAATAATTTATTTTTCCCCCTATATCCTATGGGATTACCGTTTATATCGACGACAGAGCCGTCAGCCAGCACCTTACCGATAATCTTACCATCCATATCAACGACCGTTCCATCAGGTAAAACATGACCGATAATATTGCCCTCATTGTCATAGACAAGGTTTTGAGCATTAGCACGACCGATTGTCTTTCCGTCAGCATCTACGATTGACCCGTCGGATTTGACAGTTCCCAACACATTTCCGTCTTTATCAATAAATTTGCCATCTGCCATAATACGACCAATAACATTACCATCATCATCGAACGCTAAATGACTGGTATCTGCCTGACCGATAATGTTCCCATCCAAATCGACGACCGTCCCATCAGGGAGAATCCGACCAATTATATTACCATCTAAATCAGCAACACTACCATCATCTAAAATACGGCCAATGACGTTTCCGTCTTTATCTAAAACTAAATTGGCTCTGTCTACCGTTCCTAGGAATTCTCCTGCCTCATTAATAACTTCGGCATTAGAGTTTATTTTTCCCAGTAATCCGCCACCCAGCTTGACGACCGTCCCATCCGGAAGCAGGCGTCCGATCATATTGCCGTCTTCATCATAGGCAAACAACGAAGCTTTTGCGTGACCAATAACTTTACCTTCGGCATCAACGACTGTTCCGTCATCTGTTACGCGACCGATAACATTACCATCTTTATCAACGACAGAACCATCATCCAAGACTCTTCCTATAACATTACCATTTTCATCAAAAACCAGACGACTGACATCGGCGTATCCGATAACATTACCCTCATCATCCACCACTGTACCATCCGGCTGAACGTGCCCTATGACATTGCCATCCATATCGACAACCGTGCCATCGGCTAAAACACGACCAATAATATTACCATATTCATCATAGACAAAGATGTCTTGATTATTGACAGCGTTTTCATCCATTATCTTGCAGTCTTTATTGATAATTTCCCCGCTTGGCAGGCGACGCCCCAGCATATTCCCTTTTTTATCAAAGAAAAATTTAGAAGCATCTGTTTTACCGACAACATACCCCTGCTTATCGACAATACTTCCTTCCGGATTGACGACGCCCAACTCTTTGCGTTTTGTATCAAAAGCAACACCTTCCTGATTAATACGACCGATTACAAAATCACTTTTATCAAATACGAAATTGCCGGCATCCGCATGTCCGATGACTTTATTCTTTTTATTAACAACATCCCCATTTATTTTAAGTCGGCCAATGACTTTGTCTTTTTTATCAACCGCCGTACCATTGGATTTTATTTTACCGATAATTTCATCTTTACTATTAAGGATAAAAGTATGCGTATGGACCCGTCCTAAAAAACGATTTTTCTTATCTGTTATACGCCCATCAGCATTAAATTTACCAATTTCATTGTTGTCAGAATCGATAACAATACCACTGTCTAAAACTCGACCAATGACATTGCAGAATAGGTCGTAAACCAGATTTTCTTCGTCCGAACGCCCAATAATATTACCATCCAAATCGACGACCGTGCCATCGGGCATAATTTTACCAATCACGTTTCCGGCATCATCAAATGCTATCTTGCTGATGTCAGCTCGACCGATAACATTTCCATCTTTATCAACGACTGTTCCATCTGCGCGAACTTTACCAATAACATTGCCTGCCGTATCGACAACCGTTCCATCATCTAAGACACGACCTATTACATTGCCGTCTTTATCAAAGACCAGACCACTAACATCAGCATGCCCTATAACTTTGCCATCGAGATCAATTACTGTTCCATCCGGACGAACTTTACCAATAACATTGCCGTTCATATCGACGACTGTTCCGTCGGCCAAGACCTTTCCTATAATATTGCCATTTTCATCATAAACATACCTATCGCTGCTGGTTTGGGCAATAATGTTTCCGTCGAGGTCAACGACATCACCATTATCCAGTAACTTCCCGATAATATTGCCGTTTTCATCAACAACATTTCCGTTTGCATCTACAAATCCGATAAATTTTCCATTGGCATCATATAGTTTGGTCATATAAGTCTGAGCGTGATAATACTGCAAAGGGTGTGCTTTGGCGACGAATCGCCCATTTGGTGTATTAATCTCACCTTTTGCATCGATAACACCTATCACCTCGCCGTCGGTGTTTACTAATTCGCCCTTAAGATTAAGTTCTCCAAGCACTTGATAGCTATTATCACGAATAATAAAATCTCGATTACCGCGACCTATCAGTTGTTCGTCTTTATCTATTAAAAATCCTTGTTTAAGTGTTCCGATGTGACTTCCCAAAAGAGATACAACATTACCTTCTTTGGTTATGTATCCGATTGTTTTATTATCAGCATCATACATATAGAAATCATACAAGGCATAGCCGACGTTACGACCATTATTGACAACATTTCCGTAAAAATCGACTTTTCCTAAGTTTTCACCTTTTGCATTCGTTACCTGACCATCAGTTCCAACATAGCCGATATACTTATCCTGCAAATTAAAAGCAACACGATACTTAAACAGATTGCCGATAGGCATTCCGTTCTCAGAATTTATGTTGCCGTTGGGCTGCATATAACCAATTACTTTGCTGTTATTGTCTATAACCTTGCCATCAAGAATCGTTCTGCCTAAGAGATCACCTTTAAAATCGACAACAGGGTAGTACTCAATTGCATGCGCGAGAATCGCTCCGTCTTTATTTTTGAGGTATCCACGCCTATCAACACACCCCAGATTTTCATTGTTATAATTGAGAATACTTCCATTTCCAGAGATGACACCCAGAATATTTCCGGTAAAATTTATCATAGCCGATGAATCAACGGCATACCCTATGTAGTCACCGCTTTCATTAACAGCTTGTCCATTTGGCAGGACACGACCTTGGACGACATCTCGATAATTTCTGATGTATCCGCGCGGTGTGACAACGCCTAAAAACTCGCAACTATCATTAATTATCGTCCTATAATCAACAAGTTTTCCCGTTAAGACCCCGTTATTATCGAATACATCTTTACCATTAATGATTTTACCGTATACGGAGCCTGATAAATCCCTAACATTTCCGGCATCACCTGCGTAACCGATGATATTGCCGCTGAAGTTCATGGCTATCGATGACATATACGCATTACCATTTTGCGGGGCTGCTTGCGTATCTGTATTCGTTTTATCGGCAACAATTGATAAATCCGGTAAAATTTTTGCAATATATGTTTCTCCCTGAGCAACCATATTATCAACACATGTGTTTCCTAAAAGCTGCCCTTGCCTATCTAAAACATTTTCAATATTCAGTTTTTTACCGGTAATTTCATTCCGCTCGTTTAAGGTTACTCCGGCTTGTGTCAGCCGGTCATTTATTTTACCATTTTTATAAATCAGTTCGCCACTCGGGGCAATGTAGGATGTTAACGCGCCATATTCATTATAAACTCCGGATATAGAAAAAGCTCTTCCCGAATTTTTTCCTTCTCCCGTAAACACATATCCAAACGGAGATAAATATTTCTTCTCCCCGCTATCGAAAACAATGCCATTAATACCGGATACCCCCAAGACTTTGTTGTTCTCGTTAATAGAGATCATATTTCTCAGGCTGCCACCGACTACGTGTCCGGTATTATCATAAGCGGTATTGCCTTGCATATAGCCGCTTGTTGTTCCATCCAGCGTTGTCAGTGTTCCGTTTTTCAGGGCCTGGTAGCGAAGCTGCCCTTTATAATCGAAAACAGGGCCTGAATTAACCAGTTTACCGATTAAACGGCCATCATTGTCATAAACAAAATTTTTGGCGCCAACGTAACCTATAATCTCTTTAGAGCGGGCGACTTTTGCTTCCGGCAGAATGCGACCAAGATATGCCCCGGAAAAATCCGTTGCGGTTGCGGAAATATCTACAGTATAGCCGATTACTTCTCCGTTGTCATTGATAACCATTGTATCAGCGCGCATTTTACCGACGAGTGTTTCTTTGTTAAAAACCTCACCATTATAGGTTACAACACCCAGGTATTTTCCCATATTATCCAAAGCATACTTGGTACGGACAATATTCCCTATAATTTTATCACTCTCATCGTAAACAAATCCATTTGCCTTAACATGCCCGATGACTTTGCCTTCGAAATCAGTAACACTACCCCCGGGGGCAATACTACCAATAAACTCTCCGAAGTTTGAAACAACCATTTTCGAGGAGATTAAACGCCCTTCAAGAACAAAATCGCCACCAGATTTTCTGAAGGCGTAGCCATCAGCAGAGACGAATCCTATTTCTTGTCCCTGAAGATTTGTATAGACGCCGTTTCCCGTAAAACGACCGATTGAAGCTCCTTCATCAGAATAGACTAATCCCGGGAATAGCACGGCACCAACAACATTGAAAAATTCATCTATTACCAAACCATTAGGTAAAACGCGAGCCACAATTTTTCCGGACGGCAAACGTACAGTTCCGTCATTTCCAACCTTACCTAACGGTTTATTATCATTCCCCATTGCAATTCCTTGAGGAACGACACCGCCGATAATCTTACCATCAAAGTCTACAATTAAACTATCGGCCGTTACATTTCCCAGCAACTGGTTTTCAAGACCGACAACTTTACCATCCGGAATAACTTTACCTATTATGTCACCATTAAAATCAATTGCCGTTATTTCTTGCGCCCATACACTGAAAACGGTTGCAAGCAAGATTCCACAGGTCATTCCTATGGTCTTTATTGCTTGATTGATGAATTTCTTTATCATTTCAACACGTTCCTTAATCAGTTCCGACGATTTTTTGCTACTTCAGGCAAAGCATAGCCTGAAATCCGCTTATCCATATCTACAAAAGAGCCATTGTTTTTGATATATCCGCTGTCCTTTCCATACTCATCGACAACAATACCTTTGGCATTTAGACGTCCGACGTACTTTCCTTCGCTGTTTAATATTGTAGCACCTGTTTTATATATTTTACCTAAGATATTTTCATTATTATCAACAGCTAAATCATTAGAAATGACTTTACCGATAATTGCGCCGCTGCTATCCGTTATTTTACCGTCAAAATTCACATAGCCCGCCATTTTATCAGCATTATCGATAACAATATCCCCCTCAATAATTTCACCAAGCAATTTTCCACTGGTGCTGATAACTTGTCCATCTGATAATACTCGACCAATAGCAACATTATTTTTATCGGTTACCGTGCCATCCGGTTGCGTTACCCCTATCAGATTTCCGCTGAAATCTATAACAGGACCTCTTTTTAGGAGTGTTAAATTCTTATCTGAAGACCCTCCCGGTAAAATTGCAGAAACTGTGTTGTTATTCAGATCGATGACATCTCCCAGGGTATTTGTATATCCTTGGTAGTGTCCCCAGATATCAATTAAAATGTTCTCGGGCAAGATTTCCCCTATCAGTTTTCCCTTTGTATCAACAACTTTGCTGTCTGCCGTTGCATGCCCGACGATTTTGCCGTCTGAACTTATAATTTCGCCATTTTTCAGGCTATATCCTAAATATTGTCCATCATATCCGACAGCAGCGCCCGTTTTGACGACTGCGCCTTCGTATTCCCCTTTTGCATTAAAGAAATAACCTTTACCATCTATATTTCCGAGCACGTTTCCATAGGGATTAACAACTTTTCCATCATACGAGGCCAAACCGATGCCCTTACCATCAAAATCGACGATTTGCTTTGTTTCAACCGGTATCACTAATTGATTATTTAGGAATCCATATCCGTCACCCGTTAATTTTCCTAATTTTGCTCCCCGCATATTGTAAATATTACCATCCGGGAACAACCTCCCGATAAATTCTCCGGAAGAGTCAATAAATGACGTTTTTTCATTCATTAACACGCCTATTATTTGATTGGAAGAATTGGCGACCAAATGATTAATGAAGATATGTCCGGGCTCTTTTCCTGCCAAGCCTATATTACCATTGGTATCGACCATATTCAAGAAATCACCTTGTAAATTATAGGCATAATTTTTCTCAAGAACGTGGCCGATATATTCTTGGCTATCATTAAAGACGTCTCCGTTAATACCAACACAACCTATTTTCTCTGAATTGCGGTTTATGACATAATTATCATCAGCAATTGTTCCTAAATATGATCCATTCGAACCAACCGCTACGCCTTGTCTCCGAACAGCTCCGATAATTTCTCCTTGTTCACTTAAGACTGTTCCATCAGGATTAACACACCCGACATATGAGCCTTCTGCCGTACGAACAATACCATCCGTACCGGCTTCGCCTAAATAAACACATCTATTGTTGTAGACTGGCCCTATTTTGCTGATTTCTCCGATATATGCCCCGGCATTATCAACCACTGTGCCATCAAACATTATTTTAAGTTTTGTATCGGATGTTCCTTTCATTATATGACCGTTGTTGTCTAAGTACCCGATATTCTTGCATCCATAGCCGACAGCCAGTCCGCCGCGCACGAGCTTTGCTATAACCTCTGATCCGGCAGGATCCTTCACTAATCCATTAGCAAGGATGCGTCCCAAAACCTGCCCGTCTTTTTCAACAGTTCCTTCATTCGTTATCTGCCCCAAAACAGAGCCATCAGGTGCAATCGGAACCATACCTGTCTTAACCAAAGAGCCAATACTACGACTATATCGGCTAATGATTCTCCCCTGAGCATCAATATAGCCCATAAGATGTCCGTAAATGTCATATATTTGCCCATCTGAGGTAACGTATCCTATGATTTTACCATTCTTGTCCAAAATCAGATTAACAAAGTCTCCGGCCTTGCCGATGACGTTTCCGTTCAAGTCGACCAACGTCCCATCTTCGAGCATTTTGCCGATAATATTACCATTAAAATCAACAACATTACCATTTTCATCAATGTAGCCAATGACGTTGCCGTTTTTATCGTATGCAAGGCGATGCAGCGTTCCAACCTTCATTTCTGCTGCATAACCGATTTCTTTACCATCTTTATCAATAACCGTTCCATCTGATTGTACCGATCCGATAATGTTACCGGAGCTATCGATTAAATTTCCATTTTCATCAATGTATCCAATTACTTTACCATCTTTATCATAGGCAAGTTGCGGCTGATTGTTCGCTTTTGCACGACCGATTATTTTTCCCTGAGCATCGTATATATTGCCATTTTCATCTATCTTTCCGATAACGTTACCTTTTAAATCGACAATCGTACCATCTGCTTGAACCTTGCCTATCAGATTGCCGTTGGCATCATACATATTGCCATCTTCATCAATATACCCCATAACGCGGCCATTAGAATCATACAGGATTTGCTTTGCTGTTTGAGCAATATCTTTTGCTTTACCTATCAATTTCCCGTTATTATCATACATATTGCCGTCTTTATCAATTTTGCCGATAACATTTCCCTTGAGGTCGACAATTGTCCCATCGGGACGAACTTTACCGATCAGTCTTCCTGTGGCGTCATACATATTCCCATTTTCATCAATTCGCCCAATAATGCGGCCATTAGCATCATATAAAATTCTATCTTTTCCCTTGGAAGCAACAGCTTTTCCTATAACTTTCCCATTTGCATCAACGACTGTCCCGTCGGCCAGCATTTTTCCAATAACATTACCATTTTGATCAACTACCGTTCCATCCGGGTTTACATAGCCTATAATATTGCCATTTTCATCGTAAACCAGACGTCGATTTTCATCCGCTTGGCCTTTTATATTTTTGGTAATGACATTGCCATCTTTATCTATAAAGCCAACGACTTTTCCGTCTTTATCAACGACACTGCCATCCGGCATGACAATACCTAAAACTTTGCCGTCTTTATCAATTGCGACACGCCCCTGACGACTGACATGACCAATAACTTTTCCATCCAAGCCAACGACATTACCATTTTTATCAAGCCGTCCGATAACATTGCCATCTTTGTCGACGACACTACCATCGGATAGGACTCGACCTATAATATTGCCGTTTTCATCATAAACAAAGCCCGCATCGACGGCTTTTCCTACGATATTTCCTTCAGTATCAACGATTGACCCGTCACTCAGCACTGCTCCAATAATGTTACCATTACTATCAACAACTGTGCCATCGGCTAAGACACGACCTATAACATTACCATTCGTATCATATGCTAATCTTTGATTTTCAGCGACACCAATAATGTTCCCATTTTCATCGACAATCATTCCATTGGCATTAACTCGTCCGATTAGCTGTCCGTTAGCATCTCTGACATACCCGTCTTCATCTATCGTGCCAATGACACGCCCATCTGTTCCGACAGCGTACCTAACATTAACCGTCGGAGGTGTATTTCCGTTAGCAGAACTCTGATTTACTGTATCACAAAAATTGCAATCCTCTTTTCGAATTGCCTTTCCCTGCACAGGTACTTTCTGTGATTTGTTGCTCGTTGTGCTGAGATTAGCCTCCCGCCAAGTCACGATAAAATTATTTTGGACATTGCCGGGTACAGTTGGCGTCCAAGTCATTGTCACATCACAGGTTTCATGCCCGCGCAAAACAACATTACTACAATTTTCTTGAAAAGAGAATCCTTCAAAGGGGGGCTCAGCCAGTTGTACGGATACAATCCTGAGGCTAACACGCCCGGTTGTTCCTAATGTCAAAACATTTTTAGCCTCAGTTCCTAGAACGACCTGTCCCATTTCAATAGGGTTCGGTGTTGTGGTAATAGGCAGTTCACCGGTCCCTATCATATCGAACTCAACGCTTTCTTGGATTGGTTCTTCGCCTTTTACATCCAAGGCATCATCATTTGCCGTAAAAACAGGAGCTGTATATTGCTCTTCTTCCTCCTCGCCCCTTGTTATTAACAACAGGCCAAAAATAAATGCGGCTAAGGAAATGATGCCAACCATCAAAATAATATGGTTGGTTTTTCTGACATAACTTTCTGATCTGGTTAAGATTTCATTTTCGTCTCTCATTGCGTTCTAACCACACTGCAAAATACGCCATTTCGTCCTAAACGGCTACAAACGTCATCTCCGGCTTCGAGAGAATCAACCGGCCCCACGCGCAGATGAAATAACTCTTTTCCCTGTCCGTCAGCAGCGGCATCAACGGAGAAAAACGGGTCATATTTCTTCAAAACATCGGGATATTTCTTAGAGAGAGAGCCCCATAGATCTTCTAACTTACTCACATCGCCATCTGTTCCGAGTTCGATTGAAATATTGCTGTTATCCGCGAAAATCAAACCGGAACCTGATTTTCCCATATTACCGAAACTTCCCTCGGGGGCGTAATTGCCATTATTGCTGATATGTTGCATTTTAGTATAATCAAAGTTTCCTGATGGCATTCCTCCTGCCCCATTCATTCCGCCGGGTAAATTCATTCCGCCACCGGTATTCGGACCATAGGAAATTGTCACACCGCCATTAGGATTCTTGGTGTAGTTTGAAACAATAAAATCATCACTATTCGATCCGGAATTGCTATTTTGAGATGATTTTCCAAAGCCCAAACGACTAAACCACCCTGAGTCTTCATCTGAACCGGAACCGTTATTTCCGTCAGGGATTGGAGCCGGGACCTGCCATTGATGTTCTTGCATATCTTTAATCGTCGGTGTGAATTCTAAGCCGGCTTCATCTGAGCGCCGCAACTTGAGGCAAACCATTCTCTTGCCGTTACGCATAACCATATCACCTATTCCTTCGACAATAATCAGGCGGTTGTTTGGTCCTTTTGTTCTGAAGCCGACAGGAACTTCTATTCTCTCAACGATTAATGTCACAATCGGTCGCTGTGTCATTGTCAAAGATTTTTCGCCTAAATCAATGTATGTGAAAATATCGTCTCGCCAAACACGCTCCGGCGCAATGACAACATCTTCGGGATTAGGGATATAAACTTCAACATCAAACCTGAATTTTGAGACATCTAAAGGGATTGACTTTATCCAGTCCTCTCTCTGAAATCTCTTTGTAAATAAAGAATCGATGGATTTATCCGGCCCTCCTCTATAGGCTGATGCATTTATTCCTCCCAGACTGCCGATACTTCCACCGGAAACACCTGCGCCGCGAGACCCTGCCGGTCCATCAATAACATCAATATCAATAATTGAATTTGTCAGGCGCTCTGTATTAACCCCTTCACTTTTAAGATAAAACACATACTTATTACCGCTACGACCGAAAATCACAATATTGGTATCGACACCGACATTCGCTCCTTTTTTAGGATAAAGCAACACCGTATTTGGGCCAGAAATTTGTCCGTCAAAACTGGAGCTATCACCCAAGTAGATATCTTCTACCAATTCCCAATTCGGGAAATTTAACAATGTCACCATTCCCTCTCTTACACGAATCGGCAATATCAAATCCGGAGACCAATAGTATTTTGAATACGCCGGTTTTGTTTGCCCTTCTCCTAAATTCTGCAAGGGATCCAACCATGCCGCCTGCGTCATCCCCAGGGCATTGAAACCGGCATAATTCATATTCATCGGCATATACATTCCCTGACTTTGATCTGCATTTTGATCAAGGCTCCCCATTGTTGCCTGAGCCCAAACTTTGCTCGACATAACTCCTGCAATCATGACTAATAAAGAAATTTTACCGATGATTTTTAACATTAGCACAAACCTTATCTTGTTTTATTATGTTTCAATGAATAGCTGGTGACCGTAAAGCCGACCGGATTATTCAATCGATCATTAAACTTTACAGATTTTTTACGATAAGAAGCACGTAAAGTTGCCGTCCAATAATTTAATTCCGGTGTTGTTGAAGATGGGTACATATCGCTTGTTTCATACTCAACCTGCCACAAACCCTGCCCCAACTCGTTGACCGTTAAGATTTTTAATGTTCTCTGCAGGCCTTTTTGGCGAACCAGTTCAAGTGCCCTCTTTGCTGTATTATTAACAAAATCATCATACACGGCAGAAGAAGACATTTCTTGTATCGGCCCTCCCGGCAGCCAACGAATCTCCATCTCTTTTTCGTCATTAACAATCGTACTGCGTTGCAAAACATAGCTTCGAACAAATGTTTCCGTAATCGATTTATTCTCAGACAGGTCACCACTGTAGGGCATAATATTATATATCTGCTCATCTTTTGATTGGAATGTCAGCAAATAGGGTTCAACACGAAACAGGGGTATAACCTGAGCAATCGCCAACAGCAAAATAACATTGCAACATAAGCTTACCACCATGATGATTGCAAAGGCACGGGCTGTCCACAGATAACGCTTTTCATTGTTATTAGCAACGAACGCATCTCCGCTTCGCGCCTGACGAACAGGCTCCCGCATCGAACGACTGCCTGTCAACAAACGCTGCGTCGTATTATTATTTCCAAGCTGATTGACCATTCAGACCACTCTCCGACTAAATCGTTTCCACGAACCAGTCCGGTAAATCTTTTGGAAGTTCAATATGCGTGCAGGCGCAGGGAGACAGTTTCAATTCATCGACCCCTTTACCAACGCCGACCGGTTCTGCTTCGTAATATGAACCAAAGATACCACACGATGGTAACATCAACAAAGCTACAACCATTATAACCTTTTTAAACATTCTGAGATACCTCATATTTAGTATACTAATCTAGACGATATGAGGTTATACTCTTTTGATTTAAATGTCTAATATCATCTGAGAATATCAACAAAGAATTACAAACCTTCAACTTGTGTTTGTGAATATCGAAGGACTGTGAAACCTAGAGGATTGATTAAGCGCATTCCAGAAAACATACGTTCTTTGATGAATACTGCTGTCACTGATGCTGTCCAATAACGAACCGTCATCAGGGGCTCAAGCATAGATCCTTCTTTGTCTCGAGGCTCCATCATATAAGTTTTAAAATCAATTTTCCAAACCGGGCTATGCTGTCCGCCGACACGCTGTGTTGAAACTATTTCAACTTCTTGGACGACACCCTTACCAATGGTATTATTCCACATACTCTCTCTATATATTGAAAAGCTATCAAAAATCACCGGCGCCGATAAAAAATTAACCATCCCGCCCGGAAACCAGCGATTGCGCATTTCTATTTCGTCATCGATAATCGTATTACGCAGTTCCACGTACTGTTTGATATACATTTCTATCAGATTATCGCGGGAAGGCATATTTGTTTCTACACTTTCTGCACGAACCATTCCTTCGCTTTTATCCTGAGAGATAATTAAAAAGGGTTTAACCGTCACCTGCGGAGCAAGCCGAAATAACGCCAGTGATGCGCTAAAAAACAGACTTAACGACAAAAAGGCTAAAAAGATAAAAAAGCGAGACAGCCACATATAGTATTTTAGTTTTAGCGTTGATTCATTTTGCTCGTATGCATCAATAAACTCAAGATGGTGTTCCTTGTTACCATCTGTAATAGCTAAAACTCGGCTCCCCTCCAATTTGTTTTGTGTCATGTATCTGTCCTACATATTTCCGACTAATTCAGCGCAATAAACATTGCCTATTTGATTGAGTTGTTTTTTAAAATCCTCTTCTGCCTCTTTTTTGTGTTTTTCTAAAACTTTACGGTTGGCCTGTTCTGATTTGATATTTTCATCCAATTCGGCATTATCTTCAGATGTTTCCTCAAGGACAGTATAGGCTTTATTGTCTTTTTGCAAAGCTTTTATCAAGTTATTCAACTTTGTCATTCTCTCGGCAATAACTTCATTGTCATTGCTTTGAATGTCTTTAATTTCTGCAATTGCGGAGGCTAAAAGTTGATTACGATATCTTAACAAAACATCATAGGCTTGATTGTAATCATCTTCTTTTGATAAATTGAAGTCAGGACTTGGCTCAAAACCTATTTTTGAAAATATATCATTCAGCGTTTTTTGTGTTGACTTTATTTCCACGGACATTTCTGCCATGTTTTGGCGGCATTCTTGTTCAAAATCAACTTTTTTCAGAAAATCACCGATTTGATTTTGATTAAGGCTGGCAATATCATAAAGAACATCTTTTTGTTTTTGCTTGTCATCTCCTTCTTTACTGATTTCGGATAGTCTTTTGAAAGACTTCTCTGCCAGTGTATTATACTTCAGACCTTCATTATAGGCCAACAATTGCCCTAATTCGCTGTTATTGAGAGTTTCTTTAAACTCACTAAATGATTTCAGCTCTGCTTCACCGGACACATCTTCGGCAATATTTTTGACAGTTAAATAGCGTCCGTTTCCTGAAATTTCAATGTTTTGGCATGGTTGATACCCTTTCTCAAGTATTTGCTTATATGTCTCTTCCTCATTTTTAACTTCTGCCGCGCTAAAGACATTGGCTATCTTTCCATAGAGCCTGTATTTGTCACCTAGTGAGGTTACAAGATAGCCCTTATACAAACACGGATATATGCCCCCATTAGCCAGTCTTTCCGGAGACGGGATAATAATTGTGGATAAATCAATGTCCTTCTCGACATACGCCGGTGACCTCAAAATATATTTCCAAATTTCCGGAATATACGGTATGTTTTGCAGCAATTCTTCGGCTGCAATTTTGTTATCATTTGTTTTTGCAATGTTGTCATAGGTTTGGTAGTCGAAATAAACCATTTCGCGCATTGTCGGCAACGGAATTTCAGGGACATTCATCGGCGCTCTAAAGTCGCGACGCTTTCCGTTATTGCTGACAAAGTACTCAATATCATCCGTATAACAATAATTGTATGTGCATGCATCTTCAATGATGTAGGTTTGATAGATAGTCTTCAATAGCGCCATTATTCCTGCATTTTTACTGTAAGACTCAATATTTGAACTAAATTCAATCAATTCTTTTTGCGGCAGGGTTTTTAATTTGTTCATTAATTCTTTATGATACGATACGACCTGCTCATGATAGTTCGGATTATAAAGGTTATCTCCCATGGCTGCCATTTCATCAAGCGTATCTGAAATCATTTCATTGACTGCGTTACGTGTATCTGAAACTAAATTTTGTGCCGTCTGTAAAATGTCGGGCAGGCTGAATAAATATAGTTCACCAATGCCTGTTGTTACCGGTGTATTGAAATGTTCTTTGTAGTAAGACGCCAAGTTAAGACTATCAATTTTCTGCAGTGCCTGTGCGTATTTTTCTTCCTCTGCTTGAATTTTCTTATCAAAAGATAATGTTGCCTCATTGGTATCTATGACGTACTGAGCTTTAACGGCTTCTTCTTGTGGCTTAATCTCAGTTTCAATCCTGTTTTTCAGTATTTCCTGCTCGTTTTTAAGTTTTTCTATTTGTTTGGCAAGGTCTACCAGTTTATTTCCTAACACAATACTTTGCTGACGGCTATCTTCCAGTACCGCTTGGGCTTCGATTAAGTCTTCCGGTTCATCATTTTCAATTTCCTTAACGACATTTTTCGTTTCTATATATGTTTTGATGTCTTCCTGAGAAAAGTTTTCTTTTTCTACCTTTTTATCAGGACTAACACTCATCTGTGCATTCGCCAGACGTTGCGTTCGTTCATAAAATCCCCGGTAAGTGTTATAACTTTGTTTTTCCAATACTGTCGCATTAATATCTCGTTTATATTCTTTTGTTTCTATCTCTAAAACTTTAGTCGTTGGTAAATCAAGTTGTCGTTTATAAAGTCTTTTAATTTTATCTTCCATTGCCGTTGCTGTCGTTTCGGCTTCTTGCTTTTGTTCCATTGCGTCTTGCCGTTCAAAGCTCAGGTTATCTATTTTCTCTTGAATTTGGTTAATATTATTGATGATCGTTTGTTTTTGCTTTGCTAAGTTTGCCAATTTTTGTTCTTTTGCATTATATAGTTGATCGAGTTTAGCTTTTTTGGAGGAAATCACCTTATCAATATCGCTTGTTGCTTCCGTTTTTTCCTTTTTTATTTTTGCGCTTAGACTACTTAAGGCTGTGGCATTATGTTGGCGTTCTTCCTGGTTTTCCAGTAAGTTGTTTAATTCTTCTGCCAGCAACAGACTTAAATCCAGCATATTTAGCGCATTTAATCGCTTTTTTATACCATCGTATTTCCCTTCAAGATACTGCATATAATATGCTTGCGTATCCTTCCAGACGGGATATAATTTGTGAGCTTTTCCCCATTTACCATTTTTGCCGTTTTTTGCCTGATCCAAGGCGAGCATTTGTGCGGCTTGTGAACCGATATTCCATGGCAGGCGCTCACTTTCCTGCAGAGATTCGTTGACTTTTGCTTCTTTTGAAGCATCTTTGAAACCACCATCATCTTTTGTTATTTTAACCCTATCAACCCTTGTCAAGATACGATCTCTATCTTTTTCATCTTTTCCTTCCAGAGCAGATGTATCCGCACTGATTGTACTATTGAAGTCATTAGAATCGATGACCATTCCTGTATCTTCTGCTTTTGCGAGATTATACGCTGTCACAGCCCAACCGGAAATACCTTTTCGTTTACTCAGGTCGCCGGCTTCATCAATGCTTACCCCGCCATTCCACATCTTTTCAGGGTCATCATACATTTCACGATAGTAATTGATGGCGCATTGCTCAGATAATTTTAGGCTTTGCAGTGCTTTTTCATGAAGTTTTTTGGTTTTATTATAAGTATTGTATTGTTCTTGAATCGTTGACAATCCTTTGATTTGATTATGCACTTCAATAGCATTTTTCAATTTTTCATAGGCATTGTTGAGCTTTTCAAGAAGTGCCAGATTTTCCTGATTATCCGCATAGGGGCTTTTTAGCCGGCTTTCCGGCGCAGCAACAAAATTAACGCTCCTTTTGTAAACAGGCTTATTTTTTTCTGAGATCGGCGTATCTTGCTTTACGAGGGAAGAGGGGATTGGGCTGTCATTTTGACTATTGACATCTGACACTTGTTCAACATCTTGCGTCTCTGAAAATTTTTGGGCAAACTGCAATGTTTCCTGTCGGTTATATTTTGTTTGTGTTAATTTAATGTTTTCTAAAGACGTATCGTTTAATGCGTTTTTGTCTGAAGGTTCCTCTTTTCCTTTGTCTTCCGGCTCGGGGGTCATCGGGTAGGCAGTTCTTGTTCCTATGGTCTGAACGGCAATGTACTGGATACGCATTGCCTCAACTTCTTCAATGATTTTGAGGATTGAATTCATGGTATCGTAGGCATTATATGCATTTTTCCAAACACCATTTTCATCCTCAGGAGATTCTGCTCCGTTTTTTCCCTCATTGAGAGCTGTTTCCAATTCATTAACAGAATTTTCCAGCATTTCGAATTGCTTTTCTAACTCACGCGTCGAGGTATACAACTCAATGATTGTGTCTTCATAAAACTCTTGCGCTAAGTTGTCGTAAGCCTGACAAATCAACTTATTATCCGGTTTATCTCTATCGTTACAGTCAACAGGATACTCGAAAAACAACTCATATATAGCGGCTTGGACCGATACCGGATCAAAAATATCAAAGTTTTTTGACTCTTTAATTTCTTTGGTTCCCGGAAGCGGTTGCTTTTTCTCTTTTTTAAACATACCGCTGGCAAAACCCGTAAATTTCTCTGTATATTTGCTTAATGCCGCCTTAGCCTGCTGGTTAATCGATTGGACATAGGCGCTTGCCTGCGCTGTGGCATTCTGTATAGTGGTGGTAGCGGTATCCATAAAAAAGGTTATATCGCTCACAGGGTCAACTGTCGGCGTCATCGGACCGGGCGGAATAAGGAAGGCATTTGCCGACATATTCATTCCGCAAACGACAATAAGCGTTATTATATATTTTATTGCTATTTTGCTTTTCATCGTTCTGTCTCCTTAATATCCCGCGGCATTGGAAATCGTGTCTCCAAAGTAACCTTTAACCGAGTTATCTCCGGTTGCATACTCAATTAAAGCTCCGGCTGCTGCCAAAATTGCCAACCCTGCAGCCAACATGGCAAACCATTTCCAGCTCATGCGGCCGCGAATTGCCATAAAGGCGATACCGACCAAACCGAATCCGCTGATAATATATAAAATCCCTTTGATTGATTGGAAAATACCACTTAATTTGTTTTTGGTTGCACTAACCAGTTGGTCTGAGCCGACGGTTGCCACATTTTGCTCCGGCATTGTTGATCCTACAACATCTGCTTTGCTTTCTTCTCGGTATTGGTTTTGAATAGTTTCTCTTAATTTATTTGCTTTATCCCTTGCGGCTTTGAGCTTTTGCATTAATTTTTCGTTATATTCATAATCATCAAGGTTGAATGCCGTTACGTCTTTTCCGTAATTATGAAGTTTTTTAGAAACATTTACCATATCTTGTGCTGTTGTCATTTTCATTTCTGCTACAAGTAATTTGGCAAATTTGAGCAAAACCTTCATATTTTGTATTTTATTGCTTATATCCAAGGTTACTGCCGCCGGTGTCGTCTCTACGACTTGCGCATTACTTTGCAGTTTTTCCACTAATTCTAGATCGGCATCCCCTTCACTCATCAGCGCCACCGCTTGCGCATAGACATTTGCCGAATCCTCACGAAAAACTGAATCACGATAATTTTTAATTCGTTTATTTCCTTCAGCAGATTCCTCTTCATTTTCTTTATAGAAATTCTTGGCGATAACTTCATTCATCGCTGCGGAGGCGTTGCCAGAAAAAACGCCTGATATCGCATTCATCGCACCTTCGGCATCAAGAGAGGTTAAATTAGCCTTTTCTTTTAAGATATTTATTTGTTCCTGAACAATCTCATTTTCCGCGGCAAAATCTTTAGCAGCTTGAGCCAATTGTTCTTTATATTTTTTATCGATCTCAGCAATTTTTGCATTGTTCTCTTCTATTTTGGCTTGCAAGATTGTTTTTTGAGCGGGGTCTTGCGCAATTTGTTCTTCAATAAGTTGGTTATTTTCTTTATACGGGCCGACTTCTGCTTCATAATCTGATTTTATATCTTGTATTTTGGTTTCATAGGATGCTTTCATTTGAGTAAGATCATTCTGCAATCTGATTAGTTCTTGCGCTCCTTCTATATTAACAGACCCGGCGACATCACCGACCGCACCGGTTGCTTCAGAGACAATTCCTGTCGCACCGGCGGCTGTATCTTTGAGGTTTTGAGCAGAACTTTTCACAGTATCAATTGCTGACTTTGCCTCCTCAACTTGGGACTTTATTTCATTGATTTTATTCATTCCCTCTTTGGCGCCATCGACCATTTTTTGATAGGTTTTAAGGTGTTCTATTTGTTTTTGGGCTTTATCAACGGTATTACTCACCTGTTCGGTTACGCTTTTGGCAATCTCACCGACAGAACGAGCAGCATCAAACTTTATTGTTGCTTGCACAGGGGTATATAACAAGCACCCCAGTAGAATAAGTATACTATTTCTCCGAAGCTTGTTCATCTTTTTTCTCCTCTGTGCTTTCTTCTGTTTTATCTACCGTTAGGGTTTTTAGTGCTTGTGTATATTGATGTGTTTGCACCAGACTTTCTAGCAGATATATTTTTGCGAGACGATTTATCATGTCTATGGCTTTGGCATTAGCTTCATCTATCATTTGCCCGGTATTATTCATATCTACATCTCTGGGTTTTTCTTTTGCCAGTTGTGTGCGCGTTGTAAATGCAACGGCATATATTTTGGCAACGCTGTCTCGTAACACATCTTGCATTAGAGCTTGTGCTTTTTGGTGGTTCTCGCTATCGTTGCCCTCGCCCACCGGCAAAATATAATTGTCTCGCACTGCAGCAGCCATGTCATCATTAGACATTTCTTCTTCTGCTTTTACAAAAAAAGGGAAACTCATCAATACCCATATGCCTGTCAGTATCCATTTGTAATGCATTTTATTCCCTCTCCTATTTGGCAAGTTCTTTGGCTGCTTTTGGGGCAGATAACCCTTCAAGTCTTGTTCCGGCTAATGCTTTTATTTTATCGGCATCTCCGACATTAATAACATCAACACCGCTTGTTACAGAACCGACCATATCCCCTGCAGCCCCTTTTATGTCCGCAATTGCACCGGTCGCAGAATCTTTAACACTTTGTGCTGCCTCTGCGAGACTTTTTTTCATATCCTTGATTTCTTGCACTTTTTCCTGAAAAAGCATCCCCTTCTCTTGAACGGTTTGCAACATATTTTGGATTTTTTGCAAAAAATCTTTATCTGCCTTTACCGGAGATGGAAAGGCTATCATTATCGATATAATTATCAGCATCCAAGTACGAGGCATCTTATCCCTCCTTCTCGGTTGCAGTTGCTTGCGGTGTAATCTGCAATATCTTACTCAAGCTGGAATATGCTATTCTGGCAGCATAGATGTTAACAATGTCATCCAG
>CACYYO010000002.1:0-91501 GCA_902778645.1 uncultured Rhodospirillales bacterium | reverse complement strand
ATAAACCATCACCGTTTGTTCTTTCGGTTGTCCCGTTGGTGATGTTTTCTTTTATAACCTCCAATTCTTCATCGTACTGTGCACTTGCTACTTTTTGATAAAGTGACGTTGCCAAGATATTTAAGACATCTTGGTACTTGATGCTTTCCACGAAATTTAAGCCCACTTGTGTTTCTTCATAATTTTTGACATTTGCCTCTTGAATAACCTGCAAGTAGCATTCTTTGACTTTTGCAAGGCCCTCAGCATCTAATTTTAACAAACATTTCTTGGCTAAATTTTCGGGAATAACAGGGTACTCTAAGGATACTTCGCTCGTCTCTGTTTGGGAATTTTTGTTCACACCTCGCACAATGGTTGAAGCGTATTCTCCCTTTATTTCGCCTAAACCTATATCTGTCTCCTCGTCTAATGCACTCTTTTGGATGTCTCTCAGTTTACTAAATGCGGTTGTTGAGAGGGCTGAGGTGTGTATTCGGCGAATTCGATTGAGCAAATAAAGCATTTGCGCATTTGTCATAGCAATGCTGGTAATTTTATCGTTCGTTGTCGTTGTGTTTGATTCTGTTTTTTTGATATCTTTCATGTAAGGAACAAGGACATTCGAAAAATAAGCGGAAGAGTCCTTTGTATCTGCCAACGACTCAGCTAAACTATATATATTTTGTTCTGCGATGATGAGTGAATATAAGCCCGTTCCTTCTTTTCTTATCTCATCATCGCTGTTAGTCAGCTTTTTCAGAACTTTATCAGCACAATCTTTAATAACACGCATATCCGTCAGATTTTTGGCTTCGATACAGCACTCTTTTGCCATTGTTTCCGGTAGGATGGTTATTTCTCCATCATCTTGATTTTGAATAGCATTATTATAAGTACATTCAGAGACTTTATCCGCAAATTTTAATGTTTGAATATTGCTTAACTTCGTCTTGTTTTCTCTGATATTTTCTTCATCCTCCAACCAAAAGCTGCTCTTGTCTGCCGGACGAAAAGCTTTTCTGCCGCTTGTTTCCGGAGATGCCGCATTATTTTTTGTTTGTGGAACAGATGTTTTATTTGCCGGAACTGTTGTTGCAGAAACAGCATTTGTTATCGATTTAATTGTATTATTGACAGCTTTTGTTTCTGGTAAATTTTTTACTGTTTCTTTTGCCGGTGTTATTGAGGATAGAGGCTGCTCATCACCAACTTTATCTTCATCTTCTTCGGTAGTGGTCTTTATTTTTTCTGCTTCAGTCTTCGCACGAATTGCAGACAATTCCTCTATATTTTGTTCCTCTCCCATTTCTGAAATCGGAGATAGCAGATTATCTGCTTTGAATAGTTCTTGTTGTGATAATGGTGCCTGGATCGAAGGTATATCCGAGGCATCTTCGATTGTTTGTATGGTATTTATCGACTGAGACAACGTACTTCCGAAATTTTGAGCATTGACTTCTGCGCTTGCGGCCGTCGTTCCGCTATTTCCAAAGGGAACTCTCCCTTGTGTCGTATTCACGGGAGTTGCCCTTGATGCACTCGAAGATACACTATTTATTACTGACTTGGCTGAAGGAATGTTGTTTACCTGTGTAGCCCTTGTACTCACATTATTTTTTGCTTGCGCTGCCTTACTTTTAGCTTTTTGTTTTACTAATGTTGCAGATGGCCCCTCATTTTCTTCGCTATTTTCCTCTTCCGGTGTTTCGTAAACTTTACTATCAGAGTTGATAATCTCTGCTTCATCCATTTCGGAAATTTCCTGCAACGCTGAAATATCTTGCGCTGCGATGGCTTCTGAAACGGATCGGGACAGCGCATTAACGCCGGCAGATGAACCTTTTAATGATGTTATTTGTGCCGGGGACAATGTTTCGCTGTTGTCGACATTTGCGCCCCCGACAGAGCCTCTTTCTGCCATTGGCATGCTTGTGTTTCCTATTACCGGTACATCTCCTGCACCAGCACCATTTATTATATTTCTTCCGCCGACTGACGGTAGGGGTGCTTCGCTTACAGACGGTACATCAACTACAGCACCAGGCACGGATTGTTTTAATGTATTGGGGGTGCTGAAACTGACACGTCCCGGATTAATTGTCGGAGAAGAGGGTTCCGTTGCAGGAACATTCACTGAGTTTGAAGGCTTTTGAGGTGTTTGATTTGATACATCAGAAACTTTATCTGACACATTCTCTATTTTTTGATTGATGCTCTCTTCAACAGATGATACCTTGTTTTTTGCATCATCAATTGCCTGATTTGCTGCTGATGTTACGGTTGATACCGTGTTTTTTGCATCATCATACGCCCCCTTGACGGAATCAGCCGTGTCTTTGATGTCTTTTTTGGCTTTTTCAATTTGTTTTTTGTATTCTTCATACTGGGCTTTTTTGGCTTCAAACTCTGCTTTTGCTTTTTCGATATCTTCCTTGATTTTCTTGACTTTTTCGAGAGCTTTTTTAGCTTTCTCTGCTTTTTTTATTTGTTGCTTTGCAGCATCAAGATTAAATTTGCTCATACTTGCTTTAGCGTCACCGATTGCCGAATTAATTGAGCCGACGGTTTTACTCTGCAAAATCATACTCTTATATTGATCAATTTGTTGAGTAATGGATTGGGCACATTGCCCTATTGCCGATACGTCCAATGTTGGGAAAAGGGCTTGAGCAGAAGGTATTGCGCTCAGTAAACCGACTAAGACAATTGTCAATGTCTTTACATAGCTATTTAACCTCATCATACCCTCCTTTATAAGAAGCCTTTATTTTTTTATTGTAACAAATGTTCGTCGCAATATAAAACAAAATCTGCCTTTATTACGCAATATTTAAATATTTTGTAACAAAGTCAGCCTCTCCATACTCTTTAATTAAATCCTCAACCAACAAAACATTTTTGCGTCCGGAATTGTATAACTTCAAATATGGTCCGAGCCCTGCTAAGTTTACATCTAAAATAACAGATTCACCGGTTGCCGGACGCGATAACAGAATTGCATAAGGAAACTCTCGATAGGTCTTACCGAAAATAAAATCTATTTCCCTTTGAGTTAGGTTCCAGTTTGCATAATCCTCAGGCATAGCTTGCGGGTTACGGAAAAAGATGATGGTTTGGCATTGGCCGCGAATAACCTCACCAACACCTAATTTGTCAATAATGTTCGGTTGTTGGAAGGCACACAAGTATGCCTGACGCTTTTTACGTCCTTCTTGCAAACCAATCATAAAGTAGTCTCTAAACATCGGGTGTTTTAACATCGGCGCTGTTTCATCTATCATAATCAGCGAAGGAACACCTTTATCCCCAACTTCGGACTGAATTCGGTGCATAATATAGCTGATAACTGCAGGAGCCAGGGTTTCGTCCTCAAAAATGTGGGTAAAGTCAAATGCTGTGAATCTTTTTGCACTTAAGTCCAAGCTATCCGTATCGGCATTAAAAATATTGCCGTATTGCTCCGGATTTATCCAGCGAAACAGTTCTCGACGCATATTTCCGGTCGGTGAAAAGCAACTTTTATAAAGATTTTTGAGGACTCTCTCCTCAGGTTTCAGGTAATCGAAAGCTGTTGTCACGGCGCGGCTGATTTCTCTTTCGGACAGGGCATCATCTACCAGTGTGATTGCTTTCAGCCAGCGACGCAAGAAAGCTCTATTGTTTGGATTGTTTTCGCAATCAAACGGGTTTAAGGATACATTCTTTTCGTCCCCATCAAAGCCGATATATGCCCCCTGTATAGCACGCGTAAAAATTTCTGCACCACGATGGCGATCGAAGAAAAATACTTTCAGGTCTTTATGGCGCATTGCTTGTCCGGCTAAAAATGTCAGCAACGTTGTTTTACCTTGACCGGTCGGACCGATAATACAACAGTGCGCAACGGCAGCATCTTCATCAGAGACATGAAACTGGAATCGGTAGGCTGATCCGGATGTGGTACGAAAGACTGAAATTGCGCCTTCACCCCAGTCGCTTTTACTAAATCCTTCAGCAGGTTTATCAAAACAAACAGCCATTGCGACAACACGTGACAAATAGCGATATGTTCTCGGGTAGGCGTCATAAGTCGGGAATTGGTTGAAAAATGCGGCTTGTGCTACCCAGCCTTCTCGAACAGGCGTCACGCTGAATAAACGACAAATGCGCTGTACTTCACTCTCTCCGAATTCTATTTCTTCTTTGCTATCGCCGCGAATAATAATATCCATTGCGTACTCTGTTAAAGCCTGGTAGTTAGCGTCACTATCTTCAATAGTTGCTAAGGCTTCTCCGTACTGAGATACAACCTCTGCCGAAAAGCTTGTCGAGGTTGCCATTCGTTGTTGTTGAATAAGTAAAGCTCTGGCTTTGGGCTTAAACATAGGTTTGATATTGTGGAGCAGCGTCAACTCACAATCAATGGATAACAGGCTGGCGATCATGCTTTCATCCATGTAATCGCCCGGTGTTCGAATCCCCATTACAATGGCATATTTTTCTTTACTGCCGGAGAAAAATTTGATTACACCCTCCTCCTCCGTAAAATGAATATGATCGGCGGTCAGCATTTCATTGAGCTGATATCCCTCAGCTGAACCGACCTTAGGTGTCGGTTGGCTTATGGGGCTGCAAATACGACTATAAACAGAGAACGGGCTATCTGCGGGGGAGCTGTCCTCGGTTTCAAACATCGGTTTTACACCGTATTCATTTAGAGTAGCAAGTAGAGACTGAGATGTATAATTTAAATCTTTCAAAGCATCCGGTCTGTCGGGCACTGAAAGGACAATATAGTGAGTATTGCTGTATACGCGATCTAATGTATTGTGCCATGTTTCTGAAACTTGTTCTAAGACAGCATTACCAAAATCGCCTTTATCTTCTTCCATCATTACTCTGTCACGCAGCGTTAGAACACGACATACCACCTGAAGCTCGCCCATGTTATCAATCCAGAGTTTTCTGGCCTCCATCATAGAGGCTCCTTTTTCTTCCGTGATAAAGCTCAAATCAAATCCTTCGACTTTGAAAATACGTGCAAAAGAACCATTATAGCAGCGAATCGTTATGCCATCTGCCATTAATTTGCTAAATGGTAGAAAATCTGCAACACGTGACTCTTGCGGTTGAGGCAAAATAAACCGACCGAATTTTGTTACCCAGACACCGGCAAATGCGGCTGCCGATATGAATCCGATAACCGCGACAATAACTTCCACATTGCTCAAACCCTGAACAAAAATGGATATAAAATCAAAATCATCAGGGCGCAAATTTATTCCCCTTACACTTATACAGATTGTTACTAATCCGACGACATTGTCCATAAGCCTGTATCATCGTTGAAATATGAGGGTCTTTCGTCCCCATGGCAATAACAATGATGTGCCCGATAGCAATTGTCGCAATAAAAATAATCGGGTTCAAATTCCACATACCCATGCTCATAAACATGATTGGAAATTGCAATCCTAAATTTAATAAAGTCGGCAAGAATGGCCCCCACAGTATCTTAGGGGGATTTGCTACCGCTTTTAGAATCATTTCTCTCATGACACAGGCCTTTGTTAAGAATAGAATCCTTTTTTTTACTATACACCCTTTTTTATAAATAATATCTTAAAATTAAAGAATCTCACAGCTATTCAAAAGTCCACATTATATCATTTTTTTCTGCGCAATATTTTTTTGCCTGACTCTTTGATAGGGGCAATCCTTTATTCCCCCAGCTAAATTCAAATACTCCCGTTTCATTCCGAATGCTCATTGCAATTAGTCCAAGTCGGTCCTGCTCCTGCCCGCGGAATACAGATAGCTCTATACATTCTGCTCTATTAAGTTCTTTGTAGGTTACAACAAAGCTTTTTGATCCGGGCATAACCTGGCTACCGCTGCTGTCTCCACCAACAACTATTTCTTTTCCCAAGTTGTTTAGCATTTTATTCTCTGTTATCGTTCCATCGTAGAGTTTCTGACTAATTACCGAGGTATTGCTTAGTCCCCAGTAGTCAGGCCGATTACGATAGAAAGCTCTGATTTTTTCTGATATGGAAACTAAACCTTGTTCTGCTTTTATAATCTCCGCAGAAGGCCTTTGAAAACAAAAGAAAATTCCCGTTGCAACAATGAATATCAGAGATCCCAGCCACGTATATATCAAAAATTTTTCTTTATGTTTCATTTTACTTACCCATAGAGTTTGTAATTTGATCTTGCATATCAAACACACCCATAACAGCCCAAGCGATAACGCCACCAATAGATAATAAAGCAACCATATTTAAGACACTCGCCTTTTGTTCAATCATGTATACGGATTCATCAAGCCATTCATTGGCTAAATTATCAATTGCTTCTTCGAAGTTATCCAATTCCGAGTATACCGACAAATCGGAGATAATTTCTTTATCAGGAAACTCCAGTTGCGTTTTATAAAGAGCGTCTCCTAAGTTATCACCATTGTTGATATATTTTAGTGTTTTATCTATTTTTTCCCTTAAATAAGCGTTTGAATCTCTTCGCAGTGCAGTCATAGCACTCGAGACAGGCGTTCCACCTTTAATCAAGGCCGCCATTGCCAATAGCCAACTGATACCGGCAAAAATTTTATATAATGACCATGGCGGAATCCTATCAAAAATCACTCTTAATTTTCCGGTCCAGATACCAATTGTCAGATAAATTGTTATCATTGTCACAGGAAGAGCCAGAAAAGCAATTAACCAATATTTTTGAATCCAATCTGACACACCAACCAGGTCCGCAGCCATTCCTGTCCAACGCGTATCAGGAGCAGCCTCCAACATAGGAGGAACCATGTATACACCGATTGCATAAAGGATTAAAACGGACATCATCGTCAAGAAAGCAGGGTATGCTATTGCTCCTATAATCGGACGAATCATTTTCGTTGACCCTTCCGTAACCTTGATTAAATTATAGAGAGCGCTTTCCAGGTTAGATACATCACCTGTAGAAAGCATTAGTCGTTCACGGCTTGGGGCCCAACCATTTAAGGCATCGGCAAAAGTTAAACCGTTTTGCAATGTTCTTTGCCACGCTTTTATCGCAATTGCCATCGGTTCATACGGATTTTTTCCATTATCGCTGGCACCGCGATACAACATTTCCAAACCATCCATCAGAGAAAACCTGTTTGCCATGAGTGATGCCAGTTTTCTATACATCTTCAATCTTGTTTTATTTGAAAACAAGCATATCATTTGCGCATATTTAACTTCTATTTTACTAACTTTACGCAGCTTTTTATTATCTATCTTAACCTTAGTTTCTGCCATTTTTTTATTCCTTTAATATGCGGGACGCTGATCCAGCAGACCACACCAACGTTCTACTTCTTCCAGATCAATCAGTCCCTTGAGCATGCGTTCCATGGCGGCATCTTTTAACGTACGACCATTCAGATCACTGGTCCAGTAATCAATTGCGCGGCGGGTCTGACTGTCTATCATCAGTTCCAAGAAAGTTGCATCCGGTAAAATAATTTCCGGTACACTGATACGCCCTTTAATACCCTTATTTTCACAATATTTGCACCCCGGTCCGCGCATATAGGTATTTTCTATTCCGAAATCACCTAAAGCTATTTTCAAGCGCTTTACGGCCGGATGATCCAGCATATCCTTAACGCTTTTGCGACAATGCGGGCATAACCGCCTAAACAAACGTTGAGAAATCAATCCTTTAACCAACTCCGGATCTGCCAACATAAATTTCTGTATGCCCATATCGCGAAGACGGGTAATAATTGCCGGTGCAGAGTTTGCGTGTAGTGTTGTCCAGACACCGTGTCCTGACAGTGCCCCTTTGAATGTCAATTCAGCAGTTGACAAAGAACGTGTTTCACCGACCATCATAACGTCCGGGTCAGAACGTAGTGCCGCAGATAACGCCTTAGTAAACATCTCATCTTTTTCCGCCTCGGTGTTTGCGTTTGTCACAGGCATTTGGCGCGCCCCCGGAATCGGGTACTCCGGAGGGTCTTCCACCGTAATCAGGTTCAGCTCGTAGTTTTTTTCTTGCAGTAACTTAATCATGTTACGTTGCAAGGTTGTACTTTTACCGGATCCTGTCGGACCGGCAATGACGCTTAATCCTGTCGGAACCGAGCGTAAACGATAAAATAAATTTTCCTCATATTCTCCAAAACCTAACGATGCCAAATCACCGCTACCATCCGGGTTATCATCTGCATAAAGCAAACGCATAACTAAGTATTGTGAGCCGAATGCTATTGGATTAAATTGTAAACGAATCGCTAATACATTGTGAGGCAACATTAACTTGCCGTTTGAACCGCGCAGCGGCGTTGCACCTAGTTTTTGTGCTCCTTGGAATTCATTTTGCGTATAGTTAGAGTCTGAAATATCGGCAGATGCAAATGCCGCACGCACAAAGGCTTCGCCCCAGTTGCCATCGTATTCCATGACTGTCTGCATCATACCATTAACACGGAACATAATTTGCGTACTATCTGCAACGACAACGTGAATATCTGATACTTTTGCCGCAGCGGCACGTGCAACAACGTTGACAAAGTCACGCTGCATTTGCAATTGGTTTTCTTCGACTTCTTTTTCTGAAAGTTCAACCGGACGGGAGCGTTCTCCATAGGCATATATGGCATTTAACTCATTTTGTGTAACGAATGTCGGACTGCCAAGGCGAAGACCTTTTCTCTTCGCCAGCACCTGAAAACTCATGACTCGTCCGTCAAAACGGTGTGATTCAACGACTAAGAAATGACCATCTGAAAATAAGGCGAGCAAGCGCCTCGTGCCATCATCAATAGAGATAGCTTCCGAATTAGGCAAAGTCAGTAATTTATTCCCCGGAACGAATAATGTTTGGATTAAGCCGGTTTTTTCAGCTCCTTTTTCTTCCCCTGAGCTTGCATTATTGTTTTGCTCTGCGCTCTCAGGAGATTTATTTTCCGTGTTTTCATCTGCCATTCTGTTACTCTACGTACATATCACCTTTCAGATCCGGAGCTTTCATTGATGAGGCAGATCTGGATTTAGAAAAGGCTTCTTCCGTTATCGGGTCTGTAGGCTCCTTATCCAATATACCACCGGCAGAAAAGTACAGATAATCTTTCACACCACCCCTGTCTGCCGTGATATAGGTTTGCGTTATGTCTTCAATAATATGTCCGGTATTGAGGACTGTTCCGGGCTTAACCATAAAGGTTCCCCCTTTTTTATTAATCAATTTTGCGACCAAAACATCCCCTTTACCACTGATTTCCATAATTGCATATTCTTCTGCAATCTTCTTTTTAGGCGTTGTTTCATCGTCTATTAAGGCAAAGGGATTTACGCCTGGGCCAGCTTTTCCGCCATTTGCGCCATCTTTTGCACTGGCTAAGACCTGCTCACGACGGGCCTTCTCTGCCTCCAGCTTAGCTTTCAAGACAGAAATCTGAGACTGAAGACTAGAAATTTCCTTTGTATACTTTTCTTTTGCGGCCTCTGCTGCAACGCCAGCTCGATTAACCGCTGACAAAATATTAGCAAAAAACTCCTTCTGCTTCTTCATTATTTCATTCTGCGCATTTTCTTCTTTTACTAATTGATTAAAGAGGCGCGTATTGTAATCTACCCAGTCTTGGTTGTTTTTAAGCATATTTTCTTTGTATGCTTTAAGAACTCGTTCCTGTCTCAATCTTTCATAGCGAATCTTTACTTCTTCAAGTTTTCTTTGCTCTTCAAGCAATAAGCGCTCTTGCTCTTTTTCCCATTCAGCTTGTTTGCGAGCGCGCTCACGCTCTTTCTCTTGTTCTTCATCAATTGCTTTTTGGCGTTGCGCTTTCATCGCTGCGATTTCATTTTTAATTCTTTCTCGTTTTAATTCTAACGTTAACAAGCCCGTTTGCTTTTCAATATCTGCCATCTGAGAAAATAAATCTTCTTTGACTTGATCCATAATTTTATCGCTAAAAGCAGAATCATCTCCAGCGGCAATAGGCTGATTTACGGCTTGACGATCCGCTGCATCAACAAACTCATTATACGCCTTAACTGCCGGATTTTCTTCTTCCTTAACAGGTTGTTCCCCTGCAGCATTCTGCGTTTCATTTACTGCACTTGGGAGACCTTCTGCTCCGGCCTTTATCGGAGGCTGAGGCGCAACAAGTTGAGGGCCGGTTGGCACAGCCACCGGACCATTTGAAGGGGGTAACGCAGGCGCATCTGCTTTTGCAGCAGGAGCGATATCTCCTTGAGGGGCATTATTGTTAGGATTAACTATCACTTTTGCATTCACAGGAAACAGTTCATCCGTATTGTTATTTTGTTCGATTGCTATTTTGACGTTCGGAGCAACATTTGCCTCTCCTGAGATGGGGAGTGCATTTTGCGATAATGCCGTTGAAGACATTAAACAAACAAAACCACCAACCAATAAAGAATTTCTCATCTTGCTGTTTACTTTATAAAACATAGATAGCCCCCTCATATTGCCACATTGCATTTGTCGTATCATACCTTATATTAGTAATCGTAAGTCCTGAAAATTTTGTTAAAATATCTTGCCATTTTAGCGGATTTTGCATTGATGAAAAAGAAAAGCCCACCAACCTATATGTAACTTTTTTCGGAGGTGTTCTCGGGTCCGGTGACGGAACATCGACCGTCTCTGTCTTATCAGACAATGCAATACCCATATCCAAAGATTGGAATAAATCATTGATAACATTTTTTAAATCGACCTCGCTATAAACCGGTGGCGATTTTACTATCGTCGGCGTATAAGAAGTACTTGCAATCAATGTATTTCCGTCTGTTGAAATTGATCTTGCAGAAAACTTGATACCGGACTCTTTTAAGGCTTTATCCACCCAAGAAATACGCCCGATTTGGCGGCGCCATGAGACAGTTGTTCCGGTATCGGTACAATTAATTCCACCAATCAACCACCCCGGCGGCATAATTTTAACCAACAGCATCGTATCACGGTAACAGTACCCCATAATCTCCTCAGGTTTTTTTATGGTATCCCAAGGCATAACAACCGGTTTAGGCGGTGCGACAGGCATAATTTTCGGTCTGACCGGAGCAACAATAACAGGACGTTTTTTGGGTGCGAACAAAACATCCATCACAAATGTTGAAAGTAGCCAAAAACCAAGAACGGCTGAGATTAATAAAATAGCGTACAGTTTTATTCCTCTGAGGGCTTTTATTTTTTGCAGTTTTGCACGAGACGTATCCGCCAAAAGTGCGACCAAATCTCCTGCTTGTGCTCCATCTACTCCCCATTCGGCAGGGGCAATTTTGCGTCCCCAATCAGGAACAGTCAGCATCGAAGAAAACTGCTCTTTTGCATCTTCTTCTTTAAGAAAGAGCATATCACCATCGGTCAAGATAATGTCGTTTCTGATACAGCAGTACCACCAACCGTTATCGACCTTAAAGACTGCCAATAAAGATGATTTATCGGCTGTTGCCATGGCGACCGATGCCGCTAAGGAGTTCATGCCACGGCGATAGCCGTCTCCACTTGAACATATACCAAATTGGACAACTTTGCCTTGTTTGAGGGCGAAGAAGTCGGCACCTTCCATAACGCTGGCTGCTGTCTCTTCTATTTCTGTGTAGGGGTCGTCTTTGTTTTGCAGAGGTTGCCAGAACAGACCTGTTGCATACGTTGTGCCGCCAACGACCGTTGTCGATGCCCACGAGCGCGTGGCATTCGAATCAAAATCTTTGTCATATAATTTGGCGTTTTCAAGCACTTTTCTGCCCTTTCCAGGATTAAATATTATGCATTCTTGATTCCGGATTCAACGGAGATTCCAAAACAACCGGTGTCAAGACAATAACCACAATATTTCTTGTTTTTTCGACAGCCGCTCCACCGCCAAGCAATGAATTTTCAACAGATCCAACACCTGACTTATTGGCAAAGTTTTCAACTCTTTCGTATCCGGTCAAGACTAAAGATTGCCCAGAAGTCATGACAACTTCTTGAGAAAAGCCGCGAGATTCGATAACCGGATTTTGAACAAACCCTGCCTCACTTTCTTGGTCGGAAGAATCCGTTGTTACAATTTTTCCACTACCAAGATCAATCGTATCCAAACTAATTAAGTCTGATATAGTCAAGTTAAACATCATCATGATACGTCCATGCTCTAAGATACGAGGCAAAACATTCATCGTGAATCCTGTTTCCAGTTCTTCAGTATCTGTCGATATATCGTAGTAGTTTGAATCTCCACCGCTATTTGTTTTGGTCATTTCTTTAATATAACTTTGTCTCTTTACGACCTGAATCGGCGCCGGGCGGTTATTTAGGGTTGTAACCGTACCGCTGGTCACCAAAGACGTGGTCGTTTGCTGTGACATAGCCTGCATAATAGCCGAGACATTGACATCCCCTTGAACCAAACTCATTGTCAAATTATTGGCTGCTGACGCCGAGGTTTTAAGCTTTGCCGCCTGCGCGCCCGCAATTCCTAATGACCTTGTTATAACCTCTTGCTCCGCGCCATCTGCAATAGCCTTTTGTGTCGTAGCAATTGCCGCCGCTAAATCGAGATTCATCAAGTCCTGGTCACTAATATTAACCTGATATACTTTTACCGATATCGCAACCTGACGCGATAAGCGCGCGTTTTGCTCATTAATAAATTTTGCAACTTTTTTAATATCGTTCGGACTAGCTGTTACGACAACCGTACCGTTAGCAGAATCCATACTGATCTGTGCTGTTGGCTCGACCATTGATTTGATAGATGTTTCAATATTTCCCCAAAATTCAAGAGACATATTATTACTCATTGCAATAGTGGAATTACCGCCGCCACCGCTCGTTGATCCGCCAACTTGTGCTTGAAGACTAGGTTGACTTGGTAAACTATACAAAACAAACGTTCTGGTTATATTCTTGTAAAAATAAATTTCATTTTGATTGTACCTCCACCAGATACCAAAACGAGAACCAATTTCATCCAATAAACCACTTAGCGGCCCTTGATAAGAAACGAGCATTTTGTTAGGTTCTGTCCAGTCAACATTGACGTTTTGCGGGTTTGGGCGGTTGCCCATAGCGGTTTGACGCGCCTCGCTATCCATATCTCCGGCAAAGCTGACACGCAAGGAAGTAATTTTACTAATCATATCCCCAATTTCATACAAAGTAATCGGACGATTACTAATTAACGTCACTCCGTCCTTGGTCTCAAAATTAGCCGGCAAAGGCTGCCCATCATACTCAATTTCACTGACATCCCCCAACCAGATATCATTTTTCACATGAACAACATCTTCTTCTATCTTCTGAGCCGGAATTTTTGCTTTTTCACTCAAAGTAGCTGCCTTTTCCATCTCTCTTTCCAGCGTTGCGTCCATATCCGTCGAGATAGAGCATGAGGCAAGCACCCCCAATAACAGCAAAGCAACGGCGCTTTCTTTGCCAAACTTATTCAAATGCATTCTCATCCTCCTTTGTCTCGATTACCAAAACACGATTACCTTTATAGAATGTCGCGATAGGCGCAGGTCTTGCGCGAGCGAATGTTCTTATCAAAGCGGCACAGGCATCCGCAAAGCGACCACGGAACATAGCCCCCGCCGTTAACGGGTAGTTACGATTTGTTTTCCAAACAACGCGCCAGCCGGCTCGATCACCCCACTCGGTAACCAGTTCTTTCAGATTTTGACCTTCTTCAGCCAACCAATCTTCTACAGGATCTTCGGTATTTTGAGTATTTGCAGAACTCTCCCCTCCTTCCGGAGCAAGTGCATCATCATACTCTTCAACTTCATCATCTACAGATGGCGGAATTGCCGCCGACATATTGCTTCCGGCGCCGGTACTGACAACATTTTGATCACGTGGTGTTCTTTCTCCATACCGACGATAGTCTGCAGCTACATCCGTATAACTGACGAAATCAGAATTAGAGCCATTATTCGCAGCAACAGTCTCGTCGACACAATCAACATCTTCTTCCGATATATTTATATCTTCCGGTTGCGTTAATGTTCCCATACAGCCGGAAACAAGTACCATCAGTAAAGCAATGCAAAGTTTAAATTTAATACTCATAGGTAAAGATCCTAAATACTTTTGATATAATTTTTTTCATTATCATACAGTTGGAAAAATAAATAATCAAGCATGGACAGCGACTTATTACCAGGCATGAACACTACCATTTTTGATAATATTTCTTCCAACTGTCATCCTCCTGCTGTTTAGCATTCGCATTCATAATTTTGACCGTTCTCACGACAAATGAGTTCGGCTCTCTGTCAACAAATGCCGTATTAATTTTTTGATACTCAACCCCATTGGCGGTCAATATATTGTACAACATATTCAAACGCTTTTGTTGCAGAGCAAAAGATTTTGACCCGTCGATACGAATCTCCAAGCCGACGTCTTCCTCATCAACAGCCTTTTTGGCAAAAGCTTGTATCCACCGCAAGGTTTGCCCGGAAATCTCTGCACGATTAGGTTGAAACGACAACCGAATTTCGGTCGGCAATATCTGTGGATGAATCTCTTCATCCTCATTTTTCAATAACTTACTGCTTTTAGCCTTCAGGTTTTTGATCGCCTTTTCTCGATTTTCTTTAGAAAAGACAGAGGTGATGCTGTCTAAAATTGAAGTTTCCTTCTTTTTAACCTCTTTTTTAGGTTCTTCTTTGGGCTTTTCTGTTTGTTGGGCCTTTTTATATTCATCATCCCCTAAGTCAGGAACAAGATTATCTTCATCCAACAATTCTTGCGGAATAGGTATCAACAAATTATCTTGAACAGCAATTTTGGTCGCTTTCGGCTTATCTGTTTTTTTAACCGACATGAGCCGATCACCCTTTGTTTGCGATGCTTCTGAAGAAAAGTCCTCTTTTAAGACCTGTTTATTTTTAACAAACTTGCTTCCTCGTGCAACCACCCACGGCGAATCGCTTTCATGTTTTTCAGCCATCGTTTGCCACTGACGCTTTGTTTCGGAGCTTTCTTCTTCTGCAATATCCTCCGCCTCCGTTAATGTCACCTCACTGCCCAAACTGGCGATTTGCGTTGGCTCCGGCTCATTAGAGGAATCCTCTTTTGAGACCTTACCTTGCAAAGGAATAGAAAGATTATCATTTTCTTCTACATCGCTATCAGCGACACTTAAGAGCTCAGACAACGAAGAATCGTTTTCGGCAAGCAAATGCTTTTCTCGATATTCTTTTGCATTATCTATCTTGATAATTTGCTTTGTCGGCTCCAAGATTACAGACTCAAATCCATTTTCAAACTTCTGTTCTTGTGCTTCTGCCAATTGCAGTGAAGGAGCGTCCTCCGGCTCTTCAATAGCCGGCTCGCCAGCCAAAACGACTTGTTCAAAATCGTCTTTTTCTTCAAGTCTGCTCTCTTCACCTCCTGCATAAATCAGGGGAGCATCCGTCGGCGGAGCAACATCTTTTACATCCTCGGGAGGCGTTTCTGCCACCACCAAGGGGATATCCTCATTCTCTGCGGATATTTCAGCATCCGGCACAATTGTCTCGCTTGTTGTCTCCGGCAAAATTTGCGCTACTTCGAGTTCTTTATTCTCGAAATCAGGGGTTTCGAGCGCTTCTATTTTTACAGAGGCAACAGGAGCGGAATATGTTTGAGGGTGAGATTTTTGGAAGAATAATGCAATATTTTTGCGAGGGATTTGTATATCTTCTTCCGATGATTGAGGTGTATAAAAGAAGGCTTTATCCACACAAATAATAGCAGATAAAGTAAAAACAAAGCTACAAACAAATGTTTTGAAACCTGTTTTCTTCATAAATTAAACCCCTCATATTTTAGATAAAGTAAAGCTCGAGTCTTGGCAAGAAGATATAATTTTATGCACAATTTATTTCACCTACAAAAAAACCTCCCTTCTAGTGAGGGAGGTTTTTATCGAAAGCTCAATTTATCTAGTCAATAACTTCATTCGGGTAAATGCCAAACAAATCGTTTTTAGAGACCCAGCCTTCAATTTTGTTTTCAAAATTAATCAGGCAAAAATCTTTACCGCTCGGACACTTTTTAATGAGACCGACAACTTCTTCTTCTGCCTTGGCTATAACCTGAGCATTATAGTCTGGCGCGTTGTAAACGTTGCTTTCCCCCGGTGTAATCAATTTCGCGGCACGTTTTCCTGACAACATCGATTTGTGAACCCAAGATTCAGACCCTTTCCAATCCTTGATTTTGCGCCACAATTCAAACTCTGCCGTAATCTCAACAGGTGCACCTTTTTGACGGTAAACCCAAGATATCGGATAGCGAGATCCAGGACCGGAACGTGCGTTAATCATATTCGAACGCAAAGAAACCATACGCGGCAAAGCGAGACCTGTTTCGCCATCATCGGGCAATCCTTCCGCCTTTACGCAAAAGGAACTTAACCCTATTATTAATGCGACACTCAAGAAAATCTTTTTCATTTTATTTTCCTTAATAGTTTTTTATCTTATTTTTTTTAATATATCTCAAGATTGTGAAAAAAGCGTAAACCTGACAGAGGAAAATAAAATGAATTTATTACAAACCGTTCAAGATTTAATCAAATTCCGTACCGAAACCGGAAATTTATCTGAAATAGATAAATGCATGGCTTATTGTCAAAAACTTTTTGAAAACAGCGGGGCTATTGTTGATGTTTGCCGTTACGAAGGGGTGTCCCCGGTTTTGTTCGTACGTAATCAGCCGACTGAGGATTTTGATGTCGTTGTTTTGGGGCATTTAGATGTCGTTCCGGCCGCTGATGATATGTTTAAGCCGGTTATTAAAAACGGAAAAATGTACGGGCGCGGGACACTGGATATGAAATCGTTTGCCGCGGTTGCCTTTAACTCTATGTTCCATGTTTTGGAGAACAAGCTAAACCTTAAATTCGGCATTATACTTTCAACTGATGAGGAAAAAGGCAGTGCCAGTACACACGCCTTTATGAACGCTCATCCGAATATTAATGCAAAAATTGTTTTGGATAATGATGTCGGCGGTGATATTTTGAAAATCGTCAGCAAATGTAAGAATCCGGTTTTTGTTAAAATCATCGCCGAAGGATTAGAGGCACACGGCTCTACCCCTTGGGAAGGAATCGACGCCAACGAAAAATTAATGATGACTTGTGCCAATATTCGTAAACTTTATCCTTATTTTTCAAAAGAATTGCCGGAACCTGAAAACAAATGGCAAGATACCGTGCATTTTGCATCAATTAAAGGAGGCGACGTTTCCAACATCATATCCAATCACGCGGAAGCCTTGTGTGATTTTCGCTTAACAGAAAATTCTTCTGTGGCTGATTTGAGAAAGAATCTCGATAAATGCATGGAAAAAGGTGTTTCCTACAAAATTGTCTCGGAAAGCACGCCGGTAGTTATGGATGAAAAAAATCCTTATATTTTGGATTATAAGGCTTTTGCTGAAAATATTCTCGGGCAAAAAATTGCGTTTGAGCATATCGGCGGCGCAACAGATTCTCGCTCTTTCGCCGTTAAAGGTTCAATTGTCATTATGCATTCAGGAACAGGCGAGGGAATGCATGCCAGTGGTGAATATGTGGTGATTGACAGTGTTGAAAAAATCGCCGATATCCAAATTAAATTTTTAGATAAGCTGGCAGGAAAGTAGCCTTATTGTGCATTTGATGTCACTTCCAAAAGGGATATTGATGCCTCAAAATTATCTTCCCGCGGTGCACAAATATAGGCGCCGATTTTAACCTCTTCCATGTCATTCAAAAGAGCTGTCATGCGGATTTGCTTAAAATTTTCGCCGTCCAAAGAGTAGTATATCAGGTAGTCTCCACCCAGTCTTTTGAGTTTGAAGAAAATGTCTTGTATCCCCTGCGGGATATCTTGAGCCGCCCAATCAGAAGAGCCGTTTTGCGTTACCGAAGAGCCGAGCATCGGGCGTTCGGGATTGTCATACATAATCGAGGCTTTTATCCAATTGTTTTCATCAATTCTCAGCATTAACCCACACTGATTATAGGCTCCGCAACCGGAGAATGTCCACTTGACGACAAAGCTGAAATCTCCTTTGCGTCTTGTGAAAAAATAGTGCCCGTTGTCTTGAGAAAAGCGATGCGGACGGCTTTGCCAAAAGTCTGTTCCCTTTTCGGCAGAGACCAGCATATTTTTATCGCGAAAAATCACATTCTTCGGCTCATTGTACCACTCAAAATCCTGCAATGCTTCCAATAACATTAGAAAATCCTTATATTTTCATCCGGAAGTGTTTTCAGCAATTTCTCCAAGTCAGCATTCTTCTTTTCCGGTGCAATGATTTTCAGGGTGACAATCTCGTCTCCGGCAGTCCCTTTTCCTTTAATTCCCTGTCCTTTAAGACGAAGCTTAGAACCGCTGCTGGAGTAAGGCGGAATATTAACGGCTACTTTGCCGCTGATTGTCGGAACTGTTACTTTGGCTCCCAAGACAGCCTCTTTCATACTAATCGGCAGTTCCAGCATAATATTCTTGCCCTCTGCACAAAAATACGGGTGCTCTCCGACTTTTAGGGTTATTAAAACATCGCCGTTACTGCCGCCATTGAGTCCGGCATAGCCCAATCCTTTGAGGCGCAACGTTTGTCCGTCAGTGGTCCCAGCCGGAATTTTAACATTTATGTTTTTACCCTGGATATTGACTGTTTTTTCTTCACCACGAGCGGCGCTCAAAAAATCAATTTGCATTGTGTAGTTAATGTCTTGACCTTTACGCGGCCGGTTCGAGGCTCTTCCAAAGCCCTGAAAACCTCCGGCACCTGCCCCTCCGAATTGCGAAAAGATATCTTCCCCAAAGATTGAAGAAAAATCAAAGCCGCCGCTACCACCGCCGCCAAACGGGTTTCCGCCTGTATACGTATAGTCACCGCCACCGAATCCGGCACCGAAACCGGTCGGTTTACCTTCTGCATCTATTTCATTATTGTCGTATTTTTTGCGTTTTTCTTTATCGCCTAAAATATCATAAGCGCACGAAACTTCTTTGAACTTTTCTGCGGCAGAGGGATTATCTTTATTCAAATCCGGATGATATTTGCGGGCTAATTTGCGATATGCCGATTTAATTTCTGCGTCTGTTGCATTCTTGTTGACACCTAATGTTGCATATAAGTCTTTATTCATGATGTTTGCCTGATTAAACCTTTCTTACTATAAAATATAGGAAAAGTTTTTTAGTTTTGCAACTCAAGGCAGTCAAATGTCGCCCGACGCGAAAAATTTCTGAACAACTGGGAATCGTGGAGCATTGCCTGACGCCCTTTTTGCTTATAGCAATAATCAGAAGCCAGATGAGCTATCTCATCAATGCGAACATTTTTGTATTCATACGTGATCCCATATTCATCTGACCTTTTGACCCGTACGTTGCGCGCAATACGTTCATCATACCCCATCGCCGGTCGGGCAGGTTCTTCAACAACAGGCTGCGCCGGCTCTTCCGGACCCAAAATCGTTTCAACCGTTACCGGTTGGGCTTGGCGTTGAGGTTTCTCCGCCACGATGGTCTCTTCTTCTATCACAAACGGACCTTGTCCCTCTGTTGTCGGCTGAGCTAAACGACAAGCGCCAAGTGCCAGTGTTCCAAATAAAAGCAACGCAGTCGGTCTCATTTTTCATTCCCCTGATTGTGACCAGCACTTGACAAATCCAACGTTTTTTGGCGTATGGCAAGCAACTCGTCAATGGTTTTGTAGCCCTTTAGGCGGCTGATTTGCTCGCGCAATTTTTGAATCCGGCTAAAAAAATATTTACTGTTATAGGATTTCGGCATAGCTTCCTCATTTTTTTCATATATAGCACGATATACCTTAAGGGTTTATTAATCCAGCAATTTATAGATATCTTCACCAGCTTTTTCTAAAATTTTCAGAACCTTGCGGTTGGTGCTGTCTTTGGTGCGTTTATTACTGAGCTTATCAAGCATTTTTTGCAAGCGTTCCATAAACAGACGATTTTCTCGCAACTTTTCGATGTCTTTGATAATTTCAGCATCTTCTATTTTGTAATTGGCAACAGCTTTGAGGGTTGCCATATACTGGGCATCTTTGGTGGCACTGAATTGGGCTTGTGCCGAATCCACACAAAAAACAATTGCCAAAATGATTAGTAAATTTCTCATTTATGCTCCCTTGTCATAAAAATGATTTGCTTTTCCATGCTTTTTAGATTAACACGTTAATTATTAAATTACAATCTTTTGAGTTATCGACTATGAAAAAAATAATTTGGATTTTGCTGGATAACCGCATGGGAAGCGTCGGACAAGCAAAAGGAATTATGCAGGAGCTGTCTCCCGAAAAGTTTGACGTTGTTGAAAAAAAATTAGAGTATTCCCGTTGGGCGGCATTGCCTAATTTTTTGCGACGCAGCAGTTTGTTAGGTGTTGCGAATCCTGAAATTTTGCAAGGAGAAACTCCTGATGCCGTTCTATCGACAAGTCGCCGCACAGCCCCTATTGCGCTTTATCTTAAGCGTAAAAATCCTCATATTAAATTGTTTCAGCTTATGTTTCCGGGGCAATACGGAATTAACAAATTTGAAAAAATTTTTCTTCCCAAACATGATGCCAACAAAAAAGAACTTCCCAATTTTTATTGGACGGTCGGATCTCCGCATCGGGTGACGCATGCTGTTTTGGAAAGTGCCGCGCAAGAATGGTGTGACAAGTTTGCCAATCTCCCTAAACCGTTAACGGCTCTTATTATCGGCGGGGCAATTAAGGGAAAACCTTTCACGCAAGAAAATGCTAAGTTGCTGGCCGATGACGTAAAGGCTCTTAAGCAGCGGATCGGCGGGAGTTTGCTTATTACAGATTCTCGGCGAACCGGTGCAGAAGCAGAGAAAGTAATTGTTGAAATTCTCAAAGATATTCCCTCTTATCGTTTTTTGTGGGGAAGCAAGGATGATAATCCCTTGATGGGATATTATGCCTGCGCCGATAATCTGGTTGTTACCGGAGATTCCGTCTCCATGTGTTGTGAGGCTTGCGGAACAGGCAAACCGGTGTATGTCTTCGAGGGCAAAAATTGGCTGACCTCTAAGCATTTAAGGTTTACTAAGTCTCTTTTTGATGAAGGGTATGCGACACGCCTTGACGATAAGTGCGAACAATTCCGCGGCGGAAGAGTATTATATCCGTCAGCAGAAATTGCTCAGATTATTGAGGCTGTTGTCTCTTAGTAAAACAATTGGTCTTTGCCTTTGTGGGTCACGATAACACGTTGGTACATTCCACCTAAAAATTTGGTCTTTTTCCAATTGTAATCCAAGTCGTGCTCCGCAAAACCGGCGATTTCCTTGTCCCATAATTTTTCCGCAAACGGCTGGTACAAGCGATTGAACATTCTAACAACGTACGCCAAAGGGTGTAACATGCCGGGGCGTCCGTAATCTACAAAAATAACTTTTCCATCCTCATTAATGCTATTTAGGGCATTGTTGACAACTTTCATTTTACTGACAATCGGTAATTCGTGCAAGAGCATATAGCAAATCACGGTATCATACTTTTCCGGCAACGGATCTTCCGCGTTGTAGTGAAAAAAATTAACCTGAGGATACATGTCTGACAAGGCGGCTTGCTTAAACGAAATTTGAGCATTGTTGACGTCAATGATATCAAAACGTCCTTGGTAGCCGATTTGATCAGCAACCCGCTCTATCTCATCACCAAAACTAATCCCCATTTGCAAGACTTTAGAGGCAGGATATATATCGCCAATGAAAGAATCTATAATTTTGTCCCTCGTGAATAAGCTGACAAGATTGTTTACCCACTTTTTAGAGAAAAGGTTAAACCATTTTTCTTCCCGATAAAGATGCGGATAAATTTCGGACTGGTAAAGAGGCAGCGGAAAATCTTTCGATTGCAGCTTGCTCTTGTTTTTTAGAATCTGCTCTTTTTTAGCTTGTTCTTCAGCTTCGACTTCTTTTACTAATTTTATCATTTGTTTTCCCTATCCTCAAAAATTCTAAATCAAGCCTTGTTTATTTGCCTCAATGACGGCAGCGGTGCGATTGTAGACACCAAGCGTTTTCATTATAGCCGTCATATGTAGTTTAACCGTTCCTTCCGTCATGCCCAGTTCAAAAGCAATTACTTTATTTGATTTTCCGGCGGCCACGCCCTCCAGAACACTTTTTTGCCGCGGCGTTAAATGTTTTTGCGGCATTTTTTTGGTAACTCTGTTCTCCAATAAATCTCTTAAGAGTTTATCAGTTGTGGTTTTACTGTCAAGTTGTTGTGTTTGTAAAAAATCTTGTGGCAAATAGGCACCTCCGGACAAAACAATATCTAATGCCTCGAGAATCTCCGTGTGAGAGGCGGTTTTGGACAAGTACCCTGACACGCCGATTTCAATGGTTTTTTGCACAATTTCTCTGTCGAAGACTGCCGATAAAATAATAATCGGGGTATCCGGCAATTGGGAATGCATTTTTTCTATCGCATTGCTCCAGACATCGCCGGGCATCGCCAAGTCACTCAAAATCAGATCAAAGTCATCTTGCTTGGCAATAATCTCAAATATTTCGGTGTAATCGTGCGCCAAAACAATTTCTGCGTCCGGATAACGTCCGGCTAAGACCAATTCTATTCCTTTCAGGAATAACTCATGATCATCTGCAACCAATATTTTCATTGCCAATCTCCTTTTAGTGCTTGCCAACAGGATAAAGCCGACACAACCGCCGTTTCGGCTCTTAAAATTCGCGGTCCCAAACAAACGGCGCGGGCAAAACTTAATCCGCGCAATTTTTCTAACTCTTCTGCAGAAAAGCCCCCTTCCGGTCCGACAAGAATCGCACAAGATTTTGCGTTTTCCAAAGCCTGTGCAATCGGTTTTCCGGTTAAGGTCTCATCCATATAATAAAGAATCCGCGTTTTATCCCATTGTTGTAAAATGTCATCAAACTTTTTAATTTCTGCAATTTGCGGGAGGTCTACCCGACGGCATTGTTCCGCCGCCTCAATTGCTTGTGCCTCGAATCGCTCTCTTTTAATGCGTTCCGTGATGGTGTAACGCGTTTGAACGGGAATAATTTTGCGCACCCCGAGTTCTGTTGCCTTTTGGATGATAAAGTCCGTATTATCCTTTTTGACCGGGGCAAATAATAACCATATGTCCGGCGTTTGTGCATAAGGTTTATGGTGCTCAAGAACTTTTAGTGTCGTTTGCTTTTTACCAACCGCAATTAGGGTACAACCATACTCGCCGCTTTGATTATCAAAACAGCTTATGGTATCACCGACTTTGAGTTTCATGACGTGCGTCAGATAATGGCTCTGCTGCTCATTAAGAACAACTTCCGAGCCGACTGTCAGCGGTTGCGCAATGTATAATCTGATTTGTCCCATAAATTTTCTGCATAACTTGTATTTTATTTTCTTATTTTAGATGAGATATGTTAAATTTTGCTAAACGAAAGATTTATTGAGGGAAAAATGATTATTACTATCGATGGTCCGGCCGCCGCCGGAAAAGGCACTCTGGCAAGCGTTTTGGCGAAGACTTATCATCTGGTATATTTTGATACGGGCATGGTGTATCGTGCTGTCGGGCTGGATATGTATTTACATCATGAGGCGCCTGAAGATGAAAATGCGGCTGAAAAATATGCTTCTGCCTTGACTTTTACACACATGCATGAGTTGGCAAAGAATCCGGATTTTCGTTCGGCAATCGGCGGGAATTATGCCTCCATTGTTTCGGCGCACCCGAAAGTTCGCGCGGCACTCCTCAAAATGCAACAGGATTTTTCTAAGAATCCGGTTTTTGAAGACGGAACGCCGGCGGAAGGCGCTATTTATGACGGACGAGACACCGGCACAGTAGTTTGCCCGCAGGCGGATATTAAGTTTTTTATCACGGCATCAACCGAAGTCCGGGCAATGCGGCGGTTTAAAGAATTTCAGGCCAAAGGTTTGGATACAGATTACGAGACTGTTTTGGCGGATATGAAAGCGCGTGATGAACGTGATACAACCAGAGCCACCGCACCGATGAAACCGGCTGATGATGCCATTGTTTTTGATACTTCGGCAATGTCGATTGAAGAAGTTTTGGCTTATGCCCTGAAGATTATTGATGAGAGAATCAGCGCTTAGATTCTAAAAGTTTTTTCTCTTGGTACGCTTGTATAACTTCTTGACTTAATGTTCCCGGGTTATTGGGTTGTTGCTGTTCTTGGCGAGACGGTGTTATTCCTCGCAGGGTATTTATTTTGTTTTTATCTTGTGGCGTTTCTTTAATCTCTTTTGTGTGAAGAGATGTTTTTTCTTTTAAATCTGCGACTTTTTCGTGAACATCTATTGGTATTAATATTCCCTCTTCTTCTCTATAATACTTTACAGACGTTTTCTCTGTTTTTTTGAAGAGGCATTTTTCATCTTGGGTTGAATGATTCATACTTTCATTCTTTTCTTGTACATCTATATCTTGTAAAGAAGCTTTTCCCTTTTCGTCCGTTTGATCTTGGCTGTTTGTTTCATTGTTTTCTTTCTGATTGTTATTATTACCTTGATTTTCTGAGCTACTTTGGTGATTCTTTTCTTGACGATTTGTTTCGCTGTTTTCTTGTTGGTTTGAATTACTGTTTTGTCCGGAGTTATCTTCCTGTTGATTTGAAGAATTTCCTTGATTTTCATTATTTTGATTTGATGTACTACTCTGGCTTTTTTTTCCCTCTTGGTTTTCTCCGCCATTACCCTCACCTTGATTATTTCCTTCATCACCACCATTACCGGAATTGTTATTATTGTTTTCATTTTCAGGAGTGGCATAGTACCATTTTTCATAGCTATCCAAATAGCTGCGGCAACTTTTTTCTTCATCCGGATTGTAGGTAATTCCATTTCTATCGGCATAATCTGCCCATGTTTCTTCATATAAGGGGTGCTTATTTCCTCTGACTTTTTCGCATTGGGATTTTAGTTCTTTTACTGAGGTATTATTTTCTTCTTCTATTTCAGACATTACACATCTCCTAAGTTGTATAAAGTTATATAATTTTCCCTATTTTAAATCTCACATTCTGGGCACAATCTTCTCTCGAATTTTATTAAACACAAGATCTGTTTCGATTTTTGCTTGCTCCGGTGATTTCCCTAAAATTCGCTTATATGTTTCTAAAAGTTCCTGTGTTACACCATTCATACTTGGATTTCTTTTTCTCACCATTTCTCTTGCATGCTCTAAGCTTGAATTTATTTTTTCTGCTGTAATTTTTGGTCTGTGTTCGGATTGCCTGATTGAATTTACATTTTGTTCTTGATTCGTACTTCCGGAAGAAGGAGAGCGTTCATTACGTCTATCTGCAAAAAATTTTAAAAACTCCTTTTTATACAAATCATTCGATAGGTCCACTTTTAACATAGTTGCCGCTTGTTCATCATTATCTCTACCTATATCCAGCGCCTGATTTATTTGTAGTTTTTTTACATCATCAACTTCATGAGTGATGTATATAATTGTCTTGTTATCTTTAATCTCATTTAAATAGTTCAAAATTTTATCCGCCATCGTTCTGTCGACACCGGCTGTTGGTTCATCTAAAATCATGATTGGCGAATCTTTAATCAATGCCTGAGCCAAATTCAGACGATTTGCCTGCCCTCCTGAAATGTTTTTGCCTGTCATACTTATGATTTTATCGGATGGGATAAATTCGCTTGATAAATTTTCATCTTCTGACTTTCTATCCTTAATACCAACTAAATCTTTAACTTTCTTCACCATTTCTTCAGATGCATCTGGATTAGCCAATCTGATATACTCATCAACACTCATTTCCAAAAACTCAGGTTTTTGTGTGCATAGCGCAATATTCTTGGAAGGCTCTGCAAAAGCCAAATCCGTATAATCAGTTCCTTCAAACTTTCCTTTTACCATATTTCCAATTCTAATATGTCCACCTTCAATTTCGTTGCTGTGCATCAAAAGATTAATTAATGAACTTTTACCTGCACCACTTGCACCACTCAAAAGAGTTATACCCGTTGAAATATGGAATTTATCATTGCTTGAAAACAAAACCTCCTCGGATGCTTTCAATGAATCTTTTTCATCGCGTTTATTAACAACAATGTGATCCAATTCAATGGTATTTGCGTTACTTTTAATTTTTTCTTTTCCAAATCTGATTTTTAGCTTAGACTTAAAACTCTTATAAGCGTTTGCAAAATTACCGACACTTTTTTTGACATCATAGCAACTTTTTACAAATCTCTCAACGGAAGAATAAATGCCTAATGCTGCTCCTGTTGTTACCAACAGTGCGCTCGGGCTCAAAATAGAAGTTGCGGCCACAGCTCCACCAATAATAGCAGTTTTGCAGGCTAATGAAGTAAGAGCATATTTTCGGGATACTTTTGAATAATTTTGAAATTTGTTATTTACATCATGTTTTTTTTCTTCAAGCATTTTGTCGGATTTTTTATTTTTATCCGAAACTTCCAATTGATAGCTTGCAACGTACATTTGTCGATTGATAGCTGAAAGTTCTGAAGCTGCCGCTCTGATTTCATTTTCTGCAGAAACTTTCTTGGGATTTGCTTTTTTATTAATTAAATATGAACCGACAGCTGATGTTGCTATAACTCCAGCTATTACTGGAATTGCGGCGGTACCGCCGCTAGCTGCTGTAACACAGATAAACGCTGCTGAAGAAAGACCACTCATAAAACGATTGATTCTTGCAATATAATTTTTTGACATACTTAATTGTATTGCTTGGACATCATAAAGCATTTTATCGGCATCATTTGTACGTTTCAAACGTTCAGCAATCGGAAATTGGTCAAATTCACGATGCAGTTTTTTTAAAATATTCGTCTGAACACGAAAAGCGCGCTTCTCCGCCTCAATGCCTAATAACTCCTGAGAACTTTCTGATAATAAATTTGATGCTGTGTATGCTAAAAAAGGTGCATCAACTTTTGCTCCATTCGGTTTGTTGGCAACAAGTCCCATAACTGAAGCTAAGCTCATAATAATAGGATTAGCAATTGATTCCTTAAAAGTACTCTTTTCCGAACGCAATTCTTTCATTTTTGCTTTTGCTAGAGCAATATCTTCCGGCTTTAACCTATCATCATCAATGGCATTATATTTTTCAAGAAGTTCAGGTCTACTTGTTAAAATTTGGCGATCAACCTCTCTGTTTTTCTCCTTTTTCTGGTGATTTTGAATAGCCTCTTTAAGGTTGATTAACGCATTTTCCAAAGAAGATTTATCCGTTACCTCATAAGATGTCAAACGCAGATGTAAAGCTTCGGCAACTTGATAAGTCGGATCTTTCTTAAACTTTTTATTATAATCCTCGCTTAACATCATACATTCCTCTTAATCAGCCATTCTGAGTTTTTTAAGATTTGCTCCAGATTCCCTCACAAGTTCCATTGTCTCTTAATTTTACAAGGCGAATTTTAATTTTAATTTACCATATATTTCTTTCTTTGTCTACAAATTTAGAAAAAGCTGATAAAAATCACGATTTTTGAAAGAAAATGCTTGAAAAATAAAAAGATAGTGGTATAAACAGCTGGTCTGGTGAGGATAGGGCACGCTATATCAGACATTAACCTCGTGCAAGTCCGCCCGCAAAGGGGCTTTTATTGTGTTGATTCAATAAGCTCGGGTTGGCATTTTTTGAAATATATTTATTTATGACAAACGCTGAATTTAAAATTCCTGAAACAACCGAAAACTTTGCCGAACTTTTGAACGAACAGTTCGGGGATAATTCTTTAACCGGTTCTGTTGTTAAAGGAACTGTTATTCGTTTAACACCTGATTTCGCTATGGTTGATGTCGGGTTGAAATCTGAAGGTCGTATTCCGCTTCGTGAATTCGGTCAAAACCCTGAACTCAATGTTGGCGACAAGATTGAAGTTTATGTTGACAGATATGAAGACAAAGACGGTTTGATTGTTCTGTCTCGTGAAAAAGCACGCCGTGAAGAAGTATGGCAAGACTTAGAGAAATGCCTGAACTCCGGCGAACGCGTTAACGGTGTTATTTTTGGTCGCGTTAAAGGCGGCTTTACGGTTGATTTGAATGGGGCAATCGCTTTCCTGCCCGGCTCTCAAATCGACATTCGTCCTATCAGAGACATTACTCCTTTAATGGGTATTTCTCAGCCGTTCCAAATTTTGAAAATGGACAAGGTCAGAGGCAATATCGTTGTTTCTCGCCGTGTTGTCTTGGAAGAAACACGCGCTGAAGCTCGCGCTGAATTGATCGGCGATATCAAAGAAGGTTCTGTTCTCGAGGGTGTTGTTAAAAACATTACCGATTACGGCGCATTCATTGATTTGGGCGGCGTTGACGGTTTGTTACACGTTACCGATATTTCTTGGAAACGTATTAATCACCCTGCAGAAGTTTTGTCTGTCGGTCAGACCGTTAAAGTTCAGGTTATCAAGTTCAATGAAGATAATCAACGTATCAGCTTGGGTATGAAACAACTCGAAAGTGACCCATGGCAAGAAGTTGCTAATAAGTTCGCTGTCGGCGATGTTTGCAAAGGTAAAGTTACCAACATTACCGATTACGGCGCATTCGTTGAATTAGAAGACGGTATTGAAGGTCTGGTTCACGTCTCTGAAATGAGCTGGACACGTAAAAATGTTCATCCGGGCAAAATCGTTTCTACTTCTCAAGAAGTTGAAGTTAAGGTTTTGGAAGTTGATCCGGAAAAACGTCGTATCTCTTTGGGTATCAAACAATGCACACCGAATCCTTGGGCTGCTTATATTGAAGAGCATCCGGTCGGATCTGTTATTGAAGGTAAAATCAAAAACATTACCGAGTTCGGTTTGTTTGTTGGTTTGAGCGACGAAATCGACGGTATGATTCACCTGTCTGATATCTCTTGGGATAAGGCCGGTGAAGAAGCCGTTAAGGACTACACCAAAGGTCAAGATATTCAAGCCAAAATCATCGACGTTGATGTTGAAAAAGAGCGTATCAGTCTCGGCATTAAGCAATTAAGCGAAGAAGCTGTTACCGGCGCTTTAGAAAACATCAAAAAAGGCGACATTGTTAAAGCAACCATTACGGCTGTTGAAGACAAAGGTGTCGTTGTTGATGTCAATGGTTTGACGGCTAATATTAAGAAAGCCGACTTGTCTAAGGATAAAGCTAACCAAAACCTCGACAACTATAAAGAAGGCGATGTTTTGGAAGCTAAAGTTACTTCCGTAGATAAGAAGAATGTTAAAATCGGCTTGTCTGTTAAGGCTCGCGAGATTGATGAAGAAAAGAAAGCTTTAGAAGAATATTCTAATACTGACTCTTCTAACTCAGCTTTAGGCGATGCCTTGGGCAAAGCTTTGAAGAAAAAAGCTTAAGTTTAGCTGTTTTATCGTTAACGGCGCTCCGGACAGATTAGTTCGGAGCGTTTTTTTTGTTATTCAAGGATAAAAAGCTTTCTCCGGTTTTTGAATGTTTAATGCTATTAGAGTTTGTGAACTTCCCCACTCATATCGCAACTACGAAGTTGCTCTATCCATTTATAATTATGTTCAAGACAGTATTCTTTTGTTATGACACAAGGCTTCCCGTCACCACAATCATCAAAACTATTGCCTTCTTTGCAGAAATAGCCGTCTAGGCAGCTATCGACATCTAGCGGGTCAATGACGGGTAAAAGAATGATTCTGAAAAGTAAAAATAAAAAAAAGAAAATAACGCCTGTTTGATAAGTATAATAAAATATATTATGAATAAAATTTCCTATCCAATTGATTATTTTGCTCCCAACGTTCCGACTATCTATAAATAACCCTATTTTTTTCTGTTGTTTTATTCTTTTCCAGAAAAAACCAAATAATAGAATCATTGTGCAAATTAATGTACTTGAAAAAAGGTAAAACTTATGTTGAAGAAAAAGCCCTATAAAAGTAAAAATAATGACGCTTAAATAAAAATAATTACCTTTTGTCAACTGATGCCACCATAGCTGATGTTGAGGATCGTTTTTGTACAGAACCCAATCTAACCAGCTAAAAAAGATAATAAATGTTATAATATTGTAAAAGACAGAAAAGAGTGTTAATATGTTGAGAGCAAATAATCCCAAAAGAAAACAACATATACTATCATAATATTTTATGTTTGTTTTTATGCTTTTTAATATTTCTCGTCGAAAATAAAGATATATTTGACTGAAACAGAACATTAATCCTAAAAGAAAATAAATATATGAATTATCTTCCATCGTGATTTCCTATATTAACACTCTTCTATTTGATAGAGTTTAAAAATAATTTCTTATTAATTCAAGTCTAATTTTAATATTTATGGTAATAATACAAGCGCTCGTTAGGATCGTATTGTTTAGGGCGATATTTTTCACAAGCATCCCATGCTGAGTTATATTGCCCGCTTTGAGCCATATTCCGACCATCTAAGTTAACGGCTCTATCATTTTTGAAATCAGCATTTGCTTGTGAAATTGGTTTATCCTTAAAAAGCCAATTTATTCCCCAATCAGCTATTTCTCGTGTATTACCAATAATTTCCGCTGTTTTAGCTCCATAATCTCCCCGACTAGCTGCATTATAATTACCTAAGCAATGGTAATAATTATCCGAGGTTGTTCCTTGGGTAGACATATCCTTAGAACTTTTAAGATTGGCATTGACCATATTTATATAGTTTTCACCCAAGTCTCTTGCCGCCCCTAATGATTGCGTTAAAGGATTATTGCGTTCAAAAGACGAAGGGATCGCTTTTACGACGCTTTCAACTGCAGATTTGAAAAAATCCCTTTTATCATCTCTTAAATTTGGATAATCATTATACATATCATTCGCTTGCATATTATTCTGTGCAAATTGCGTTGGTTGACCGAAAACAGTATTTTGCGGTTGCAAATACGGGTTTGGTGTATCAGCTGATGGAACATCGACTGTTTTAACATCATTCAATGAAGTCCAATCATTTTGCCCCGGTACAACATAATAATACTTCTCCTACTTTCGGATTAGTTCTTCTTAATGGCTTTTGACCACTAAAAATACTGTTTAAGATGTCAAACGTTTCTCCTGACATTTTCGTTTCTCCTTATTTTAATTAATTCCTTTCAAAAAATTTAATACGATGCGCAATTTATTCTTTTTTTATAAAATGTTATAAACGCGCATATATATTATTATCATATTTTGTTATAAATATCAATATTTGTTATAAAAACAATTCTTCTTTATATATTTACTTTGAAAATTCAATAAATTACATATATATTTATGTTAATAAGTTTCATAATTTTATAATCTATCAGTTTGCTGATTCCGTTCATTATCTTATTTTTGAGAGTTCTAAATAGTCAAAAGATGCTTTCATTTTTATTTTTCTACAAATGTCAAATAATGAAAAATATTTCATTTTTTTTGCTTTTAAAACTTGCACTCGCTCTTTCGGCTCCCTATATAGTTTGTAGAAATTGATTTGTATTAATTACTAAAGGACAAAAATTATGAGTAATAAAGTTATCGGTATTGACTTAGGTACCACAAACTCTTGCTTTGCCATTATGGAAGGCAAAGATCCGAAAGTTTTGGAAAACAGCGAAGGCGCCAGAACAACCCCGTCTATGGTTGCTTTTACAGATGATGAACGCTTGGTCGGTTTTCCGGCAAAGCGCCAAGCTGTAACAAACCCTGAGAATACCTTGTTTGCCATTAAGCGTTTAATCGGGCGTCGTTTTGATTCTCCGGAAGTCGCTAAAGATAAGGCTTTAGTTCCGTTCAAAATTATCAATGGCGATAACGGCGATGCGTGGGTCGAAGTTAAGGGCGATAAATATGCTCCGTCACAAATTTCTGCTATCGTTTTGCAAAAGATTAAAGAGTATGCTGAAAGCTATCTCGGTGAAAAGGTCGAAAAAGCCGTTATTACCGTTCCGGCATATTTTAATGACTCTCAGCGTCAGGCGACAAAAGATGCCGGTAAAATTGCCGGTTTGGACGTTTTGCGTATTATCAATGAGCCGACGGCTGCTGCCTTGGCCTATGGTATGGACAAGAAAGCTAACGGGACAATCGCGGTTTATGACCTTGGTGGTGGTACTTTCGATATTTCTATTTTGGAAATCGGTGACGGCGTGTTTGAAGTTAAATCCACGAACGGTGATACGTTCCTCGGCGGTGAAGACTTTGACCAACGCTTGGTTACTTATTTGACTGATGAATTCAAGAAGGAATCCGGTATCGACTTGAAAAATGATCGTTTGGCTTTGCAACGTTTGAAAGAAGCGGCAGAAAAAGCTAAGATTGAATTATCATCCGTTACCCAAACCGATATTAATTTACCGTTTATTACGGCTGACGCAACCGGTCCGAAACACTTAAATATCAAATTAACGCGTGCTAAATTGGAATCTTTGGTTGAAGATTTGATTGAACGTACGGTTGAGCCATGCCGCAAGGCATTAGCTGATGCCGGTATTAAAGCCAGTGAAATCAGCGAAGTTATTTTGGTCGGTGGTATGACACGTATGCCGAAGGTTCAAGAAAAAGTTAAAGAAATCTTCGGTAAAGAGCCTCACAAAGGTGTTAACCCTGATGAAGTTGTGGCTGTCGGTGCGGCTATTCAGGGTGGCGTTTTGATGGGTGATGTCAAAGACGTGTTGTTGCTTGATGTTACGCCGTTATCTTTGGGTATTGAAACATTAGGCGGTGTATTCACTCGTTTGATTGATCGTAATACCACCATTCCAACCCGTAAATCCCAAGTCTTCTCAACGGCAGAAGATGGGCAGACTGCCGTTACTATTCGTGTTTTCCAAGGTGAGCGTGAAATGGCTCAAGACAATAAACTGCTCGGTCAATTCGATTTGGTCGGTATTCCGCCGGCACCACGCGGTATGCCGCAAATTGAAGTCACGTTTGATATTGATGCGAATGGTATTGTTAATGTTTCTGCTAAAGATAAAGCGACCAACAAGGAGCAAGCTATTCGTATTCAGGCCAGCGGCGGCTTAAGCGATGCTGATATCGAAAAAATGGTTAAAGACGCTGAGGCTAATGCTCAGGCTGATAAGCAAAAGAAAGAATTGGTTGAGGCAAAGAATCAGGCAGAAGGCTTAGTTCATGCCACCGAAAAAACGTTGAAAGAGCATGGCGATAAAGTCAGCGCTGCTGAAAAATCTGCGATTGAGTCTGCCATAGAAGCTTTGAAGAAGGCTGCTGAAGGTGATGATGCCAACGCTATTAAAGAAAAGACAGAGGCTTTGATGCAAGCTTCTCTCAAACTCGGTGAGGCTATGTATAAGCAAGCTGCTCCGGAGGCCGGAGCTGCCGGTGCCAGCGCTCAGGGTGCAGAAAATCAATCTGCCGGCAATGGCGATGAAAAAGTTGTTGATGCTGATTTTGAAGAAGTCAAATAATCAGCACACAAATTGTTTGTCCTTTAAAAGCACGACCGTTTAACAGTCGTGCTTTTTTTGCTGGACTCTTCTTGATCTTTAGATTATCCTCAGTGCACTTATCCATTATTGTTAAATTAAAAAATATTATCATTATGAACGAAGGTCGTTTTATCGCAGGTGTTCGATTTGTGGTTGATGCTGTTTGCGCCCACATCGAAAAGCTACCAATTATTGTTGTTTCTCAGGAAACAGCCTCTGAGCCTTTACCCAAAGGCAGAGACCTTAAGGGTACATGTAGGCAAACTTTGCAAAGAGAGAATATTTTCCCTCGTTACTCACAACAAGGTGTGAAGCGCTCTTGCGGACAGTCACAGAAAAGTGTTCGCGTGGAAAGCGCAAAAATTTCTTCATTAAAGCGCCAATAAGGAACAGCCTCTCTTTTGAGAGGCTGTTCCTTTCTAATTACCTAATCATTTGAAAAAATATCATCATATTTATTTATGGTTGAAAGAGAAGTATCTGAGACATCTGTTATATATTCTCGTCCTGATTTTATGGATACACCGGTCGGTTCACCGGTAATACGCACATTGTAATTGCCTGGTGTTTTGTAAACATGAGATACGTCATTACCTATGTTTTCACCCGTGTTATGATTTTCAACAATTCCGTCTCCCCAATCAATGGTGCATTCACCTTGTACCGATAGGACAACCTCTTGGGTATTCTGTTTTGTTGCCATTGTAAATGCTAATGCTCCAGATGTTTTAACGCAACTGTTATCTTTTACCATATATCCCGAAGAGCAAGAATTAAGCTTATACTTCTTATAATAGCGTCCACTTTGACAAAGTTCGCAATTGCCATTCTTAGGGCAACTGTCTAAAGAAAAATCGGCACCACATGTGATAGTATCGCAAAAACCTTTTTTCCACTTAAATCCAGCATCACATTTATCCTCCGGACAACCATAGTAAACATGTTGTCCTTTATTGCAGGAAATAGGGGCTTCTTTACAATTATTTACATCTTCCCTTGCATCAAGAGGGTAATTCTCACAATCATCTACCTGACACAGGTATTTATCTGTTATCTTGTATCCTGTAAGACATGTCTCACATTTGTACACAAAATTCTTTCCCTTTTGGCAAGGTTCAACAACTTCACATCCTTCTATTTCTTCCGTCGGGCTGTTATATCCCTCACACTTTTTTTCCGCACATATGCCATCGGCGTTGAGTTCATATCCCTCCTGGCATGCGCTACATTTTTGAATATAAGAAAACTTTTTGCCCATACCATTTTTTACACTTTTACAATTAGCTGTGATTTCAGGAAAAAGATTATCTTTCTCAAAAACCAGGGCATCTTGATCTTCTTCCTCATCGAGAATCCATCTAGCTCCGGCTAATTTTATGTAAGCGTGATTTTTTTCAACTTTTTTTGCGATGACTTCACCCTTTGCAAGGGATATACTAGAATCGTTTAGTGCAATATCCGCGTGTACCGGTCTTATAAATGTTATAAAAGCTAAAATAAACGTAGAGCATATAAAATATTTTCTAATCATTGCCGTTCCTCTATAGTTTTTTAGACCTTATCCTAATCTTAGCATATTTTATAAAGAAATTATATTACTTTTTTGTTAAAATATTCTTATATTCAGATAAGTTTTTTATTCTTATCTGTTGTTTTTAATTGTATATCCTATTGAATTTTCAACAACCGTTTCCGCCAAATCCAAATCATCTTGTGTGCAGGCATAAATTCTGTATAGAGGCTCTCCGGCATCGACCAAATCACCTACTTTTTTAAGTAAATCCAAGCCAGCCCCGACATACTGTCGAACTCCCGCCCAAATGCCGATGCGATTTATCTGCGCATTATCAATAGCCGTAATTTCTCCGCTTTCCGGTGCTAACACATCTCGCACGTATGATCCGATTTCTGGTTGTTCCTTTTTCCCTTGGGCTTTGATTATTTCGTTTAATTTTTCAAGCGCCTGGCCTGATTTTAGGATTTCCGAGGCCGTTTCATACCCTTGACCACCGCGCAGGTTCGGATTAAATTCCAGAATACGTCCGGCTAAAAACAGCGACTTTTCCATCAAATCTTGTGGGGCATTCGGCTTATTTTTGAGGACTTGAATCACATCTCTTGCCTCCAGCAGAGCACCGATGCCGTTTCCTATCGGTTCGCTCCCGTCGGTAATAACAACATCAATATCTATTCCCATGCGGTCACCTATGAATTCTGCTAATTTGCGTAGTCGGATAGCCTCATAAGTGGTTTTGATACGGGCATTTTCTCCTACCGGGATATCAATCAGCAAGTGCGTTACCCCGGCGGCAATTTTGATAGCCAATACTTCTGAAAGCAAAAATTCTTGTTGCGTCAGCCCCAAATGACGTTCAACTTTTGATATTGATTTTACAGCCTCTGCAATGTCTAACTGCTCATAATCGGCAATGACTGCTCGATTGGAGGTCACTAACTCTTTAAATCGCTCTTCCGGCAAGTCAACATTACATAAAACACCCATCGTATCAGCAACGCTTGCGCATGACGTTGTTGCTTTAGCAACGGTTTTGGGCATTGCCATACCATATGCCCCTATAATGGCCGCAATAATAATATCCGTTTTGTTGCCCGGGACACCTCCCAAGCAATGGTGGTCGACAACTAAATTATCATCATCCCACTTTATTTTGCTATTATTAACAAGAGCATCCGTTAAGCCATATGCCTCATTGGCACTGATAAAAGCACCTCCGGCAACAATAAATGAGGCAATGTCGATATCTGAGTAACGGCGATTAATAATGTCTTTGACAATAAATTTGTAATCTTGAGGCGACAAGATATTGCCGGCAATTTTTCTCTTTAGAGCCGTTCGGCTCGGTGCCGGTGCGGCTATACTGATTGAGACCTCGGATCCGACCGGTTCTCCCAAATTAGCAAAAGCCTCTTCGTTCAGTCCCAACTGTGTCGGTGAAACGAAAGAATCATCATCAACAATCTGCAAAAAGGCGTAAATTTTGCTGTTTTCGGTTTGAATTTCAACTTGCGATAGCGCGGTAATGTCTTCAATCGAATATTCAAGACAGTTTTTGTTCAAGTATGCCAGATTTTCGTTAAAGGATTTAATGTGGATGTGTTTTAGAGAAAGCATCTCTCCTCCTTTACGTTTTAGTCCTATTTATTCTCCAGCAAGGGTCTGCTGATACTTGGTTTTTTGTGCGTTAAAATACTGATAACCTTAACCAGAGTTTCTTTCATTTCCGAACGTGTGACGACAATATCAACCATCCCATGCTCAAGAAGATATTCTGCACGCTGAAACCCTTCCGGCAGTTTCTCGCGAATTGTCTGCTCAATGACTCGAGCACCGGCAAAACCGATAATGCAGCCTTTTTCTGCAATATGGACATCTCCCAACATAGCAAAAGAGGCTGAAACTCCTCCGGTCGTCGGATCTGTTAAAATAGAGATATAGGGAATCCCTTTCTCTTTGACCTGATTGATTGCAGCCGTGGTTCTTGCCATTTGCATAAGAGATAATATGCCCTCCTGCATGCGTGCACCACCTGATGCCGTTACGATAATCAGCGGATAATTGTTACGTGCAGATAACTCTGCGGCTTTGACAATACCTTCGCCAACGGCCATTCCCATCGAGCCCCCCATAAAGGCAAAATCCATCGCCGCAACAACACAAGGTATTCCCCCGATTTCTCCGTGAGCAACTCGAATCGCATCATTATGCCCCGTTATCTTGCGATAATTGCGCAGGCGATCTATGTAACGTTTTGAATCTTTGAATTTCAACGGGTCTTCTTTGGGTTGCGGTAAGGCTATTTCCTCGTATTCTCCATCAAACAGCAATTTGAGGCGCTTATCTACAAACAGACGAAGATGATGACCACATTCCGTGCAGACATACATGGTCTTTTTGAGTTCTTTAGAAAAAAGCATTTTGCCGCAAACCGGGCATTTTACCCATAAGTTATCGGCAATATCCTCCTCTTTAACTGTTACTTTTTGAACTTTCGGGCGGACAAAATCAGTAATCCAATTCATTCGCGTTACTCACCTTCATTATTATCAGCCGGCGTCGACTGTTTTTTCAGAAAGCTCAGCCAACTTTGCTTCTCCGGCATAAGAGCCTCTTTTTCGGCTTTTATTTGTTCTAAATCTTCTTGCAAATCAGAAACTGTTTCTGACAATATTTGCTGCTGTTTGCTCAGTTTTTTATTGTCTTTTCTCTGACGACGCAAATCCTTACGAAGCGGTGCATAGGACATCCACGAAAAAAAGCTCCCCAACAAAAAACCGAACAACACAAAAAATAACGTTGCAACACTCTGAGAAACCGTTATTTCAACCGAAAACGGCCAAAGACTAAACTCCGCCAAATTATTATTCACGAAAGCAAATATCAGAATAACAACGATAATAGGCAATCCGATTAGTGTTTTAATAAATCCCATAGCATCGCCCTCTCTTTAATAAAATTATTTTTGGTTCAGCAGTTCGTGCAATTGCTTACCTGTTTTGAAGTGAGGAATCTTTCTCTCCTCAACGGCAACCTTAGCTCCGGTTCTCGGGTTTTTGGCGATACGCGGTGTCCGCGTTCTGACTGAAAATGCACCGAATCCTCTGAACTCAACACGGTCCCCTTTGGCTAAAGATGTAATAATCTTCTCCAGAACGGTTGTTACAACGCGATCAACATCTTTCAATGTCAAATGCGGATTTTTAGCTAAGATTTTTTCAATTAATTCTGATTTAGTCACAATATACCTCTTCTTTTTTATGTGTTTCCTATAAGTTATCCGTTTTTGTTTTATAAATCAATATCGCAAATTCATAAAAAGCAAAAAAATGTTCGCAAGTTATCCCAAAGTTATTACTCGGCAACATAATGATTAAGAGATTGCGGCGGTTCTCCCTCCAATTGCAAATCCTCTATTTTATTGATTCTTCTGACGATTTTGCCTGAGGAAATTTTCACCTCATTTATGTCTTTGGCCGCTTGATCAAAATGGCGAGATAAACTCTCTATCCTCTCATCTAGTCTCGAAATATCATCAATCAAGGCTCCGACCTCTTTTTGAATAACGCCAGCCTGCTCTCGCATCGTGGTATCCTTGAGAATAGCCCGTATTGTATTAAGTGTCGCCATCAAAGTCGTGGGCGAAACAATCCAAACTTTGGCGCGATATGAATTTTCAACAACATCCGTAAAGTTGGAATACAGTTCTGCATAGATTGATTCAGCCGGTAAAAACATCAGCGCAGACTCTGCCGTCTCTCCGGGGATAATATATTTGTCCGCAATGTCTTTGATGTGCTTTAAAACCGACGCCCTAAAGAATCGCTCAGCCTCGATTTTTTCCCGGTCGTTAGAGGCATTACGAAGGGCTTGATAACTCTCTAAAGGAAACTTCGAATCGATAACAATCGTACCCGGCGGATTAGGAAGTTTTAAGACACAATCCGCACGTTTCTGATTACTCAAAACACACTGGAACTCATATGCAGAGGGCGGCAAGATAGATTTAACGAGGTCGTTGAGCTGAATTTCACCAAATGCTCCGCGAGCCTGTTTGTTGGACAGAACTTCTTGCAGAGACACAACCTGCTCGGATAAGTGAGAAATTTTTTGCTGGGCGACATCAATCTTCGCCAACCTTTCTCGCAAATCCTGTATTGTTTCCGCCGTTTTATTTGTCGATTTTTGCAGTCCTTCGCCAACACTTTTGGTCATGGCCAATAATTTCTCATCAATCATACTTAAGACTGATATTTTTTGTTCATTGATGGCTTCTGATAACTTGTTTTGTTGGGTTGATGAAAATTCCGACAACTGCGACATTCTCCCCGCCAGTTCTGCTTGACCGCGAAACAACGTATCGGCTAAAACATGGAATTCTTTACGGTTATTTTTTTTGAAAAGCAAACACATTAAAATAGCCAACAGCAACGTCGCTACCGTTGCTATCCCGACTAATATCAATACATTTGTATCCAATGTCTGCATGATTAGTTTTCCGGTAGGTTACGCCCCATTGCCAAAAACTTTGCCGTGCGCTGCTTTTTGAGTTCTTCCCCGCTAAAGTTTTTGAGCTCACGCAGGTGTTTAGCGATACTGTCCCCAACCTTTTCTATTGTTTGCAGCGGATTACGATGCGCTCCGCCCAAGGGTTCCTTAATAATTTCATCAATCACCCCGAACTTTCGGAGGTCTTGTGCGGTTAGGCATAGCGCTTGCGTTGCTTCTTGTACCTTATCGGCAGAGCGCCAGAGAATGGAGGCGCAGCCTTCCGGTGAAATTACCGAATAAATTGAGTTTTCCAGCATTAAAATCCGATTAGCCGTGGCAATGGCGATTGCTCCACCGGAACCACCCATACCAATGACAACGGAAACAATCGGTGTTTTAACCCTCAAGCATTTTTGGATAGATGAGGCAATTGCCTCTGCCTGCCCGCGCGCTTCGGCATCAATCCCGGGGAAAGCCCCATCTGTATCAACAAAGGCAATAACCGGCATATTAAATTTTTCTGCCATATCCATTAGGCGTTGCGCTTTGCGGTATCCCTCCGGCTTTGCCATACCGAAATTATACTTCATTCTTGATTCCAAATCATGACCTTTTTCTTGTCCGATAACGACGACCGACATATCGCGAAAACGCCCTATTCCGCCAACCATCGCCGCATCTTCCCCAAAAAAGCGATCTCCGCACAAAGGCGTAAAGTCTTCCACCAGTGCATTAATGTAGTCCAGACAATGCGGACGTTGCGGATGACGAGACACCTGCAATTTTTGCCAAGGAGTCAGATTAGCGTATGTTTGGCGCATTTGGCGCTCAAGCTTTTGTTTGAGCCTTGTTGTTTCTTGACTGATGTCAACATCTTCGTTCTGAGCGAGTAATTTCAGCCCTTCCAATTTGGCTTCTATCTCAACAATATTTTTTTCAAAATCCAAAATCAACGTATTCGTTTGATTCATTCTTATTCTCTACTCTTGGTTAAACCTGATTTTGTTCTGTCTTATCACAAAAAAAATCAAATTTCGACTCTTATTTTGCATTCTTGTTGATTTTGTTGTGCAAAGATTTCTGATTATTCGTTGAAAATAATTGATTTTCTTGATTAACAAGGCTAAACTGGCGTTAATTTTATGAGCAAGCAAGGAGTTGATCGTGGTATCTGTCGCTTTTTTCTTTTCTATTTTTGCCAGCGTTGCGTGGGGAATTTATGCCTTTAACAATGCGAGCGAAGGCAATGTTTCTGAGTTTACGCTACTCATCGCTGTCGTTGTTGTTCCTATTTTAGTTTTGTGGTTTGTATTCGGTTATATTTACCAGTACAATAACGCTTCCGTCTTAAACAAAAATATGTTTACTCTTTTCAAGCAAATGAAAAAAACTCAAGAGTACACCGATGCTATTGCTAAAATGCTTTTGGAGGCTCGTGACAGTGTTAAAGACAGTACCATTTTGAATAAATTTGATATGTTTGTCCTCGATATGAATGAACTTTTAGCCGACATTATTAAACGAGGAAATTTATGTTCCAGCGAGCAAATCGATAATCTTTGGGTTAAGGTTAATAATGGCGGGAAATGGGCTTTCGGTAAAGTTCTTATCGAGTTGTACCAAAATCAGCCGGCTCTCCCTTCTAAGCTTTTGCAAAAATCTTTGCAGGATACGGTTTTGAGCGGTACTATTTTGGAATTTTGTTCTCGTTATCAAAATTTGGTTAATATTCTAGAGCGTCATGATAAAGAGAGAATTTTCTTAAATGTTCTTGAGACGGGTGTTTTCGGCAAGGTATTCAGCCTTTTGGCTGGACCGGCAGATTCGGTTAGGCAAAACCGAGATTTATCTCTAACTCATCAGCAACTTACTGAAGAAAATGACTTTCATCTTGAAGAACCATCTAAAAACTTCACCTTGGTTGTTGAAGAGGAAATAACACCAAACCTTTCCGAACAAAAAATTGAACCGACCTCAGAAGAAGCAGAGAAGCCCTCACTGAGTGAAAATGCCCGCAAGCTCTTTGTCGAAACATTTACCAAAAAAAAGGCTTCTGCTAATCGTGAAGAAATGACCGATCCGCTGTCTTTAGCTTTTGCAAAGAGTTTTGGCGAAGAAAAAACAGAAAATTCCGCAGAGCCTTCTCCTTCATCTGATTTACAACGTCAATCAGCACGACAAGAAGACGAAAATGAGGAAATCTCAAAAGTCTCTGTTGTTTCCCTTTCTGATACAGAGGAGAAAACCATCTCGAGAGATTTTTCGGCAGAGACACTTGAGGAGGAATCTCCTGCTATGCCCGACATTGTCTTAGAAAGCGATGCACCATCCCATTTGTTTGCGCCGGCACCGTCCGTTGTGACTCCGGAACTTGAAAAAGGGTTTGAGAACACGCAAAATCGCTTAGCTACGCTAAAGAGAGAGTGGGAAGAAGCAAAACAACGTGATTTGACAGCCCGGAAAGAACCCTCTTTTGATAATGATGAAGGAATGCCCGAGCCTAAGGTCAGTAATGATGAAAATTTTTCTTATCCGTTTGGCGGGTGGACTGATGCCGACAAGTATAATAAGTAAAATTAGTTCTGCGCTTTTATGTTTTTTATTTTGTTTTTCAGCCCACGCAGAAACACTGCCGTATTTGGCTCTTTACGGGGAACCTGTTTATAAGCCTGATTTTAAGAACTTTTCTTATGTTAATCCCCTTGCCCCCAAGGGCGGAAAAATGGTTATGCCCACTTACGGAACTTTTGACAACTTCAACCCCTTTATTTTTAAGGGAATATCTGACGGCGGCTATACAGTCTCGTTAACTTTAGATACGTTGGGGGTAACCTCAGTTGATGATGTTTCAACCGTCTATCCCTTATTAGCAAAGTCTTTTGAACTTCCTCAAGACAAAAGTTATATCGGTTTTATCCTAGATGAGCGTGCCAAATTCCATAATGGAGAGCCGGTGCTGGCAGATGACGTTATTTTCAGTTATCATGCCCTGATAGAAAAAGGACAGCCTTTCTATAAAGTCTATTATGCCGATGTTGACCGTGTCGAAAAAGTCAATGACCGGCATGTTCGTTTCCACTTTAAAAAAGGGAGTGAAAATCGCGAATTGCCCCTCATTTTGGCACAGATGAGCATTTACTCCTTCAAAGATTGGAAAGATAAAGACTTTGCAGAACCCTCTTTAGTTCCTCCTATGGGGAGCGGTCCCTATGTTTTAGATAAATTTGAGGTCAATAAGTTCATTCAATTCAAGCGCTTTGATGATTATTGGGCAAAAAATTTACCAGTACGCAAGGGTATGTTTAATTTCGATACATTGCGCTATGATTACTATCAAGATACAACCGTTACCCTGCAAGCCTTGTTTGCCGGAAATATTGATGCGAGAGAAGAATATATCGCCAAAATATGGGCTGTCGGCTATGATAATGACATCATCAAAAGTCGCAAAGTCCTTAAGAAAGATTTTAAGCATAACAACGCCGCACCTTTACAAAATTTTGCATTTAATCTCCGCAAAGACAAATTTAAGGACAAGCGTGTTCGGCAGGCTATTGCCATGGCCTTTAATTTTGATTGGGCAAATGACAATTTGTTTTATCGCCAATACGCGCGTATTACCAGCTTCTTCCCTAACACAGGAATGGAGGCCAAGGGGTTACCGGAAGGGAAAGAGCTTGATATTCTTAATCAATATAAAGACCGTTTGGATGAAGGTATTTTTACGGCAGAGCCTGTTTTACCTCAGCACAAAACGCCTCTTGAGACACGTTCTAACCTGAAAAAGGCCGTTCAGCTTCTTAAAGCGGCCGGTTATGACTTTGTTGACGGGAAAATGACTAACCTTAAGACGGGTGAGCCTCTCGAATTTGAAGTGCTCGGGAATTCGGCAAACGGGGCAGCTTTCACGCGTGTTATGCTTCCCTTTATTGCAAATTTGAAAAAAATCGGCATCAAGCTCAAATTCCGCAATATTGAACCCAGTGTTTTCAAAAATCGCTTGGATAATTTCGATTATGAAATGGCCATTGCCGGTTTCAACGTCAGCCGAATGCCGGGGAACGAACAAATGGAAATGTGGGGGAGTGCTTCTGCTGATATAAAAGGAAGTTATAATCTTTTAGGGCTTAAAAATTCGGTTGTAGATGACCTGATAAAAGGGCTTATCTCTGCACAGAAAAAAGAAGACTATGAGGCTCACGTGAAGGCGCTTGACAGAGTTTTGCTCAATGGTTGGTACCTTATTCCGCACTGGTATTCCCCGACACAGCGCGTTGCGTATTGGGATAAATTCGAACAACCGCAAACAGATGTTAAAACCGGTTTTATGCCACATACCTGGTGGATGAAAGAGGCAAAATGAGAAATTATATTTTAAAGCGACTTCTTCTTATTCCTCTGACGTTACTCGGCATTTTGTTTTTGAACTTTGTGATTATCCAACTGGCTCCGGGCGGTCCGGTTGAATATATGCTTGCCAAGTACCAAGGGATGAATACAGATGCAAAGTCATCCCTCAGTTCTACAACTCAAGTTAATATGACTACTGCGCAACAGAATAAATATCAAGGTGCACAGGGTGTTCCGGAAGATTTGGTGAAAGCCTTGGAAAAACAGTTTGGCTTTGATAAACCGGCTCATATTCGTTTTCTTAAGATGGTAAAAGAGTATGCTACCTTTGATTTCGGGCAAAGTTTTTACCACAACAAAACCGTTTGGCAACTTATTAAAGAAAGAATGCCGGTTTCAATTTCATTGGGACTATGGTCGACTTTGCTTATTTATTTAATAGCTATCCCTCTGGGTATAAGAAAAGCGGTAAGAGACGGTAGCTCTTTTGATGTCTGGACGTCTTTTGCTATTGTCATCGGGGCGGCTATCCCTGTATTTTTATTTGCTGTTTTTTTGATTGTTTTGTTTGCCGGCGGAATTTATTTCCAGTGGTTTCCTTTACGAGGATTAACCTCTGACAACTGGGATAATCTTTCTGTTTTAGGAAAAATCGGAGACTATTTTTGGCATATCACCCTACCGGTTATCGCTATGGTTATCGGCGGTTTTGCCAGCTTGACCATGCTGACAAAGAACTCCTTTTTAGATGAAATTAATAAACCTTACGTGTTAACCGCCAAAGCAAAAGGATTGACCGAAAATCAAGTCCTTTACGGGCATGTTTTCAGAAATGCCATGCTTATCGTCATTGCAGGATTCCCTGCGCTTTTGATTAAAATGTTATTTACCGGTTCTTTGCTGATTGAAGTTATTTTTTCACTCAATGGTATGGGGCTGCTCGGTTATGAAGCGATTATGACCCGTGATTATCCGGTCATTTTCGGGACACTTTATATATTTGCTCTTTTGGGGTTAGTCCTGAAGCTTATCAGTGATATAACCTACTCTCTGGTTGACCCGCGAATTAATTTTGATAGGGCGTAAAAAAAACCGCGGACTTTTCATTGTCGGCGGTTCTTTTTCTTACACTCTTTTGTGTATCCATCTTTCGGGGTCTACATGGTAGTGTTGACCATCATAGGTAATGTCTGCCATATATGCGCCAAAATTATAGATACAGAGAATTTTGATTGTCCCTTCTTTGTTGGTGCGAACGTAGGCATAAACATCATCTCCGGTATTTTCAATGAAGTACAGCTTTCCATGCTCATTAAAAATACTTTTTTTGCGCTCTTGTATCGCTCTGCGGGTAAAATTCAGAACAGAATCCTCATCAAACTGCCTGGATACCGCATAATGGTAATGCACCGGCGCAGGGCGAAGTGCCAGATTGCGGCTCGGATCATCTCGGCTATCCGACATTGCAAAACCGGCACGCCCGGCATCCCAAGGGTATATGTACGGAGCCCAGAGGTTAAGAGGGTCATTTGCCGCATTTTTGCATTTATCAATTGAGCAAGGATTAGGTAACCCCAATTCTTCTCCTTGGTAGATACAAATGCTTCCCGGCAAGGTTAGCAACATGCTTATCAGCATTTTCACCTTTTTTCTGGAGGTATTTTGCCCAAAGATTCGAGAAGCTGCTCGCTCCAAATCATGGTTGCTCATTGCCCAATTAATTTTTTCTCCATACGGAGAAACCAAAAACTCATCTTGGATATTTTTCTTAAACTGGTGCAAGGTTTCGTTCAAAGCACCGGTAAAAAAAGCATCACAATGACTATTGGCAAAAATTTCCTGGGCTTTAGCTAAACCTTGAGGGCTTTTGTCATACCAATACTCTGCCAGCAACGTCTTGGGAACAGGATAACTGTTTCCCAGTGCTTTGAGGCGATTGATAAACTTTGCCCCGTTCGGTGAATTGATGTCAAACAGGCGCTGCTGATGTCCAAACTCATTTTGCGGGTTGTCACGCAACTGTTCATCGCAGGCATAATGAGTCACGGCATCGAGCCGAAAACCATCGACGCCTAGGTCAAACCAAAACTTAGAGACTTCTAAAATGGCCTCTTGTACGAGAAGGTTGTTCAGATTCAGATTAGGCATTGACCAGTCAAAGCTATGAAGATAGTACTGTTCTCTCGAAGGGTGAAATGTCCAAGCACTCTCGCCAAGACAATCCCATATTGATTTCCAGTTGTTGGGAGGAGAAAGCTTATCGTTTTTCATAATGGGATCGGCCCAAACGAAAAAATCATCATAAGGCTTTATTCTCTCAACACTCTTCTTAAACCATTCATGCTTTATTGAGCAATGATTGTAGACCTGGTCAATGTAGACTTTCAGTCCCTTTGCATGATAAACATTGCAAAGCTCTCTGAAATCTTCAATATCGCCATACATCGGATCAATAGCACAGTAGTCTGTGATATCATATCCAAAGCCATGACCACCCCATGGATAAAATGGGGTTATCCAAATTGCATCTACCCCCAAGGAGGCAACATAGTCAGCATACGCCGCCACCCCTTTAAGGTTGCCATAGGCACCTGTCGGGTACGGGTCTGTTTTGCTGCCACGGGCGTAGTTAAACGTAAGGGGGTAAATCTGGTAGATTACCTCGTTGTTGTAGTGGCTCATAAAAATAATATATTTTTAATAGTTAAACAATAATTCAATAGTTGTTGGAAATATAACTATTTTTCCTCGCAAATCAAGGCTGGTAAAGGAATATCCACAGTTTAAGACAACAATACTTTTATTCTTAATTCTGACTTGAAAATTTGTTATGTTTACAGTATAAAGTAGCTATGCGTCGGCGTAGCTCATCAGGATAGAGCAACAGTTTCCTAAACTGTGGGTAGTGGGTTCGAGTCCCGCCGCTGACGCCAATTAGTGCCTCCTTGCTGTGCGACGGAGGCTTTTTTTGCGGCGGTCCTCTCACCTGAAGGTTCGTTCTTGCATTGCGCTATCGCTCAATGCTTCGGTCACTCGTTTTTAGTGTGGAAAATTAAAAATTATCGTTTTTTTGTTCTTGTTTTTGTGTATTTTATTCTTATCTGTTAGGCTATCATCATCAATTTTATTACACGTGAAAGAGAAGCAGCAATGGTTGGGGCTCAAGATATTTTTTGGGAAAAACTGCAAAAATATGCTAAAATATATAAGATAAAGGCTTTTCGTTTTTGGCATCGTTTTGACAGACAGTATAGAGTTTCTCATACCGTGCGCAAAAGCATGCTTGCTTTGGGACTAAAGCTTGTTTTATTCGCTGCTCCAAATGCCCAATTGAGTCTGCACGCACAGAATGTTCAAAAAAAATCTGTTCCGCAATTATTAGCGAAAGCCACCGAGGCAAAGGCTGCTCCGGAATACGCTCGATTCATGGAAGAACACCGTGATATGATTATTGAACGCCAAAAAAACTTTGCAAAGACATTATGGGAAATTTTACAAGAAAATATTTTCACCATCCAAGAGGCGGAAAAGAAAGGTCATCGCACCAAAACATTACGGGGTCTCTTCAACCGCTATAAAAAACAAGGTATTACAATTGATCCCGGATTCTTTTGTGCTTCTGCGGGGTTGGGTTCTTTCTTGCAGGCTGTTGATGAGACGAAGTTTGAGGAATACAGATTGCTTTTTGATTGCCTAACAGGTCCTAATTCTTGCCGTTCTATTATTGACGATTTGAAAAAATCTTTTGGTGATAAGAATGAATCATCAAATATCCGAGCTGATTTGGCGGCTATCTTTAAGAAAAATCCCTATGCTGTTTGTGTCGTTTTTCCTCGTTCTAAGCAAAACAGTCGCAGCGGATACCATTACGTTACCGTTTTTCCGAATACGGTCGCTGTTGATACTGTTTTAAGTGAACAAGACAGTCTTAGCGGCAAAACCGCTCGTTTTAATCGTACAACCATTTCAAGTACTGAAGATTATTTTGTTAATACCTATAATAGGGGGTATGTTTTTGATGTTACGGAAATGATTGGAAATTATCAGATTTTCCAGATGTTTATGGAATATTTAGAAAAAAAGCCGGCAAAACTTATTGATAGAATAAAAGACATGCCTATTCCGGCGCCGGCGCTGTTGTTGGATCCTGTCTCTTCCTTGCCCAAACCGAGGGAAGTTCCTACTGACTCTTCTTGGGCCGCTGTCAGCCGTAAGCGTCTCGATCAAAAAGATTTACTCAGAAAAAGAAATGAGCATTTAATTTAATTTTTCCGATTCTGTTTTTCGTAAATTGCGATTCTGTTTCCGATTCGAAAAAATTTTTAATTTGACTCAAAACGAATCGGAGTCTTGATTTGCAGAGAATCGCCTTATATTATAGCTTTCCTTATAAATCTTTTGTTAATAAATAGACCCTAGAATCGCAAGTATGAATTCAATGACATCTTTCTATATAGCTATAGATATATAGGGAGATGGCATAGCAGTACTGATACATAACTTGGCAGAAACCATTTGATAGTAACAAAGAAGTTACGAAGTAAAACGCAGAAACTTGTTTTATTCGAAAAGCAAAGAAGCTTTAAAATTACGAAAAATTAATCCGGCGTCATTTGATTGCGCGGTTATTATGGGCACCGGCTTAGTTTGTTCAAAATATATTTATGTTCACTCTCATTCAAAAACACTTGTTTGTGTCGGAGCAAGTGTTTTTGGAGAGAGGGAGAGTTATTCGGGCTATTATTATAGGTTACCTTTTGTCACACAAAAAAACTCCCAAACCATGCGGTTTCAGGAGTTTTTGTTGTTCATTTTATGTGAGGAATACAGGGCGCACCCTGCAACTCTCACTTCTTTTCAGCTCCTGTACTTTTCCGGAACTGAAATCTATGGCTTTCGCCAAGTAGGATTTTGTGGCCGGGGTCTCCAGCCAATACCGCCCTTCTCGCAGAGAGTCAAAGCCAAATTCTTTCAGTACTTCATTGATTTTTTTGAGGTTCTGATAGATTATGATGGCTTGCTCCTCCGTCATTAACCGCTTTTGCAGCTGTCGGCAATTCTGCAAAGCGTCCAGATACGACATCGGGATCGTCAGTTCTTCCAGCCCAATATCAGCATTTTCAATATGAACAGCCTTTATGCTGCGCATCGGCTTGAATTTCGGAGATATCTCACCATCAGCATAGAGGAGCGCAACAGGCAGTTTTTCTCCTTCCTCAAGCAAGGGAATATTTCCGCCGTAAAATTTAGCATACTGAGTCATCTCATCCAGGTCCGATACAGTCACCGACTGCTCGCGCATGAAATCGGACAGCGCGATCAATTTTTTCTTATCCATACTATATAATTTAAATAATTTTGTCAGGGAGAGTGGTTATAGCACAAGTTTTCCCTTTTGTAAATAGACAAAATGAACAAAATTTGTTTTTTTATGCAACAGAGCTGAATAAATCCTTGATTTTATCCATAAATCCTTTGGTTTGCGGTTGGCAATTTTCATCCTTACTCAAAGAGCGAAACTCCTCCAGCAGTTCTTTTTGGCGTTTATTGAGATTAACAGGTGTCTCAACAACAAACCGGACAAACAGGTCGCCCTTGCGTTTGGAACGGATAATCGGCATACCCTCGTTGCTGACTTTTTGTTGCTGATTGGTTTGCGTGCCGACAGGAACATCAATGTTGATTTTGCGTCCGTCGATGCTTGGGATTTCTATTTTTCCGCCTAAGGCCGCGCATGCCATCGAAACCGGAACCGTCGTATACAAATTAGCCCCTTCACGAACATAAAGTTTATGCGGCAAGACATTAATAAACACATATAAATCGCCATTTTGCCCGCCACGCAAGCCGGATTCTCCGGCACCGGCTACCCGCATACGCGTATCTGTTTCGATTCCCGCCGGAATTTTAATTTTGATTTGCTTTTCTGAGTGGACAAGACCTTCCCCATGGCATTTTTTGCATGACTCTTTAACAACACGTCCTTTTCCTTTACAGGTCGGGCAAGTTGTCTCAACAATGAAAAAGCCGCCTTTTTGCGATTGAATTTTCCCTCTTCCATGGCAGGTTGAACAAACGGGGGCTTCTTTTCCGTCGGCGGTTCCGTGTCCGTGGCAATCTTCACAAAGCTCTGCATGAGGTACGGTGATTTCTTTTTCTACGCCATTGAAGGCTTCTTCGAGCGTAATATCCAGATTGTAGCGTAAATCTGCGCCATCTTGCGGTGCATTCGGATTCCTTTGTTGACGACCACCGCCCATAAATTCAGAAAATATATCACCGAAAATATCGCTAAAGCCGCCGGAGGCGCCGCTAAAATCAAAGCCAAAACCGCCAAACGGATTCCCTCCGCCCATACCGCCACTTTGAAAAGCTTGTTTGCCATAGCGGTCATAAGCAGCACGCTTTTGCTCATCCTTTAAGACATCATAGGCCTCATTAATCTCTTTAAATTTTGCCTCGGCTTCCGGATTGTTCGGATTGCGATCCGGATGGTATTTCATCGCCTGAGAGCGATAGGCACGCTTGAGTTCGTCGGTGGTTGCGGTTTTTGAAACCCCTAATATTTCGTAGTAATCTGTATCACTCATTTCTTGTTCTGCTAAAATCTTATTTTTGTTAACTTATTCTTTATTTAAGGTGTTTATTATCAGAAAGCAAGTGATTTCATGATTTTGTTTATACAAAATACTTGCCTCTCTTCAATCATTATTGTTTTAGACAAAATATTGACAAGACGGCAAGTCTTTGATATAATCAAAGAAAAACTTTTGAGGAGTGACGGCAATGGCTGATATAACTAATGATGCATTAGAAGCATGGTTTAATGAAAAATATACAGGTAATACTGCCTCAAGAGAAGATAGCGCCGCCTATGAAGCAGCACAAAATAAAAATGAATTCAGGGCACAAATGATTGCCGAAGAACGCGCCAAAAGGGAGCGTGAAAACGAGAATCAAAACCAAAATGACTCTCAGCGCATTGAAACTAACTTTACTTCTGATGAATGGCAGCAGCTTATCAGCGGCGAGAATACTGATTTCTTAAATTCCGGGGCTCCAATTCGTGTAGGTATTGACCGTGCTATTTTAGCGCAAATGAATAAACTGCCGGAAAATTTTGCTTCTTTAGATCATGATGCTCAACAAGATGCCATTAATTTGGCAAAAGCCAACTTAAATGCAGATGAGCGAAATGATTTCAACCAAAGAGATAAAGCCCTGAAACAGGAGATTCTTGAATATTATCCGCCGAGACGTTTGGTTGATACCTCTCGATGGTTGGAGGAAGCTGAAAATCATGCCAGCACTGATGCCATCAAAGCAGAAATGCAGGCTTCAAGGGCGGCATTAATGGAGGTCATGGTTTCTAAGGTAAACAAATATGCCAATAGTGAAACCACTGTTGACCAGACAAATATTGCCGATGTTTATGACGGCGCAAGGTTAATGTATGATTATGTTGAGGAAAAGAATCCTGATGATGACGCCTTGAAGCAAAATATCGAAATCTGTCGTGAAAAACTTGAAATAGAAATCAATATTTATGATGACGCTAATGGTTTTACGGGCTTAACACATGATGATGCCTATGAAATTAACGAAACGTATTTGAGAGCTCAAAAACGAGTCAACGAAGAACTCGCTAAAGAAAATGAGGCTGAAAGAAAAATCAAAAATCCGCCGGAAGATTTGGCTCAGGTTTGGGATAATATTGAATTTGTAGATAATACGCAACGTGACAACTTCATCAACTCCTTTAATGAGGCTGTTATCAAAAAAGCAACGATGAATGCGGCTGTTAAAAACAAGGGCAAAAAGGGTGAAGAATTAGATGCCGCCATTCAAGAAGAGATTAATATAGCTTATGCCGCTGAATTAACAGCAATGTTGACAGCTAACGAGGCTGCTAAACATTTGGCTCAGGAAGAACAAAAAAGGCAGGCTAATCCTTCTTATATTCCGCAACCGATGAGTGAGCAACAGGCTAAAGCTGCCGGGCAAGCCGCTTATGATGCCGTTATTAATGGTACCGGTGGAAACTATAAGGTAGATAATAAGGTACAAGTTGCAAACTTTGCTCGCTATACGAATGATGCATTCGGCTATTTGAATCGTTTGGGAACGAAAATCGGTAAGAAGACAAATGCAGTCGGGAATATGGCAGAAAGCATTAGAGGCTTTGATAATACCGCCATTAAACGTTTTGATCCTTATTATACGATTGCTAAAACACAAATAAAAGCTATGAAGCATAATATGGGCAGACAAGCGCTGAACCAACTTGTCCGTTACGGATCAAGCCTTATTCCCTTTGGTAATATTGCTTATGGTGCTTATGTCGGCGGGCAGGCAATTTTCCGTTTATCAACAAAGTATAAGCGCCTCAAAGAAGAAGCGAAGAAAAATAATCGTAAACTTACTTTAAAAGGATTCTTAAAAGACCATGTTGGTGAAATTGCCACTTCTGCACTAGCAACTGGTGCCGCTCTGCTGGGTGGTGCTGCGGCCAAAGATGCAGCGAAAGGTTTGGGATTTGGTGCAATGGCTGTCGGTAATCTGACGAACATTGTTAAAACCTTCCGCCGTCAAAGAGAAAAAGGCGAAAGCTGGTGGAAATCAGCTTCTGTAGCTGCTTTTTCTGCTACATTATCAACCGGAACAGCTCTGGGAACCAGTTATGCTCTCGGGCTTGGTATGCAAGCCACAGGGTTGGGGACAACATCTCATGACAGTGTTGTTACAGACAGAAGTGAATTTGATAACTTGCGAGCTTTGCCCGAAGAAGAACTGACAAAACAGGGTTATACCTTAGAATATTGTGATAAAACTGATGAAGGTGCTTTTCTTGTTCAAGAAGGTAAAGACGGGTTTACAACGCGTGATTATACCGCTGAAGAACTTGATTTTGCCAAGCATCGTATGGAGCAAGTATTAGACCCCAATGATCCTCATACCGGCGGAACACGCTACAGTGAGTATTTAGGTCATGACTGGACGGATAAATCTTATAATGAGAATACCTCGGCATATAATGATGCTGTTGCTTCTTTAGATAAGTTGGCTGAAACACACCATGAAATGAACAGCTATGTCAATGGTGCGTTTGTTTCTAACAGCGACATGCTTCTTTACAAACTTTACCAGGCAAATATTTTAGCACCAAATGCTGATGCTCTTGCCGATAACGGTCAGCCGATTGGGGAAGTCTTGAGCTATACGGACGAAAACGGTCATACAACAACTTATCAAGATACATACCATAAACTTCTTAGCGGAGAACCCCTGACTGAAGCAGATGCTCAAGTTCTGCAAATTGTCGAGAATCATGTTGGTGGACAGCATGAGGGCGACGTTAATGATATGGGTAAAATTAAGGATTTTGACAGCTTGGGTGATGGAAAGAATCCTGATTCTTATAATAAAGATGCTGATGTCGGTTATGAACCGCACGATCATCCGGGGCAAGAAGAACTGTATCAGCGGATAACCCAGCATACCGAAGAGGGTGTAGATATTCTGCCTTTCACCATGGTTCATGATAATCAGAGAGAAAATCGTGCTTTGGCAGAACGTGTTGGAGCGAATGCCAAGAAGAATGAAAAAGAAGATCAGACACCGGTGGACAAGACACCGGTGGATAAAACGCCGGTAGATCAGACGCAGCCTGTTAAGCCGAAAGAGCCAAAACAGCCGGTTAAGCCGAAAGAGCCAGAACAGCCGGTTGCGCTCTTGGAAACAGAAGAAGTATTGGCCAAGAGGAGACAACAAGAAGCCGAAGAAGCTAAGCCAAAACAGCCGGTTAAGCAGAAAGAGCCGAAGCAGCTCGAAAATTTAGAGCCGATTGCCGGATATTTACCAACTCCGGAAGAAGCTAAAGAGATTATGAAAAGGCTTAAGAAGAAAAAAGAGTACCAAACACCAAATACAACAGTCAACAAGCCTGATTATTCTTCCGTATTTCATCAAGCAGTTGATGAACTTACAGGTAAGGATAAAATTACTCTCCCGGAAAAGAAGCCGGCTTTAGCCTTAGAAAATCTTAATGAACCTGAAGAAATGACTATCAGCAAGGAATTGTTCGTCTGTATCTATGGACCGGAAAATGAAAATAAAGAAAAACTGTTTAATCATTTCTGCAATCGCTTAGATGAAAGACGTCTGTCTACATCACCGGATATGCCCAAGTTGGATTATTTAAAAGGGCAGTTAGAAATGATAGACCAAGCCGTTGCCGGGCATAGTGATAAGATTCCGTTTACATCAGGTGGAAAACAAGGAAAGTTAAAGCTCGATGCCGATTACGAATCTGCACAGGAAGCGCATGTTCGCGGATTATCTGATGTTGTCACCAGTGCTCGTCAGGGATTATGGAGCAGTAATATTTCTCGCCATAACCTCTTGCAAACCATATTGCCGGAAGACTTTGCAAACTTTGCAGAACACTGTTTAGTAAGCGATGGCACGTTTAAGGCTACTCAGCCAAATCGTGAACAGAAGAACAGTGCCGAACGGGAAGCTGTCGTCGACATGAATGATTTTGTCGGCGGTAAGAAAAAACTTCCGACGGCTCAAGAACTACAAAACGACACCGAACACTATAACTTTGAGCCCACAAAAGCGGCAGAAAAGAGAAGAGGTATTGCAAAGCGCAATGCGGCACAAGATCAACGCTTTACGAAAGTAAAAGAGATACAATAGCAGATAAGATAATTTATCTCTCTAACCGATAGCCGCCGTCTTCCGCTACAATCAGCGGGGCGGCGGTGTTTTCTTGCTCCAGCTTTTTACGCAGGCGGTAAATATGCGTCTCTATCGTATGGGTGGTCGTCTCTGCACTGTATTCCCAAACATTCTCAAGCAATTCTTCTTTACTGACAAGTTTATTTGCAGATTTATATAAGTATCTGATAATGCTGATTTCTCTTTCCGTCAGTTTGATGATTTGCTTGTTCTGCAGATTAACAAGGGTTTTGTCTTCCGGGTGCAACTCGTACGAACCAAAATGTAAAACACCCTCGGTAGAATTGGCAAAAACATTTATGCTTGATTTAATCTGATTAAGCAAGGTTGCCAAAACAATCGGTTTATAGACAATTGTATTAAGGTTATTCTCTGTATATTCGCTGTTCTCTGAAGAATCAAAAATCAGCGCCGGTACTTTGGCGTGTTTTTGCCGGAATTGTTCCAAAAACTTTTTACCATCCAACAGGGCAATATCCAAAACAGTTTCGTTGTCATCTGTTGTGGTTACTTTATATTCCGGCAAAACCGTCTCTATTTGGTTGGTCAAGTCCGCTTGCAAAAGAGGGTTATCCGATAAAAAAAGTATATTAGGCATTATTAGAATCCTACACTAAAGCCGCTCATCAACGCCCAACCGCGATTACTTTCTGCGTTTGATGCACCCTCAAAGTCCGTTTTGGCTGCTGCTAAGTACAATGCCAGATGCTTATCATAGCGAAACTCATTCGACAAGAGCCATATTTTATCTTTATTAGAGGTGTTTTTGGCCTTGCTCTCAAAATACGACAGCGCGGTTTTGAGAGGACCGAACTGATAGCCGATACCTATATCCCAAGCCTGCCCTTCGCGGTAATTATCGAATAAATCCGGTAATTTAGGGGTATTGCTGATATGAGTTATCGGATAGTCTTTCCCCTCAACATCTGTTTTGCGCCAGCTGCCGCCGATTGTCCAGCCCAGACGATATAAGCTTGCACCGAGGCTTAAGTCTCGGTCATCTTTATTAAAGACCGCGTATCCGAGAGAACTTTCCAATTCCGCAAAGCCAAGGTCTGCCGTATAATATGCCGCACCGACATAACCGTCATCTTCAGCATAGCGAGCGTCTCTATTAACAAGACCGGTGCGGCTGTAAGTGTCGGGAATATAGCTGATACCTAAGGTTATATTATGAATCTCAGGGGAAATGTAACTCAGTTTGGCAACGGTTCCATCTGTGTTAATCGCGGTTGAATTAAGGGTACGAAAAGCAGTGTGATGCTTGTCTTTGAGCCAGTTGGGGTTTGCTATAAAATTGGTGACTTCACTGTCATTAATACCGAACTTTCCTGCCTTCGGGGCGTTGATATGAAACTGCGCCGCAACGTTTTGTGTCTCCCCAATCATTGCCCGCCCGTAGGGATTATCTATAATCGCATAAATTTCATGCCCCCACAGGCCGTTGCTGTAATTGCGTTGTCTTTTGTTGATGCCGGCATATAAATCAGCGTAAAGAGCCAGTGACCAGCCATTGTCAAATTCTTTTTCTGCGCCCAGATTAACCTCAAAGAGATTGGTAAAATGCTGGCGATGGTCTTTGTGTTTGTAGTCTTTATCAAAAAAAGTATAGCCATAAAAGGAATCCCACGCTGCGGCGGCAGAAAGCTTCGTTTCTTGTGCCAGAGACGGGTGGAGTGTTAAGACTGTGCTTGCCAGAATATAGAATAAAAACTTTTTTTGCATTTACTTTTTCCTTGTAATGATTCCTTTTTTGCCGAACTAACGTAAAGGAGATCCTGACGTCGTTCCTTCGGAACTCCTCAGGATGACAAAACCCCTTCCAACCTCCCCTTGAAACCAAGGGGAGGAGTGACAGAAGAAAAAGAGGTTGGCATCACTTTTCTTGCCTTTATAATCGTGTAATTTATTACAGATGATTCCGAAGGTCAAGGTAAAGGGTTATATGGTGCTCAAAATGTTAGAGAAAAATTTACTATTTTGGGTGTATAAAAATACTGTTTGTAGATGTTTATCAACTGTGAATTTTTTGTTACAGGAAAATTTATGTTGATAATTCAATAACTTATTTCATTTTTGGGCTATCAGATTTTTCTTGGAAAATGTTTAAAAATCAGGTATTCTAAAAGGGTAGATGAAATTAATTTATAACTAGATAAGGAGAAAGACTATGCGTTTCTTGAAAAAAAATATTTGGACAATTTGCTCTTGGGCATTTGTTTTGACATTGGTATCACTTGATGCTTTTGCGCAAGCTTCACCGTTAATGACGGTTGCAGAGAGAAAAGCAATGAATGTGTTCCAACATGTCAAAACCATTACCTTCGTTATCGGTGGTTTCGGTTTGGTTGGTATTGCTTACCAAGCGATTATCGGTAAGGTTAAATGGGGATGGTTTGCCGGCTTGGCAGTCGGTTTAGCCCTGTTGGCGGCAGCCGGTGCTATCGTTGAATACGCAACAGGTGCCAGTGGTTATGCCGGTACTGGTGAAGGTACAATGGGTGATACCTTCCAGAGCAGTACAACAAAATAGTATATGTTAATTTAACTGAAAAAGAAAGGAAGGTTTGTTATGAAAAATTTATTTACAAATTGCTCACAACGCCTTCCTTTTGTTTCTTTTAGGGAAATATTTAGAATGTTGCACATAAATTTTAAGAAATTGGTTGTTGCCAGCTTGGCGGTGTTTGTGTGTTCTTCAATTTTATTTGCAACGAACTCGTGGGCGGAAGATCCTAGTCCTGAAGCTGTGGAGGCAGCGAAAAAAGTGGTAGGAACAGCTGCTTCAGGAATGTCCAACGTTATTCATTTTGGTCATGGGAGTGGGAGTTCGGGTCCCTTATTTGGTGATTTGGCGGCGCATGGCGGCAAAATCTTTACCGGCTTGCGAGAGATTATTTATGCGGTTTCCGGTTTTGGGATTATTGCGGTGGTTATCGGCTCCATTTTCGGAAACATTAATTATAAATGGTTGACGGCTATTCTGATCGGGTTGTTTGTAATTGCGGCAACAGCGGCGATTATTAACTACATGGTTGAGGATACCGTTATTACGACAGATATGATAACCGACAGCTTGAAGACAGGCGGATAAACAAGGTGTTATCAGACCCCCTCCTGACCCTCTCCTATTGAAAAGGGGAGGAATTATAAAGGGGCAAAAAAAAGAACAAAGACGGGAAATTATTAATATAAAATTCTAAGGACTATTAGGAGGATGTGCCATGAAAATGATTAATAAAGCGATGAGAGGTGTTTCATTCCTACTGTGCTTAGGATTTTTGTTGTCTGTTAATGAAGCTAATGCGAAAACTGATATTGAAGATATTACCAGGGATGAGGCTTATGGTAATTGTGCAAATGCGCAGAGTGCTGTCTCTGCTTATAATGCTTATGGTAATTGTCAAACGCAACAGGCAGCTGTTACTTCGGCTCAAGATAAGTTGGATTCTGTTTGTGATGTATATAACACCATTAAAGCGGAGTATAAAAAATGTACTTCCGGTGGCATGGATGCTTCAAAGCATGTGAGTATCGCTTTAACAAACGCTCAAACAGCTTTAAAGCAATGTCAAGAAGGCATGGCAACGCAGCTCCGTAATGCAAAATCTGCTCTTTCGCAATGTAAAAAAGACAATAGTAATGCTGATAAAGCCAGTAAAAAAGCTAACAGCGCTCAAGAAAAAGCGGATAAAGCAAATGCAGAAAATGAGGCAGCACAGAAAGCAGCACAAGAAGCTGAGGCCGCATATGATGCCGCCATTGCAACTTGTAAACAAAATCCGAATGATGCTGTTTGTTCTCGATTGAAGGACCTTTATAATGCTTATCAAAACGCAGCAAAAAAAGCCGGAAAAAAAGCAAAGGCGGCTACTGAAGCTAATAATAAAAATGCAACTGCGCAAAATAATGCTGATTCTACGGCTTTACAAGTTAACCAAAATTCTTGTTCCGGTGGAATGGTTTATAGTACCACTCTTAGAGCTTGTACTTTTTCTGTTGATGCGACAGCTGAAGAGCATGCTGCTTTTGAAAAATGTGGTGGACCAATCTCAGAATGTATTATAAAGGCTCGAGAAGATCGTGTGGCAGCGGCAAAAGCAGCAGAAGCACGACAAGCTCAGCAGAAACTTGATCAGGCTAAAAAAGCTTATGATGATTGTCAATTTGAAAAAGGGTCTGCTGAATGTCAGGCAGAAGCAAAAGCTTATCAAGAAGCTCTAAATCGTTCCGGTGAATATTCTTGTATTGAAGAAGGAACTTGTGGCTACGGTTTAAATACAGATTCTACTGGAGGAATCGGAGATGGAGATAAAGCAGGAACTAGTACTGATATTCAAAAACAGGTAAATGCCGCACTGGCAAAGCCGACGTGTAAAGAGGCTAAAGACAATATGTCCCAAAGTGGCGGGTTTGGTATCTTTCAATACCTTGCTTGCCGAATTACACTTATTGTCGCTGATTTACGTTCTATTGTCTATATTTTAGCCGGTTTCGGAATGATTGCCTTTGCTTATAGCGCAATTATCGGTAAAATTAATTTTAAGCAGTTGGCCAATATCGGTATCGGTCTATTTATTCTCTCTATGACAACCGCTTTGATTGAGGAAATCGTTTATAATGACGGGTCTACATTGCAATATGGAGACTTCTTGCCTAATGGTAACCATGCGCAGTACTTTACAAGCGGATCAGGCGGATCGTCGTCCTACTCATCAATGTCTCCGCAAGAATTGGAACAAATGATTCAAGAATGCAGCAATAACCCTAATTTATGTCCGGATGTTAATATGGCAGACTTAAAAGCGGCGGCAGATGGTAAAGGGTGGAGCTTCATGGATGGCGTTGATGCAATAAAGAATGGTCTTAACATTATTCGTAATACTGCTGTGGGCGTTCAATCAGTAAAAGACTACGTGGAAGGCACTATTGACGCCGCGAAAGCATTTAGCGATGCTTGGAATGGCACAAATGATTACGTCCGTGCCGCACAGCAGGATTTGAATACAGCTAACGAGATTTTGAATCAGGCGCAAGCCAATGTTGCTGAAAAACAGGCAGCTTTAGACGCAGCACAGAGAGAGAGAGATAATCTTATTGATGAGGCACAAAAAGGTGTTGATGAAGCGAAGAAACAAAGAGATGCTCTTGTCAAAGAACAGCAAGATAAATTAGATGCTGCAAAGAAAGAGGCTGAAGAAAAATTGGCTGCTGTTAATCAGGCCCAAGAAAATATTGACAACTTGCAAGCGCAACGCGCTCAACACGCCAAAGAATTGGAAGATATGAATAAATATCTCAAAAAAGATGATTTATTAGATGCAGCTAAAGCCAAAGATGATGAAGTTGCCAGATTACAAGAGCAAATTAATCAGTTAGACCCTAATCGTCCGGCAGAGGCGGCGCAAATTGCCAAGCTTAAAGAGCAAATGGCGCAAGCAGAAGCGGATGCCAAACAATATCGTCAGGAATATCAGGACCTCACAAACAAGTACGGCAACAAAACCGAAGAAGAGATTCGTGCTGATATGGAAAACCTGCGCAAAGATATTACTGATGACGAATATCTTTTATCTCAGGCCAATCAGGCACTTAATACGGCAAAAGCTGATTATAATAATGCCAATAATGCAGTCACACAAGCACAATATGCTTTGGATCGGGCAACAAGAGAAGGGGATAATCTGGTAAACCAAGCACAGTATGCTTTGGATCAGGCGACAAGAGAAGGGGATAATCTGGTTGCTCAGGCTGAGCGTGACTTGGCGTATGCAAGATCCGGAGAGGAAAGCGCTCAAGCCGTTGTTGATCAGGCGGAAGCAAATTATAAGGCGGCAAAAGACGGCGCCAGTGACTTCTTCTCTAACGTCACAGATGCAACAACTGCTCTTGCAACAATGGTCGGGAATACGGCTGTAGAGGCTAATATTTTGGCCGGAGCAGGCAGCGCAATTTCTAATAATGTACAAGATATGGGGTCATCAAGGGCTCAAGAAGCATATCGCGGCGTATTGAACCAGACATATGAAGAATTGCTGAAAAAATGTTCGACCTCGGTTTGCAGCGAGAATGAAAAGAATGCTTTGGCAAATTTGGAGCAGCAGGTTAAAAGCGAGCAAACAGGTTTTAATAACTGGATGAACAATGACGGAAAAGGCGGCGGTTCTACGATTTTGACCGGTATGGAAAAGGTAGCAGAGGCTGCTGCAGGTGCCAGCAATACCGCTGCTATGGCAGAGGCCGGTCGTAATGAAGGAGAAGGCTTGGGTGGTATGCTCGGATTGGGTGATGGCGCACAGGCCATGGGGACTCTGTTTGGAGTTTTAACTGGCGTAACCGAAGGGTATGATGAAGCAAGGTATCAACAATCATCCGGCAATTTTGATTTCCAGAGTAATGAAAACAAGAGAAACCAGATAAGTGCCGCTGCTCAACAGGCGTGTGCTGCTCAGGGCGGCGTATTTGATGAGATTTCAGGCAAATGTACTGATACCAAAAAGACGGAAGAAGGCAAGAAATAAGAAGTTCAAGTTCAGATATCGTCTGCTGCGGGTTCCGGTAGCGGAGCAGGCAGTTCTCAGCAAGGTTTGTCACAAACCCATATCGATTGTATAAATGTTCGCCAAGGTAAATAGGTCGGCGACGAAGCTACCGGACATTGCACCAATATGAAGATGGGGGCTAGCGGATGTGATGAAGCTGCCGGAGAAGTCAAACGAAATGGTGTCTGCGTCTCTAAGGAACAACTCGAGGCTGAAGCAGCCGCAAAGCGGGCAGCTAAGCAGGCGGAAGATCAGGCGAAAAAAGATTGTGTTTCAAAAGGAGCTCACTGTTCATGGGTTAACAATGACTGTAAATGTTATAGTAGTGTAGAGGAACAGATACATGATAAAGAATGGCTTGACTCTGAAACTCCACGTGCCCACACAGAAGAATCGTGTAAAAAGCAAGGAGGGACTTGGAATGAAGAGCGTGGTTGCACTGGTATTGATACTATTGATACTTCAAAGGGCCCCCGGGTTAAATTTTAGACTACTGTTTCGTATCTTCTATTTGGCACATAGATGCATTTATCCCTACATCCTAAATAACTCGAAATAGTATACATAGCAATATACGAAACGGGAAAGGACGTAAATGTGAGTATTGTCTCTGCCTATAAAAATTATTTTACTAAGCTTCTTTAGCTAATAATATCGTGGTGATTAATTACAAGGAGCTCCAACAAATTCTGTATAACAATCTGTTTCTTTCAATTTCGTTGTATCCCAAGGAACAGAGCCTTTTGTATACCATTTACATCCGGTTTATGGCTGCTTTGCTGTGGATTATCCGGTCAAGCCGGGTAATGACGATAAAGAGAAAGGGATGACGAAAAAGAACAAACTCACCAGATTTGCAATCTCTCTGTCGCTTCGAACAGGGAAGGAATAGTCAGGCATCAGCCTTCCCTTTATAACTCTTTCCTTGAGTTGAGAGCCAGTTGAATCGTCCCTTCGTCCATATATTCAAGCTCTCCGCCCATCGGAATCCCTTGTGCCAGCGTCGTCATTTTGAGATTGTATTTTTTGAATCGAGAGAGCAAATAGTGTGTGGTAATTTGTCCGTCAACAGTTGCCGGCAGAGCCAAAATAAGCTCTGTAATGCCTCCATGGCTTATTCTTTGCTCTAAGCTGTCAATATTTAGGTCCTCAGCGGTTATGCCGTCCAGCGCCGATAAAACGCCCCCTAAAACGTGGTATTTTCCCTTGAAGAAAGAGACTCTTTCCATCGCCCATAAGTCTGACACATCTTGAACAACGCAAATTGTGCTTTGATCCCTTTCTGCTGAGGCACATATGGAACAGGGGCTTGTTGTATCATAATTGCCGCAAATCTCGCAGGTTTTGATGTTTTCCGCAACATCGGTTAAACTTTGGATAAGCGGCAACAACAGACTTTCCCTCTTTTTGAGCAATTGCAGCGTAATACGGCGTGCCGACCGTGTTCCCAGGGAGGGAAGTTTGGCTATCAGTTTAACGAGTTTTTCAATTTCTTGTCCGGACAATGCTGTTTCCTTTTTCTAAATGATATTATTATACAAATCATCCCAGTTAGTATTAAAGTCGTTTATTAGTTCTATTTTCTTTTGTCTTTTAAATAGTTTTAATTGCTTTTCTCTTTCTATCGCATTGATTTCATCTTCGAAAATTTCATAATATACTAACCTATTCAAATTGTAGCGAGAACTAAACCCTTTTACGATTTTTTGTTTATGTTCATATATTCGACGCCTTAAGTTATTTGTTACCCCTATATATAAGGTTCCATACTTTTTATTGGTTATTATGTATGTATACATTAATTTCATTAATGTTTCCTTTTATAAGGGTTTACCGAACTGCTGTAAAGGAGATCCTGACGCTCGGTTCTCTCGCTCAGGGGACTTCATTATGTCCTGTCATCTTGAGGAACGTAGTGACGTCAAGATCTTAGGACGAAGTCCTACCATAATAATGATTCCTTTTTTACCGAACTGGCGTTCGGAGATCCTGACGTCGTTCCTTCGGAACTCCTCAGGATGACATAAAAGAGAGGAACTCCTCAGGATGACGGTAAATGAGGTGTTCGCTCAGGATGACAGAGAGGCTGTTTCCTTAAAACGGTAATTTGAGTCCGCCGAGGTTTAAGCCGCCGGTTACTTCTTTCATACCGTCTTCCATCGCTTTATCAGCTTTTGCGCGTGCATCGTTTAGCGCAGCAACCAATAAATCTTCCAAAATCTCGCTTTCTTCCGCATTAATCAGAGACTTATCGATGTTGATTTTTTTGGTTTCAAACTTACCATTCATGGTCACTTTAACCATTCCGGCACCGCTTGTGCCTTCGACTTCCTGCTGAGCCAGTTTACCCTGGGTTTCTTCCATATGCTTTTGCATCATTTGTGCTTGTTTCATTAAGCCTTGTATGTTCATCATTATTCTGTTTCCTCTTCTTCTATCATGTCGGTGGTGGGTTGATCTTCTGCCTCGTCGTCCTCTGATTGTTGAACACGGCGAATCAAACTTTCTATTTTTGCACCCTTGAATTCGGCCATAATTGCCCGAACTAAGGGGTATTCTAAAACATCTCGTTGCTGTTCGGCAAGGGCGGCGGCTTCTTTATCCGCTATTGTTTCACCTAATGGACCTTTGACAATCTCAACTTCCCATGTTTGAGAGGTTGTTTCTCGCAAAGTCTTGACAAGGTTTTGAATAAACTCAGGGTGCAGTGCCGGCGCAATCGTCATTTTTATCAAACCTTGCTGAAATTCTGTGATGCAAACATCGTGTTTTAGTGAATACACAAGCAGTGGGTACTTCTTTTGCTCCAAAAAAGAAACCATTTCTTCTATGGTATTAAGCGTTTGAGATGATGTTTTTTTTTCTGCAGGTGCCGGTTGTGTCGGTGTTTGATCTTGCGACCGGCGACTCAGATTAGGGGTAATATTTAAATTAGAGTTTTTTTTTACGTCTTCCAAAACCTCATAAGGGGTTGGCAACGATGCCGAATAAGCGACGCGAATCAAAATCATCTCCAATGCATCAATTTGAATCGGAGCTAACTGTAATTCGCTGATTCCTTTCATCATCATTTGCCATATTTTAGAAAGAATCGCAATGCTGATTTTATCTTTAACTTTAGCGCAAAACTCTTTCTCCGCCTCGCTGACGGAACTGTCGTTTATAAAACTCGGAACTAATTTAACTTTGGCAATCAGGTGCGTCAAAGAAATTAAATCTTTGAGAAGAGACAACGGATCTGCCCCGTTTCTATACTGCTCCTGCAGGGTTATAATGACCTGCTTTGTATCTCCGTTAATCAAATTTTCGAAAAGGTCAAAAGTTTGCGTGACATCTGCCAGACCAATCATATTTTTAACAATATCCGCTTTAACCGTTCCGGCACCCAAAGAAATAGCCTGATCCAAAAGGGAGAGACCATCACGGGCCGAGCCGTCAGCGGCTTTGGCAATCATATGAAGAGCTTCCTCGTCAGCTTTGAGGTTTTCAGCCTCGGCAATCTTATGAAACAGCTTGAGCAGATCTTCAATCCCCAACCTTTGCAAATCAAATCGTTGACAACGGGACAGAACCGTCACCGGCACTTTGCGAATTTCCGTCGTCGCAAAAATAAATTTGACATGTGAAGGCGGTTCCTCAAGTGTCTTCAAAAGAGCATTAAACGCACTTTTAGAGAGCATATGAACTTCGTCGATGATGTAGATTTTATAACGAGCGTTGGTCGGTTTATAGCGGACACCATCTAAAATCTCGCGCATGTCGTCGACACCCGTGCGAGAGGCAGCATCAAGCTCCAAAACATCAATATGGCGACCAGCGGCAATGGCTTTACAGTTCTCACAAACACCGCAAGGGTGAATTGTCGGTCCGCCTTTACCATCCAAACCCGTACAGTTCAAAGCTTTGGCAATCAGTCGTGCGGTTGTCGTCTTACCGACACCGCGGATGCCGGTCAAAATATATGCGTGATGAAGGCGATTGTTTTTGATGGCATTAGTTAATGTTTGCACAAGCGCATCTTGCCCGAGCAAATCCTCAAAATTTTGGGGACGATACTTACGCGCCAAAACAACATATTGATTATCTGTTTTTTCTTCTGCCATTTCTCTTCAAAACTAAGGCGGAGAACAAGCGACCTTAAGGTCATTCGTTACGGCTGCTTCCTTCCGAACCTGACCGGATTGGCGAATTCTTAACCCGCCGTTCTCCATGATAAACTTGCTTTTTTATACCTTTATCTCTGCGTTTTTGCAAGGAAAAAATCGTGCTAATAGACAGTCACAACTTCTTGAGACAGAGGCTGCCCGAAAATCAAAGCTTCTGCCGTTGCCGGATTTTTCCCGTAAATTGCCGGTCGTTGGGATGGAATAATATCTCCACCGACTAAACCGGTATCGGTTGTAAATTTACGAGGTCCGGCGTCAACAATATAGGTTCCGCTATCACGGACTTCTCTGATGTCCAGACTATGTTGATTGTAGCCGTTATTAAAGAAGCGGAAAACGCCGTTAACGCCCAAATATCCTTCGGGATTGGTGATTTTATAATCCAAATTATCTGTACCGCTGCGTGAGATTGCTGATGCAAGAGCTACTGCATCATACCCCAGAGAATACAAGCTTGAGGGGCGCTCGCCAAACAGCTCCGTATATTTGTTTATAAAATAGGTATTGTTCTGCCGAGATAACGACGGATACCAGCTACCGCGCATGGTTGATTCTTTATTGAGACTGGTATTCTCCCAAATAGAGGTTCCTATAAACTTAATCTCCGGAGAGAAAACATCATAATAACCAAACATGGCAACTGCTGATTTTAGGGTTGCGCCATAATCCGGAATCAGCACAGCATCGAATCCAACATCGCCGTAGCTATCCAGCTTGTTCAGTTTATTCATCATTCTTGTTGCCTCGGCATTTCCGGCGGCAGCCTGAGACTTATACTGTGCTTTCATCTGATTCAGTCTTGACGAGCGGCTCGAATAGTTAGTCATGGACTTCAGCACGTCCGTAAAATCGGTTGTCCCCGGTTTATAAAAGGCAATTGTCGTGACCGCCGCACCATTTTTGGCTGCAGATTTAACCGCTGCACGGGCAACGGCTATACCGGTATTATTATCCGGTACCAATATACCGAAGCGTGTTCTGCCTTGTTGCACACTATAGGTCATCACTCTGTCAACCTGCTCATCTAAAAGCAGACCCATTGTATAAATGCCATCTTGCAAGACCTCTGAGGCAGAATTAAACGCAATGACAGGAACACCGCTACTCTTGGCTGCCGGGGTAATCGCTTGGACAGACGAACTCAACATTGGGCCGATTATCATTTGTGCACCTTGGTTAAGTGCATTTTCAATAGCAATTGAGGCACCTTCCGGCGTTCCTTTAGTATCATAATATTGCAAAACAAGACCACTGTCATTGATGTCATCCATTGCCATCATGGTCGCATTTTTGAGCCCGTTCCCTTGCTTGGAAAACTCGCCGCTCAAAGGCAACAAGACACCTACCCTAAAATCATCATGACGAACAACGTTTATCTCGTTTGTCTCCGTATAGAGTTCATTTTGCCCCCCTGTCGTTCTGATACCGCGTGAGGCACAGGCGCACAGACCTAAAACAATAAAAACAGACGATATTTTTTTTAACACTTGCTTTTTACCCCAAAATAGAAAATCATACATTTAGAACGTAACTTAAAAAAATTTTAAAGTAAAGTCAGATAATGAAAAACGGATTATATCTTGTTGCTTCTCCTATCGGTAACTTAAATGATATCTCGGCGCGTGCCGTTCAAGTGCTTAAAGAAGCCGATGTTATTGCCTGTGAGGACTCGCGGGTCACTAAAAAATTGTTTTCTTTGTTAGGAATCAGCTGTACACGAGAGTTTATCACTTATCAGAATTATAATGAGGAAGAGCAATCCCCTAAACTTCTTGATATTTTAGAATCAGGAAAAAGCATTGCTTTAATCAGTGATGCCGGCTCGCCGCTTATTTCTGACCCCGGTTATAAAATTGTGCGCCGTTGCCGCGAAAAGGGGATTTATGTTACAACAGTTCCGGGGTGTTGCGCGGTTATTGCCGCTTTGCAACTTTCGGGATTACCAACGAATCGTTTTATGTTTGCCGGTTTTGTTCCGAACAAAGAAAAGGCCAGAATCGATTTTTTGAGCGATTTAAGAAATATTCCGAGCACTTTGGTTATCTATGAAACGGCGCCACGTTTGCTCAAAACATTAAGCGTTATCAATGAGTTGTTTGAGAATCGGGAAGTTGCCGTTGCTCGGGAACTGACGAAAATGTATGAAGAATGTTTGCGCGGGACAGCGGAAGAGCTAATCGCTCATTACACCGATAAAGCCCCTAAAGGGGAAATTGTGATTATGATTGCTCCGCCCTCTGAGAATGAGCTTGAACCTGAAATTAATGTCGAATCGCTCCTGAAAGAAAAGATGAAAAAGATGCCGCTCAAGTCTGCCGTTAAGGAGATTGTTGCCGGCTTTGGTTTGAACAAAAACGAGGTTTATGAACTCGCTTTGAGGATCAAAAATGAACAATAATCTGGCCGGACATTTAGCAGAATCGATGGCACGATGGCTTATGCGGCTCAAAGGATATCGAATTATTGCAAAAAATTTGATTACCGGAAAAGGAACACATGCCGGAGAAGTTGATTTTGTTGCTTGTAAAAGGCATACTCTCGTGTTTGTTGAGGTTAAAAAGCGCTCTTCCTTAGATAAAGCCGCTTATGCTATCAAACCTGCGCAACAACAGCGTATTAAAAACGGGGCAGCCGCCTTTTTGAAAAAGAATCCCCAATTTGCAGACTATGATATTCGTTTTGATGCGATTTTGGTTACTTTTCCTTGTGCGGTTGAGCATATTGAAAATGCATGGTAAGGAGATTCCGGCTCGGAGGCCGGAATGACAATAAAAAAAACAGGCCGGAATGACCATAATAAAAGACAGGCCGCAACGGCAAATAAAAAAGCGGTAATGCACATGACACTACCGCTTTCTTTTTCAGCAGACAACTATTCTGTCACAGTCAGGCTGTTTGTGAGATTGTCAACGTTTGTTTTGAGTGTATTAACTTTTTCAGCGACTTCGGCGGCTTCAGCTTCTTGTTCTGACTTAGCTTCGGCTGCTTCAGCTTCTTGTTCAGCGGTCAGAGAATCGACTTTTGCGACAGCTTCTTCTTGTTCGGTTTGTAATTTTGCTTTTGCAGAATCGACCTTTTCTTGTGCGGCAACAACTTTAGAGTTGATTTTATCCAATGACGATGCCAAATCTCCGGCGAATGCGTTGGGGACTAAAGCAACTAAAGCAGCAGCTAATAACAATTTTTTCATATAATTTCTCCTTTTTGAATAAAAATTACTTTTTTATATCAGCACAATTTTATTTGAATGGCAAGATGACTTGCGATAATTGTATATATATTTTTTGATGATAAAGGAGATATGATGGCGCTTAAAAAAGTGGCTGCCGGAATCATTCGGCATCAGGGAAAGATTTTAATTGCTCAACGGAAAAGGGGCAAAAGTTTAGAATTTTTGTGGGAGTTTCCGGGCGGCAAGCTGGAGGAAGGGGAAACACTGGAACAATGTCTGCAACGAGAATTGATTGAAGAATTGAATCTCCCGATTACAGTTAAAGCGTATTTTATGCGTTCGACATATACCTATGAATTCGGAACTATTGAGTTGAACGCTTTTTTTGCGGATTGTGAAAAGGAGGATTTGTCGTTTCATCCGGATCATGAGGAGGCACGTTGGGTGGCACTGGAGGATTTGCAAAGATATGATTTTCCGCCGGCTGATCAACCTATTTTGCAGGCTCTTCTGAAAAAGGGGTGATGGGACAGGAAGGGAGGGCTTTCTTTCTTCGGTGTCATACCCGAACTTGATTCGGGTATCCATAGGGATATGGCTGCTTTCCTGTGGATTACCCGGTCAAGCCGGGTAATGACGGTGAAGAAAAGGGGAGGAATTTTTTCTTTTCTGTCACTCCGGCCTCCGAGCCGGAGTCCACAGGAATATGGCTGCTTTACTGTGGACTCCGGTGTCAAGCCGGGTAATGACGGTGAAGAATCGGCAAGTTTTACCAGTATCCTTTGAAATCAGCATCATCGTTATTCAGACGGCCTGTGTACGGATTGTCTCCATCGTTCGCACCGCCGGTCTTTGAGTGACGCTCTCTGAAGTTTTTCAGCTGGTTATAGTATTTATCAACGAGAGAGCTATTGAAATAAGGATGACCCGTATCATACCCTGTGCAATTGCCATCTTTATCCCATGAGTTACACGGACTACCATTACGGTTAAAGTAGCAATAAACGGTTGCGTAACTCTCAATGGTTTTGGTATAGACCGGGAACATATTCCAAATCAGTTGATCATTAAATCCTGTTTCTGAACCGATAGAGACGTCATCTTCTCCTTGGTAATCAAAATAATCAAGATTCCTTCCTGCTTGGGGTATAAAGCTTTTATACCATTCATATGGGTAGACAAATCCCAGCAAGACATCCCAACCCTGAGGTTCTGCTGCTGTCGGGTATAAGTGAATACTTGATTTCAGCCATGTATTCTTTTGATTATACAGGGCGTACGGAGCCCCTGGATTCCCCGGAGCAATATCTTCGGGGCTTGTGGTTGACCCGCTATAAGCGCCACTGTTACTATCCGGTGCTTCTTTTAAATCCTCAAGAGTGTTTCCACTCCCTCCCCACTTAGTCTTTGGAGCTAGATGACCGCCCTGTGCCATAGCGGCATTGGCTAAACCGACCGTTATAACCGCCGAATATCCGTGCGGACACGTTGGAATCGGAACATACCCCGCCCATGGGCTCACTTTTTTATCCGCCGCTACGCAAGGAATTACGGCAAGTTTATCTGCTACAGACATGTTAAAATATCCTGGATTGCTATCGCTCTTGTTGTCGAGCCATCTCCCGTGTGATGTCTCCCCATCTATTGAGCAATCTACTCCTAAGGCTGGGGCGGTGTTGTCGACGACATAGATACCTTTGTTGATAAAATCAGGCAAAATATCGCTCAGGCGAGCACCGCCACGCGTGGTGAGTTTGATATCATGCATGATGGATGTATATGCCGGGTCGACAGCGTAGTGAATTCCCGCACCAGAATGCCCTCCATTATCATCCAGCAAATCAGGAACCGTTTTGGTAGAAATAAGTTTTTCAGTTTGGATGTAGGGTCTCGGCTCATTTTCACCTGCTGTCATCTCAATGGCACCTTTGCGGATATAGATGGGATAGCTAGTATCATGTGCAGCCAGAGAAGAAGACAAATTAACACGTAAGACTTTATTGCCATTCGGGGCATCAGCCATAGTTACGCCTTCACCGGAGATGTCGATTTGCGCATTAGAATCTGCTGTTTGCCCAATACGAACGACGTCATTGTTGTCGCTATTTTGCAGTTTGAAGACCGAATCGCGGAGGTAGACATTAGATTTAGCTGCATTTGTTCCTGTAAAATAAGTGTCCATTTTATCAACAACCATATGCTCATTATAATTACCATCCGCTGTGCCATTATGTTTGATTTCAAAATAACCATTGGTACTCGTGCCAGTTGTGTTCGTCGGGCGGACTTTGAAACTGTTTACGTCAGATGTAATCGTGCCACCATCGGTGGTATTTGTTACGACGAAGTCATCGGTGTTCATTTTAATGGTTTTGCCAGCGTCAGAGTTTATACTGACATTTCCTGCAGCACTGGCAGTGATAGTGGCGCTTACTGCATCGCTGCCACTCCCAGAACCACCGGTCATGGTGACACCGGAAGCGTTGACATTGAGGCTGTTATTGCCATGTGTGAGGGTCGCATGACCATCATTACCGGAGGCTGTGACATCAAAGGTTGTGTTGGTGGCTGAGATGGTGGGTGTACCGGTTTCATTCTCTCCTAAATTACCAAATTTAAATTCGCCTTCTGCAACTCTCAAATATTTTCCCTTATTTGCAGCGTTTCCACCGACAGTTAATGTATTCCGTGCATGTAAATCTTCAGCGTTGAAAATATGTCCGACATGCAGGTTGCCGCTGATAGAGGCTCCACCGGTTACCTTAAGAGCACAGTCGTTATCGCCCACAGAAATACATTTTGTTCCGTTTTGATCTTCGAACACCACCTCCAGCGGTTGGTTGATGGTGGTTTTTTTAACTTCTCCTTCACCTGCATTGATGGTGACAGCACCGCCAAAATCACCGGTTAGCGCTGATAAAGCACCAGTAAATGTACCGTCGCCATCAGCTAATGTAATTTCATCATTCGAGCCGAAAGTTGCGGTACCACCTATGTCTAAAGTTCCGTCAGCCTTAATGTTGCCCGTCACCGTGATATCACCGCTATCACTGATATTTACGGCGGCATCGTTACCAATCTGGATGTCCCCGCCGGCGATATAAAGCGCGTGGTTGCCCGTGTCCTCAGCCCCGACAGCTAAACCTTTGATATTGACGATATCGTGGAGCTCACCACCCTCACCCGTGCTCCCCATGAAAAGAGTCGTGCTCATCGTATTTAACTCTTTATCCTCTTGAGGTGTACGATATAAGAAGTTATCACTGTCATCCTCACCAGCCTCGACTGTGGCGGTTTGGGAAGAAATTCCCTCTATAGAGGCGGCAACAATTGCATGCTTTTTAACCTCGACACCAAGCTCCTCTTGAGGTTTATCGACGCCCCATATGCCCATATTACCGCTTATTTCAAGGCTTTTATCCGGTTTTTCTGTAACATAACCACCATTACCACCAATCATAGAAGATATGCTTGAAGCACGGAGAATCGGTAATTCATTGTACGGATCGGTCACCACAAAAGAGGTTATAACCGGTCGGGCTTTAGGATCGTCCTCTGTTACTTCTCCTTTCTGTTTTAAGACAATTTTGTAGTTTGAGAATAACTTTGAGGCTCTTACGTGGTTTTCCCCATCCAAGACACCATAAGGGAGAAACTGACAAAGGTGTCCCAGAGGAATCTCTTTATAATCACCATCACCCATATCATATGTTATCTCGTTATGTTCCACATCACTTCCGTTAATTTCCGTCTTTCCGGTACATCCGGTTGTGACTGTCCGATCTTCGTTTCCATCTCCTTTTCCGACAATTTTGTTATAATTGGCGCCAACGTAGTCATCAACCGCCTTGATAATCGAACGAATTTCTCCGGCAGTGTTGATATCCTGCAACTCTGAGGTTCGCTCCGCTGATTTTTTGTAGAGGACAGGGGTGACCATGGCAATCAAGCCCAGCATGGCTATCGCCTCAATCATCATACTACCTAATTCGGATTTGCTGTTTATTTTCCTCATGGCTCGTCCTCCTATCAGATCTTTTTTACACAAACAATACATGGAGCTTTGTCTGAATCAGTGCATTCATCTTCCAAATCACTAATAGCTTTCGGTGGAATGGATTTATCCAGCGCCGTCGCCCCCTCAACAACGTAATTGCTACATAGTTTATTATCGCGGTCTTTTTTTGGGGTTTCTTCGCAATTGGATAAAAACTCTTCATTTTCCGCAACCATTATCCCGCAAGTTACCCCCGCCGGAACACGACTGGCTAATGCATGGTAAAAATCACCTAAAATTTTATTGGTCGCAACATTCAACCATTTGTCAGGAACATGCTGGTATGAAACAACAAAGTATTTACCAAGAACACCTTCTTCAGGAGATTCTCCTGTTGCCGGGTTTAAGTAATAGATTGTTGAGGAAGATTCGTTATCCACACAGATGTAGCCCATCGGCAGGTAATCATTGAGCACAGCACATCCTAGTGATTCTGATTCTGATAAAGCACCTTTATAAGCTATGGCGTATTTTTCCGCTCCTTTGTGCCAAGCCAAAAACCTGGTGATTGCTGCCTCCGCCTGAGGGGCATTTTGGACATGTGCAATATCTGCACGTGGCGATAAATTATATGCCGCCAGCATCACCATAAAAGTCGCTAATATCATCCAAATGTACATTTTTTAGTCTCGTTTGCTACCGTAACATTCTGCTCAGTATAGCATATTTTTCCACTTAAGTGAATATATCTTAAGTCAGGAATCGATAATTATTGGTTAATATTCATAAAATTGTTACAATTCTTTTTTGGGGAGAACGGGTGTCACCTCGAGCGCAGTCGAGAGTTCTGAGAGTGGTGACAAAGACAAGGTTGGGGGGAGAGGTCGTGCGCAGATCCCTCCGCTTCGGTCGGGAGGATAATACCCCTCCTAACCTCCCCTCATGCAGGGGAGGGATAATAAGGAACTCCTCTTTCTGTCATACCCGAACTTGATTCGGGTATCCATAGGGATATGGCTTTATTCCTGTGGATGGAGCGCGACAGCTAAAGCAGCTTGCTCACTTCGTTTCCGGTGTCAAGCACCGGAGTGACAAAAGTAGGGTCGGGATGGCAATAATAAAAAAGAAGTGCCGCGTGACCGATGAATGAAGGCACGGCAGCAACAAAAAAAGGTTGCCACCGTGTCTTCCTCACCTTATTTAATAAGGTTTATTCTTAAATTCCCTGCATCAATTTTCTTCTCAACAGCACTATTATTGAACTTTCTGCTTATCATTTCTGCCTGTTCTGCCATAAATTGGTTGATATACGGCGTTTCTATTTTATAGTCACCTACTATGCCTATGTTTTTTGTATTTGTCAGCTCATTTTTTGCTCTGTTCCCAATAGACAGTCCGCTCTTTGTCTTATCTTGAACAGCCTCTTGGCAGGTAAATTCACCCTGTTTATTTCCCTAAGCAACCATGAGTGTCACGAGCATAGTATGCATAGCGTTTGTAGTAGTGCTCTAAGCCTTTCTTGACCTCATAATTAACCGTTCCGCGCGGGTAATCACCCTTGGCGTTTGGTTTGCCTGCCGGCATACCGGTCAAGATTTCAATACCATCATCAACCGTATCAACCGCATAAATATGGAATTTTCCCTCATCAACGGCCTGGAGAATATCCTCCCGCAACATTAGAGAGGTGATGTTGGTTCTCGGAATAATGACGCCTTGGTCACCAGTTAAGCCACGGTGCTTACAAACATCAAAGAATCCTTCGATCTTTTCATTCGCACCGCCGATGGGCTGAATTTCTCCAAACTGGTTAACCGAGCCGGTCACAGCAATACTTTGCTTAATCGGAATATTTGAAATGGCCGATAATAGGCAATAGTATTCCGTTGAAGAGGCACTGTCCCCGTCAACCCCGCCATAAGATTGCTCAAACACGATTGATGCAGACAAAGACAGGGGTGATTCTTTGGCAAATCTGTTTGCCAACAGTGATGATAAGATTAAGACACCTTTGGTGTGAATCGGTCCGCTCAACTCAATTTCTCTCTCAATATTAATAAACTCGCCCTTACCCATACGAACTTGTGTCGTGATACGAGACGGCTTACCAAATGAATTTTGGGAGAAATTGTAGACGACCAGACCATTGATTTGACCAACACGTTTGCCGGTCACATCAATCATTATCGTGCCTTTATCAATTTGCTCAAGCATCGCCTCTTTAATGCGGCCGGAGCGGTAAATCTGCTCATTGATTGCTTGCTCAATATGATTTTTACCGATTTGTTTAGAGTTAGATTTGCGTGCCCAATAGTCAGCCTCGCGCAGCAAATCTCCAATCGATGTAATATGGGCCGAAAGTTTCTCCGAATCCTCCGCTAAGCGTGAAGAATATTCGATAATTCTTGCCACCGCCTGCTTGTTAAGTGAACGAATCCGTTTTTTCTTCGATAATGATCCGATAAGTTTGGCATATTCTTGTTCGTTTTCTTCGGTTCTATCCATTAAAATACCGAAATCTGCCTCTACCTTAAAGTAATCACGGAAATCAGGATCTTTCTCTGACAGTAATTCAAAAAGCTCTTCATCTCCGGTTAAAATAATTTTTACATCTAAAGGAATCGGCTCCGGATCGAGCGTAATTGTCATAAAAGTACTTTCATCTGCCGGCGAATCAATTTTGACACTTTTGGATGACAAGGCACGTTTTAGCGAATCCCAAGAATAGGGCTGAACTAATAATTTACGCGCATCCATGAGCAGGAATCCGCCATTTGCACGATGCAAAGCACCGGCCTTAATCAAGGTAAAGTCCGTTACCAAAGCGCCTAATTGTTGGATACGCTCAACACGTCCGACCAAATTGCTTTGTGTCGGGTGGTCAAGAATAACTATCGGCGCACCGCTGTCTTTTTCGTTTTTGACAATGACATTTACTTTCAGCTTTGAAAATTTGTCTTCGTCCGGTTTGTTCATACGGCTCAAAAGCATCCCCAACGGGTCATCTTCTCCGGCTGACTGATTTTGCTGTTCCTGACAGGGGACAAACTCATCAATATTGTCAATAATGTGTTTTTGCACGTTTTTCAAAAAGTCAACCGCGCCTTTATCTGCTTTGTACTTCTTTTTGAGATCATCAATCGGTTTTTTGACGGTTAACTTAATAAATTTCTCACGCAATGTCTTCGTTTCTTCGCGTTGTTTTTCTTCCCATGACGGCATATCGTTGGCCGTATTTTCAATTTCCTGCTGCATGGCGTTGAGATCATCAATCAGTGCTTTCTTTTCATCTTCAGGCAACTCATCAAAAGCTTCCGGAGACAAGACCTCACCATTCTTCATCGGGGCAACAACCAAGCCAACCTGCATTTGCAGAATCGAGACACTTTTGCCTTTTGCTTTCTTTTGCAGAATCTTAATATATTCTTCTTTTTTCTGCTTGAATTTCTCTTTAATGATGCTTTCTGCCGCTTTGTATTCCTCACTCTCTAAAATACTCGGAATCGCGGTTGAAAATTCATCAATCAATTTATCAATGTCTTTGGCAAATTCCGTCGCCGTTCCGGCAGGAAAACTGATTGCCTTTGGTTTATAGGGTTCATCAAAATTGTATACATATGCCCAATCATCAGGGGTGGGACGCTCTTTTGCCTCTTTTTCGAGAATCCTTTTAACAAGGCTGGTTTTGCCTGTTCCCTCAGGGCCTAAGCAGAATAAATTGTAGCCCTTTGATTTGATATTGATGCCTAATTCCACCGCACTGATGGCTCTATCTTGCCCAAGAGCGGACATTCTTTCTTCCAAGTCGGCGGTACTGCTGAAATCGAATTTTTTCGGATCGCAAACACGGTACAGTTCTGAACTTTTTAATTTTGTGATACTCATTGGTTTATTACCCCCTTATACTTGAAATTTCTGTATGCTATGTTAATATAAGCGCTGAAAAACTAATTTAGCGTTAAAGAATTTATGAATTATCTTTTTTACATCATTGTTTTTTTATCGCTTTGCGGAATTATTTTTATTTTTCCGCTTTTTATGCGACGTCTGAAGTTTGATTTTTTTTGCAAACATACTTTGCGGAAAATTGCTGCCAATCATCCTCTCTTTTTCTCAGAATATGTTGTCAGGGAATCAATTAAATGTGCTTTACGGCAACGATCAAAAAAACTTGAATCTGCTCTTTTGTCAGCGAATATACAGCAAGTCTCCGCTCTCTTAAAAAAAAGCAGAAAATCCCTTTCTTTGTTGTTGAAAGCTTTTGATGCACCCGGTAAGGTTATTCCTTCACTCACAAAATTGTATAAAAAGAATCCAAAAAACTCCGAATTGGCTGTTTGGCTTGCTTGGCTCCATGAGGTTACTGAAAACACCTCTCTTGCCTCTTTGTTTTGGGATAAGGTATCAGAGAAAAATCTTTCTCCATATCTTCGGGCTCATTATCTTCTGCATTTGGGTAAGGTTGCCCTCAAAAACGGAGATTTGGAGTATGCTTCTCGCCAATTTTATGACGTTGCAGCTCTGCTCCATCGGCAAAAATGTTTCTATGAAGAAGCGCAAACTTATTTGCATTTGGGAACAATATATAGAATCAGTTTTATGGGTGATGTGGCGGAAACTTTGTTTTTAAGCGCCTTGAAAATCTACCGAAACCTCAAATATAGTGATGGTGAAGCGCAAACTTTAGGTCATTTGGGAATTTTGATGATCGGTGAAGAACGTTTTGAAGAGGCAGAAGATTATCTTTGTCGTTCTGCTCAGATTTTTAGAGACAATCAACGCTTTGTTCCGTTGGCAGAGATTTTTAACCAACAAGCTCTTCTGTCTTTGCTGAAAAAAGATTACAAAAAAGCAACGAACGCTTTGCGACAAGCTAAAAAAATTCATTCTCAATATAAAAATACTGTCGGAATCGCTTTTGCTACCGAACTGGAGGCAAATTGCTTTTGGGCTCAGGAAGTTTTTGCAAAAGCCGCCCAAAAAGCTTTGCAAGCCTCCTCCCTTTACAAAAAAACAGACAATATCTCCGGATTTTTGGATAGTTTATATCTGCAAGCTCAATCCTTATTCAGGCTTGGCAATGATACTGAGACAGAGAAGATTTTGCGCCAGATTATTACCAACGGGCAAAAAGATTGCGGTTGTTTTCACCTAGCAAATGCCTATAACCTGCTCGGTATTCTTTATATGCGGCAGAAAGATTTACAGAGGGCAAAAGGGCTGTTCCAGCAATCTCTTGATTTGGAACAAAGAGGCGTACGCCTTAATGCCCTTGCCATTGATTATGCAAACATGGGATTAGTTGAGTTTCGGTGCGGTCAAAAAGAAACGGCAAGAAAAAATATACAGACAGCCCTCGACTTCGCAAAAGAAACCGAAGATGATGACCTCTCCGCGCAATTGCAAAAATATCTTCGTTTTCTTAGTAATTAAGAGTCATTATCAGCGGCTGGTGCGGATTTTCTCTGCTTGATAAAAAGGCCATTTCCTTTACCCCGAAATCTTTGTAGGCCAAGAGATTAATGCTTGGTATAGAAAAGGGATTATAGCCGCATTTCATCTTTTTCAAAAGAATTTTATTTTTGACTTCAAGTCCTGTTTTATCCTTGAACGCCAAAAAGTTTTTTGACCAGGCTTCTTGCCCGAAGTCTCCGAAAACAATTACCGGAGAATCCTGCATATTGATGAATTCTGCCAAATTATTCAGGGCAACGTTTTGTTCTTGTCGGGTTGTTTTTGAAAAATCGAGCGTTATAAAAATTATTTGTTCCATATTATTTATTTTTAGTTCTGCAAATCCGGCTCTGTTTTTTTCTGAAAGCAAAACTTCTCCCGAGCGAATAATCGGGTGTGGTGTCATAATCAGATTTTTATCATCTGCACGTGATGACAGATTCAGGGCAGTCCGAGGCGTTTGCCATGTGGTGTTTTTGTTCAGCGATTGAATAATTCCGGCAATATCTGTTTGGGTTTTGCTAACTTTTTTTTCACTTTCCGATAGTGATGCAACATCGGATTGGTACATAACTTTCAGTTCTTGCAGGCCCATCGGCTCGGTGGTGAAAAATACGTCCCCACCTTGTCCTATAATCAAAAACAAAATGAAAACACCCAGTAATAAGCCTCCGGACTGCCAATAAAATCTGTTTATGACAGCAAAAGCCAAAACAATCAAAGCATATATATATAGCTGAAAAGCATAGTTGCTGATAAATGAAGCAACCGTACTTTCTCTAAAAAACAGCAAAACAGTGCAGCAAATTAACTCTATCCATAATGAAACTGTTAATAATTCTCTGTTGTTTGCCAGTTTCTTTTTTTGACTTAAATACCCCATATTTTATCTTTTCATAAAAAATACAAAAGATTTTACGTCTCTATTGTATTTTAAAAAGTTCAGACTATAATGTTTTTTATGTGGTTATTCTAGCCGCTATTTTATTATTTGTAAATGGTGCCTTTAAAGTTATGACAAGTCAGTTTCAAAATTCTGATTTTATTTCTGATATTTTTAATAAACCTATTGATTGGTTTAGTTCTTTAGTGACTGCCATTGAATCGTTTCTTAGTTCTTCTCATGCCGTGCATACCATAGCTTTTATGTTTGTAGCAATTTTTGTTGTCACACTCTTTTTTATTGGTTTATTTTGTGTTTTCCGTCTGTTCTCGTTTTTTTTCAGAAGAAACCCCTCCGCTAGAAATTCCTCCGCCCCTCGTGCAGAGGATGCTTCTGAGACGGATGATTCTGAAGATCCTGCTTTTGAAGAGGCTTTGGAAACAGAGTTGGAAAACGAATTAAGCAAATCGCAAGAGATCCCTGAAAAAGCTTCTGTCAAAGAGCCCTTAAGTGAAAAAGCGTCTGCTCTTTTTCAGGAGATAAACGTTTCCCGTGTCGAAGACTATCACGACTTCCCTAAAAAGATTAAGGAAAGTCCCCTGGTTGATTTGGATTGGAAAAACTTTCGAAAAAATCAACAGGTTTCACCCTCTCTGTCTTCCTCTTCTTCTCCGCAAGCCATCGATTTGAGAAAAAATTTGCAAAATCTTATCAGTATGATTGTTAATATGATCGGGCGACACGTTGATGAACTTAAGATTGCTCAAGCCCTTATGTATCGCTGTAAAGAAGATTTATCTGAAGAATCCATTTTACAAACCGTTCATTCTATCAAAGAATTTTTAAGTCTGTGCTCTCAAAATGCCTTTGATCGCGTACGAAAGTTAAAAGATTTGCCCTCTGATGAGGATTGTATTTTAAGATTAATTTCAGGAGACACCTCTTACGCAATGGCTCTTCTCGAGGCCTTAATGGATGATAAAATCACACAAGCCGTCTCTACAAAAAATATGGTCCAAAGGAATGCTCTTTTTAAACAAGCGTCTGATTACGCCTGTTATTTCGGCACCCTCGCGGAAATAAACGATATTAATCTGGCTTCCGCTTCTTTTGAATTGGCGGTAGAAATGAATCCGGATAATCCTGTTGCCTGGAGCAGGTGTGCGGATTTATATAAACAATTAGGTTTTGAAGATAAAGCTAATTGGGCATACCGAAATGTTCTGAAATTAAGTAACCAAACATCTTATCAGCCGCAAGAGGCAAATGCACGTAAAGTCCTCTCTCAGTATTTCTATGCTAATGGTGACAGCATTCAAGCCGGAGAATTTTACCAACAAAGCAAATCTTTTTATGACGCCATCGGAATCAACCGTCCGTTAGATAGAAAAGAACTCGAAATTATTGAGCTCATTGATCGAACGGAAACAAATAAGATACTTCAATCCGTTCTCGATAAGAAAAAGAATCACCTTTCTTTGTAAAGCTATTTTTTGACACAGACATCAGGAGCGCGAAGATACAGAGGCTTTGGATAATTGTGTTCCTTTTTGTGATATTTATAAATGCCGCACAAAGCAATATCTTTGATATCCGGGAAATGTGCTGACTTGATTGCATGCAAACTCAATCCGGTCGATGTTGCTAAAAAGCGCTCTACACCATCACCCAGAAAAGTAACTTTTTTATCACGTAATTCCTTGATTATGTCTTCTCTATTTGCGGCAGAGGCCGGGCAAATCGGTTGTAAATGTTTATCAAAAATCTGAAAATAAAAGTCTTCTCTCTTCGTCTCAATAATGACAACGTTTCTTTCTGCTATCTCCTCAGGGGAATAAGTCAGGGCATGAGTATATCCCTCGAAAGCGGTTATTCCTAAAACCTCCATGTGCGGACATGCTAACCCGAATGCCCGTGCAGCCGATATACCGGAGCGCACTCCGGTAAAAGATCCAGGACCGGTGCAGACAACCAGTAAATCAATCTCTTGAAATGTTAATTGATGTTTTTTGAGTAACTTGTCAATTTCCGGAATCAGGGTTTCGGCCTGACCAAAATCCATCTCTTTAACAAAACCGTCCGAATATTTTTCATCAGCAAACAGTGCTATGGAACAAGCTGCGGCTGTGGTATCAAAGGCTAGGGTATATTTCATTTTATTCACTTTTGTTTTTTATGATTTGCTTATTTCTGCTTTATAGTATACTTTCTTGTAATAAACAACTTTTTTGTGGCAAAAAAAATGAATAAAGAACTCTTATTGGACATGTTTTATGCCGCACCGGAATTATGGTATATCCTATTTGCGGTTTTTGTTGTATTGCTGAGTATGCTTGTTTATTCGCAAATCAGAGTTCTAAAACTGACGCAGAAAAATTATTTTATTAACCGTGATCGTGAGCGTTATGCTGAAACGCTTTACGCCTCAAAAGACGGGTATTTTGCTTTTATTTACCCTGACGAGAAAGTTAATGACCCTCAAAATTACGTTAAAGAGCGCTGTTCTCGGCGTTTGGCGGTTATCTTAAATTTACCGCAAGGCACGTCTTCTTCTTTTAATGATGTTTTGAAGTGTTTTGCCAAAGATGATGTTCTGAAAATTCAAAAATATCTTGCTTTGCTGAGGGAAGACGGTGTCTCATTCGATGAAAATTTCAGCCTAAAAAACGGTACGAAGCAACTGCATCTGGCCGGTGCAAGGATTAATGCTACCGACGGTAATCTCTATTGCGATATGATTTGGTTTCGTGATGTCAGCGAGGAGGTTCAAAGAATCTCTTATTTAGAGCATGAGAAAAAGGTTGCGGAAACGCGCTTTCAACAATTAGAAGATATTATTGATAATCTCCCTTATCCGGCATGGTTGCGCGATGAACAACAAAATTTGGTCGTCATTAACAAAAAATATCTTGATTTTACTAAAAACGTCAGTAAAAGCGATGTCATTCGCCAACAAATAGAACTGTTAAGTGTCGGCGGAAAAAGTGTTGCGAAAACCTTGGCGGCTCAGGCTCAAGCCCTGAATCGCCCCCAAAAACAAGATGAAAACCTTATAAAAAACGGACAGCACTGCTCTTTTGAGGTTTGCGAATCTCCTTTTCATCTGCAAGGGTATCTTGATAAAATATGGACTGTCGGCTCATTAATCGAAATTACCGAGCTTGATCATCTGAAGCGCGATTTGAAACTTCATCAAAATGCTCATTTGGAAATTCTGGGCACACTGGGAACTGCTTTTGCCGTTTTCGACAGTCATGGCGAACTTTCTTTTTACAACAAGGCTTTTGTTTCTTTGTGGAAGCAGGAAAGTAAATGGTTGGAATCGGCACCATCATACTCTTCTTTTCTTGAAAACATTAGAGAAAAAAGATTGTTGCCGGAAGTTCCTGATTTCAGACAATATAAAAATGATGAATTAAAAGCCTTTACCTCTATCCTTGAACCTAAGGAAGATTTGTTGCATCTGCCAAACGGAAACACTATTCGCCGCGTGCGGTCTCCTTATCCGATGGGGGGGCTTGTTTTTGCTTTTGAAGATGTTTCTGACCGATTAGCTACCCAACAGGCTTACAACGCTTTATTACAGGTACAAGATGAAATCCTTAATAATTTGTTTGATGCCGTCATTATCTTTGGTTCTAACGGTCGTTTAAAAGCATTTAATCAGGCCTATCTCAAGCTCTGGCAATCCGATGAGTTGTTTTTGAGAAAGGAGCCAAGTATTGCCGAGGTTTTAGATGACCAACAGCGTTTCTTTGCTCATGTTGAAAATTGGCAAGATCTCAAAGAGGACATTCTTGCGCACCTTATGAGTGCAAGCACAAAATCTTTCCGTTTAACAAGGAGTGATGGTATCAGGATAGATGTTCTTTCTGTTTTATTGTCTGATGATTCGATTATGGTTGTTTGCTCTCTTGTCAAGCAATCCGGTTATGTTGGCAAAGAAGCAGAGTAGCTACGCCTTTTAGAGGAGATTTAATGGAGGTTTGGTATGGATAATGAAACCACGAATCCGAATATTGAGTGGAAGAAAAAAAGTTTCGGGAAGAAAGAACGACTCTCTCGGCATCTCGATGCGCAACAAAATGTATATGCACAGATTAAAGCAAAAGAATCCAACGCAAAGTCTTCTTCCGTTGCTTCGCAAATTAATGCGCCTTTCAGCTCTCATCTCAAAAAAATGCGAAAAAAAATAAAAGAAGCTTTAGATGACGACGACGAAGATGAAGAAGAATATAGTTTTGTTTTTGATAATTCTTTACTGTTTTTGGATAACACCAAGGCGTCAGACACCTCTCTTTTTCAGGGGTTAAATGAAAAAGAAAAACAGATTATAAACCAAAAACAAACATCTCAAAACATTCAAAATCAGCAAAATACTTCTAAGCTGTTCGCTCTTTCACGGATAAATCGTTTAGCCCAAAAAGCAGGTCTTGGAAATTTGTCTCCTCAAGATGTTGCAGAAAATATGCAGAATAACGGTTGGGGAAAAGAGACTTTTGAAATGGCCATCAAACACAATGTTGCGCCGGATATAAAGATCGGTTTTGCAAAACTTGATGATCAAAAGATAAAAGATTTGATGAGAGGCATTAAAAGATTGCAAAAAATCGGCGGATTTTCCGCTGTTCAAGGAATGAAAATTAATGATGTTATTAATATTACTAATACCAAAAATGATGACCAAAAGGTAGCACAACTTCTCTTAAAAAAGACCGGCAGAAAACCAAATTCTCATCACCGCAAAAAAAGGCATCGGGTATCCGAGCCAAAAGTCAGTTTTAAGAAACTTCTTCAGCGGCGGCAGGAACAAAACATCAGGACAGTTTAGCCAGCAGGGCACTATAGGCATTGGTTAATTGCTTGAACTTTTCTTCAGCATCTTTATCATCCCGATTAATATCGGGATGATATTTTTTGACGAGTTTTTTATATTGTTTTTTGAGTGTGGCAATACTCAAATCGTTGAAATCCATCTCCATTGTGCGAATCCACCCGCGTTCCTCTGCGGTAAAAAATGTTTCCGGTGCGGCAGATGTAAATTCTTCGGCATATTCGCTGAAAAAACCAAAAGAATCCTTAAATTTTGCGCCAAAGCGGTATTTGATTTTTGACTTTCCACCATTAAAGTGCATTTTTGCTTTTGCGTTATTTAATTCTTCTTCTGTATCGGCATCCCCGTAATAATTCCATTTGGCGTTATATTCTTGGACATGTTCCAAGCAAAACCAATAATATTCTCTCAGTCTTTTATCCTTCGGGGCACGATAAATTCCTGCCTTTTGGCAGCCCTCGTGATCGCATTTTCTCTCGGTATTATCGGATTGCGGGGCAAAATATTTTCGTGTTCTTTGCGGCTTTTTCATATCGTGCTCTTTTTTTATTTTCTTTTTTATTTAACGCATATCTCCAAGATTAGCAAGTCCGGTAATCGACAATTTAATAAAATATTTGCAAACTCATCATAGGTGCTTATAATAGTAAAAAACATTCGTCGTGAGGGAATCGATGCCTGAATTGCCTGAAGTTGAAACCGTTAAGTCGGTTATTGAAAAAGAACTTGGCGCAGCAACAATTTTAGATGTCTGCATTAAAAATCCTCATCTACGGCAACCTGTTCCAAAAGATTTCAGAGAATCCGTTATCAAACAAAGAATCGTCTCCTATAAAAGAATCGCAAAATATATTCTTTGCTTTTTGAGTAACAGCAAAGTAATTGTTTTTCATCTGGGTATGAGCGGAACACTGCGTCTTGAAAAAAATAAATTACCGACGCAAAAACACGATCATCTTGTTTTTGAAACCTCTAACGGTTATATGATTTATAACGATCCGCGACGGTTTGGTCTTTGTTTGTGCCTTGATGATAAAGAGATTTTTGAGAATCGTCTTTTTAAGAATTTAGGTATCGATCCTTTTGATAAAAATTTGACCGGTACGTGGTTAAAAAAGAAACTTGAAAAGCGTTCTTTAGCCATAAAACAAGCTTTGCTTGACCAGGCTTTAATTGCAGGAATCGGCAATATTTATGCCTCCGAAGCTTTGTTTTTGGCCGGCATTTTACCCATGCGATCCGCACAAACTCTTTCTCTCAAAGAGTGTCATGCTCTTATAAAAGGCATAAGGAAAACCCTTTCTGAGGCTATTGCGGCAGGCGGTTCTACCTTGAAAGATTATCGTCAACCGGATGGTCGCTTGGGATATTTTCAAAACAAACATTGCGTTTATGGTAAAACAGGGCAATCTTGTCCTGGGTGCACTTGTTTTTTAGAAAAGACAAAAGGAATCCAAAAAACAGTGCAAGGCGGCAGATCCAGCTACTATTGCGCAACAAAGCAGAGGTGATGAAAATGAAAAAACTTTTTTTGCTTATCTTTTGCTGTTTTTGCCTGATGTTGTCGGCAGAGGCTAAAGATTTTCGATTTATTGACGGACTCGAAGATGTTCCTTTAATGAAAGGACTAACTCAAGATACAGAGAAAACGATTTCTTTCGGCAATGAAGAATCTCGTTTTATTGAGGTTTATCTGACATCTTCTAAGGTTGGCTTTAAGAAAATCAGTTCTTTTTATAAGGAATCTTTGCCACAACTGGGTTGGACCTATCAGGGGCTGATTGATAATACTTTGCTGTTCTATCGAGACAGCGAATCGCTCAGCATCCATAAGGAATCGAGTAAACCGCTTAACGTACGCATTACAGTCAAAAACAGGGTTTAGAGGAATAAAATAATGGATAATAAGTATATTGCTGCAGAGTTTCATGATTTCGTCGGGATGATAACCCTTAATAATCCCGGCACCCTTAATGCTGTCGGAGAAAATATGCTTCATGAGCTTGCTACGCAGATTTCTGATTTTGAGAAGAATCCGGAAGTTAAGGTCATTGTTATCCGCGGAGCGGAAAAATCTTTTGCCGCCGGTCTTGATATTAAAGAGCTTGCAACCCATCAAGAAGAGGCTAAAAGCAAACTCCACCGTATGCAAACAGATTTTCAAGCCCTTTTATATGCAAAAAAACCTATTATTTCTCTCGTTTCCGGCTTTGCTTTGGGAATCGGATGTGAGATTGCTTTATGTAGTGATATTGTCTTAGCAACGGATAATGCTCGCTTCGGATTGCCGGAATTAAGTATCTTTCTTCTCCCTTGTTTCGGTGGTTGTCGGTTGCTCAGCCAACGGGTCGGTAAAGCTGTCGCCGCCGATATGATTTTGACCGGCAGAGCCTTGTCTGCCGAAGAAGCAGAAAGACATGGTTTGGTTAGCAGAATTGTCCCTTTTTCGGCGCTTATGGAGGAATCCATTAAAATAACCAGAAGATTGGCAAATATTCCTCAAAATCTGCTGTCAACCGTGAAAAGACTCACAAATGATAATACTATCCTGTCTGATTTGTTTTTGGAACAGCAATTAAGTTTAGACTGTCTCGACTCTGAAAAATTTCATCAGGTTTTAGTTAACACACTTTCTCAAAACGTTATAAAAGCATAAAAAATCTTATTTTTTTCGGTTTTTGAGAATATTTTTGTTGACTTATCGACAGTGAAGAGTTTATAAAGTTCCCAGAATCATTCTTTTGTTTTTAACTATAAAAATAGGAATAATAAAAATGGCCAATCATAAATCGGCAAAAACAAGAATTAACAGAAACAATAAAAGAAGCATCATTAATGGTGCTCGCAGAAGCCGTGTTCGCACTTTTGTAAAAAAAGTTTTGGCTGCCGTTCTCGAAAATAATAAAGAATCTGCAGCTGCTGCTTTTAAGGTTGCTGAGTCTGAATTAATGAAGGCTGTCAGCAAGGGTGTTTTGAAAAAGAATACAGCTGCTCGTACTGTTTCTCGTCTTTCTAAAAAAGTGAAAGCTCTTTAAGTTTATTAAAGTAATTTCATCTACAAAAATTGCCAAGCTCCATACCCTGTTTTCAGGTTATGGAGTTTTGTGTTTTTATCTGTATTTTCAAGACTCTAGAACGACTCTGGAAAAAGACTCTGAAAAAAACCTTGTCAAGAAATATAATTTAAATGTTCTTGAAATGTTCTGTTGTAATTATTTTTTTTCAGTTTATTATCCGAATCACTTTAAGGGATGATCCTTCAGGAATTTTTCTTAAAGCTGTTAGATTAACAATTGTGTTATCTTACAGGTGATACGGATGGTTATCCGAATCACTTTAAGGGATGATTGTTCAGGAGTTTTTCTTAAAGCCGTTAAGTTAATAATTGTGTTATCTTACAGGTGTTACGAATGATTATCCGAGTATATTATTATTGTTATTATCTTTGCTCTCGAATACGGGGAACTTTTTGTAAAGCTAGAACGACTGTTGCCGTTGATGGAAGATAACATACGATGTTTCTTAATTTTTCGGCGAGAGTGTTGTGTTTTAGAAATATTCAAAGATATGGTATTTTGAAAGGTACGACAAAGAATCGTTCTTTATTATAAAGAGGTATTTGAGAAACCTAATTCCAAACAGAAGTTGAAGAATATGGAATATGTTCATGTCGGTCAGATTAAAATGAGGTTATATCACTATAAAGAATCCGATTGGCATAAACAGAATATAACCACGATTATATTTGTATTAATTATCTTTTGAATGGGGAGAGAAAATGGCTGAACAGGCAATCAATGATTTAGAATCCGTACAAGACCAATGGAATCAGATTTGCAGCCAATTAAAAAACGAAGTCGGTGATGTCGCTTTTGACAGCTGGTTGAAACCTTTGACGCCCGGTACATTTAATGACGGTACAATGAATATTTGTGTACCGACCCGCTTTATGCGCAACTGGGTTATTACTCACTACTCTGATCGAATCCACAAAATTTGGGAGAAAAAGAATCCTGAGATAAAAAATATCAATTTTATTGTTCAAGCTGTTCAAGAAGAAGGGCATGGGCTTTATACAAAATCTTGCCGTTCTTTACTGAAAAAGATTTCGACAAGTCCGTCTCCGGCTAATATTTATCAAAGTGGTATTAATTCTTTGTTGGCAAACAATAATGAGTTTTTAGCCAATCAGGATCAATCTTTATCCGTTCCTTTGAATCCGCAATATACTTTTGATAATTTTGTTGTCGGCAAAACAAATGAGTTTGCTTATGCTGCCGCTCGCAAGGTTGCGGAATCGAGAAATGTTTCTTTTAATCCTCTGTTTTTATACTCGGGGGTCGGTTTAGGAAAAACGCATTTGATGCACGCCATCGCATGGCATATCAAACAACAAGATCCGAGCCGTAATATTGTTTATCTGTCTGCAGAAAAGTTCATGTACAAGTTTGTTCGTGCTTTACGCTATAAAGACACGACCGCTTTTAAGGAGCAATTCCGTTCTGTCGATGTTTTGATGGTTGATGATGTTCAGTTTATGGGCGGCAAAGACACCACTCAGGAAGAATTTTTCTATACCTTTAATTCTTTGATTGAAGAAGGTCGTCAGATTATTATTTCCGCCGATAAATCTCCATCCGATTTAGAGGGAATCGAGGCTCGCTTAAAGTCCCGTTTAAGCTGTGGGTTGGTTGCTGATATTCACCCGACGGACTTTGATTTAAGAATCGGTATTTTAGAGAACAAAGCGCGTCAATTAGGGGTTGAGTTACCGCAAAAAGTATCTGAGTTCTTAGCGCAAAAGATTACTTCTAATATTCGTGAATTGGAAGGGGCTTTGCGTCGTGTGATTGCTCATTCTCAGTTGCTTTCGAATAACGAAATCACTTTGGATATGACACAAGATGTCTTAAAAGATATGCTTCGTTCTTATGATAAAAGAACAACGATTGATGAGATTCAAAAGAAGGTTGCTGAGTACTTTAATATTTCCGTTAAAGAAATGCAGTCTTCTCGCCGGGCACGCACAGTAGCTCGTCCTCGTCAAATTGCTATGTATTTGGCAAAACAGTTAACTTCTCGCTCTTTGCCGGAAATCGGGCGCAAGTTTGACCGCGACCATACAACCGTCATGCATGCGGTTAGAAAGGTTGAGGAGCTGATTGTTGAAGATGCCTCTTTGGCAGAAAGCGTTGATGCTTTACGTCGGGCGCTTGATGCTTAGAATTGTTTTCTATCCCTAGTCAATAAAATCAGAACGGGCACTGTCATGGTGCCTGTTTTTTTATCTTAAAAATCTTGTTGACGAATCGTGCTTTATATTTCGCAAAAGGAAATAAGCGTGCTATCTTTTCGGTAGCAGTAATTTATAACAAAAATGGTACCAAAAATGAAATTTATTATCGAACGCGCTACTTTATTAAAAACTTTGAGCCATGTTCAAAGTATTGTTGAAAAAAGAAACACTATTCCGGTTTTATCTAATGTCAAAATCGAGGCTTTGGCTGATGGTATCAGCTTTAAGGCAACCGATATGGATACGGAAATTACCGAAGTTGTTGATGCTAAAATCAGTGAACAGGGAGCAACAACCGCGCCTGCGCATATGCTTTATGATATTGTCAGAAAACTTTCTGACGGGGCAGAAGTTGAGTTAACTTTCCCTGATGACAAGGGGCAGTTAACGATTGCTTGCGGTAAATCAAAATTCTCTCTCTCTTGCATCGGGGTTGAAGATTTTCCGGTTATTTCAGGTGATGCCTTACCAATTAACTTCTCTATGTCTGTTGGTGAACTGAAGGGCGTTATTGATCGTACTAAGTTTGCCGTTTCAACTGAAGAAACTCGCTATTATTTGAACGGTGTCTATATGCACGCTAAAAATAACGGGGCAACCAGTGTTTTGAGAATCGTTGCAACTGACGGCCATCGCTTGGCTTGTGTCGAATCGCCCTTACCTCAAGGAGCCGAGAATCTTAACGGCGTTATTATTCCGAGAAAAACAATCGGTGAAATTCGTAAATTATTAGACGACACAAGTGTTGAAAATGTGACAATTTCAATGTCTGATAATAAAGTTCGTTTTACTTTGGAAGAAGTTACGCTGACATCTAAATTGATTGACGGAACTTATCCGGACTATGAACGCGTTATTCCGACCGGAAATGATAAGTCTTTAGAGATGAGCGTTAAAGCTTTGGCTACCGCTGTTGACCGCGTTTCCGTTGTTGCTGAGAGAACTCGAGCCATCAAAATGATTACCGGCAAAAATCACGTTTCCATTACAACCTCCAGCCCTGAACTCGGTAGTGCACAAGAAGAAGTTGAAGCCGCCTACGATGGTGAGGTTTTGGAAATCGGCTACAATTTCCGCTATCTCTTGGATATTTTGGCTGAAATTACCGGAGAAACAGTTAAAATCAGTTTTGCTGATGCCTCTTCTCCTTCTGTTATTCATGACACATCGGATAACAGTGCCGTCTTCGTCTTAATGCCGATGAGAGTATAACGTGAGCGGCGAAGTCTTAAATTCAGACTCTTATCAAGAAACAGTTGTAAAGTCAGGCGTTAAACGTCTGACTTTAACTGACTTTAGAAATTATGCTTACCTTCGACTTAATACCGCTTTGAACCCTATCATTATTACCGGAGAGAACGGGACCGGTAAAACAAATATCTTAGAAGCTATTTCGTTTTTGACGCCGGGAAGAGGTTTGCGCGGCGCAAAATTGTCCGACATTAAGAGGATTTCTCCGGCTCTTGTTTCTAACGATTATGTTCCCTCGGCAACATGGGCCGTATCCGCAACAATCTGCACCAATGGCGAAGAGACGGAAATCGGTACCGGCGTAGAATCCTCAACCCGAGAATACGAAGATGAAATGCGCGCCTATGATCGTCGAATCGTTAAAATAGACGGGCAAAAAATAACTTCTCAATCGGAGTTGGGGCGTTATCTTTCGGCGATTTGGTTAACCCCGCAAATGGACAGACTGTTTCGAGGCGGTTCTCAGCCACGACGGAGCTTTTTAGATCGTTTGGTCTATGCTTTTGATATTGAGCACGCCAAGCGTACCTCTAATTTTGAGCATTTGTACAAAGAGTGGTTTCAACTTATTAAATCAGGAAAAACCGACGGACACTGGTTGGCTTCTATCGAAGAAGAAATGGCGGGAATCGGTGTGGCTATTGCTGCCGCCAGACGCGAGCAAATTGCCCGCCTTAATACCTTTATTCAAAAAGAACCTGACGATGTTTTCCCTAATGTTGAGTTATCACTGGAAGGAACAATCGAGCAAATGCTGGACAGTAAGCCGGCAATTGATGTTGAGGATTATTATATCGGCTCTTTGCAAAAACAACGCAAAAATGTGCTATACAGCGAATTTGTCGATGGTGTTAATCGTACGGATTTTAAAGTGTTTTATAAAAAGAAACGGATGCCGGCCGAGTTGTGTTCGACAGGAGAACAAAAATCTTTGCTTATCAGCATTATCTTAGCGCAAACAAAATGCCAAACTCTAGATAAAGGATTTCCGCCGGTCTTGTTGCTCGATGAAGTTGTTGCTCATTTGGACGATGTTAAACGAGAGGCTTTGCTTGAAAAAATCCGCGATTTAAATATTCAGGCCTGGATTACCTCGACAGATGCTTCTTTATTCGAATCCATGCGGGATTGTTCACAATTTTTTGAGATTAGAAATAATCAAATTGAAGAAATTTAAAACTCTTGATTTTCACTTTCTTTTTCTTTATACTTTTTTCTGTAGGCAGAGGTGCCTGCAGGAGCCTCAAAATCTCCTCCTAATGAATACAATACTCCTTCTGAATAAGAGGGAGATAGCGGAATATATCGAATACGCTATGCTGTTATTAGGACAGTTTTGAGCTCCCTCACCTTTCAAAAAAGGTGAGTTTTTTGTTATAGCCTCTCTGAATTTTTAGAGAGGCAGGATTTGC
>CACYYO010000001.1 GCA_902778645.1 uncultured Rhodospirillales bacterium | reverse complement strand
GCCCCAGTATTGGGGCTAAGCTCTATTCTTCCTCAGAGGAAGGTTTCCTCAAATCTTCCTGTACCTTAGGGTCTCTCAGCAAGGCTTCAATTCTATCAACCTCTGCAAAGGTATTATCTATTCTAAACACAAATTCCGGCACATAGCGCAAGGTTGTCCGGCGTCCGACGACTTTGCGAAAATGGCTTGCGGCCAATTGCAAAGCTTCGCGTACTTGCTCATTTTTGTCGCTGTGAGAAGTAATAAAATAGACATTAGCATACTTCAAATCCGGAGAAATCTGCACTTCAGTGATCGTCACCATCGTGTTAATTCCTTCCAAATTACGCACTTCCTCATGATCAATCTCCGCGGCAATAATCTTCTTAATCTCTTGCCCGACCCGAAGTTGTCTTTGCGATTGTTCCTTAATAGCCATTTTTTTATCTTTCTTTGTAATAAGAAAATACGAAACACCCTAATAATCCATTAATCTTGATTAATGAGATTAGTAGTAGGCGTCAAAGGCGAAAGTACCGGAGCGTACAAAAAAGTACGTGAGGACACTTTCGACCTGCAGACAACGCCCTAATAATCCATTAATCAAGCTTAGCGGCGATAGTTTCAATCTCATAACACTCTATCGAATCTCCGACCTGAATGTCATTATAATTCTCAAAACTCATACCGCACTCATAACCGTCTTTAACTTCCTTAACATCATCCTTAAAGCGTTTTAGTTGTCCAAGACTTCCGTCATGAATAACAACGTTGTCACGAAGCAACCGAACTTTACAACCGCGCTTAACCAGACCCTCTGTCACCATACAGCCGGCCACACGACCGACACCGGTGATATTAAAGACAGAACGAATTTCTGCATAACCTAAAATCTTTTCTTTCAGTTCCGGAGACAGCATACCTTCCAAAGCTTTCTTCACATCATCAGCAACATCATAGATAATTGAATAATAGCGAATGTCTATACCATCTCGACGTGCCATATCACGAGCCTGCGGGATAGCGCGAACATTAAAACCGATAATAAACGCATTAGATGCCTTAGCCAGCGTCACATCAGATTCGGAAATCGGACCGACCGCCGAGTGCAAAATTTGCACACTGACCTCATTATTCGAGAATTTATTCAGCGTCCCCTCAATTGCCTCAATAGAACCTTGAACATCTGCTTTGATAATAATCGGCAAATGTTTAATCTCACCGGATTTAATTTTATCGAGCATTTGTTCCATCGCCGATTTAGCACTTTTTACCAACTTAGCATCACGTTCTTTACGAATACGATAGCTTGTAATTTCACGCGCTTGGTTTTCATCAACGGCCACCGCAAAATTATCACCGGCCGCCGGCGTTCCCTGCAACCCCAAGACTTCCACAGGTGTTGCCGGACCGGCTTCATGAACTTTATGCCCATTCTCATTCAAAAGCGCACGAACATGCCCCCATTCTTTACCGGCAATAATAATATCACCGACATGTAATGTTCCTTTCTGAACCAACACTGTTGCAACCGAACCGCGACCTTTTTCCATCTTAGCCTCAACAACGGCACCCTCTGCCATACGATTCGGATTTGCTTTCAGATCCAAAATTTCTGCCTGCAACAAAATAGCTTCAAGCAATTTATCAATATTGATACGCTTCTTGGCAGAAACTTCCGCACACAGGGATTCTCCACCCATTTCCTCAACGGCAATCCCATGATTAAGGAGTTCTGTCTTGACGCGCATCGGGTCGGCACCGGGCAAATCAATCTTGTTAATAGCCACCACAATAGGAACTTCAGCTGCTTGTGCGTGACGAATAGCCTCAACTGTTTGCGGCATAATACCATCGTTAGCGGCCACGACCAAAACAACAATATCTGTTACTTTTGCACCACGAGCACGCATTTCTGAAAACGCTTCGTGTCCCGGCGTATCAATAAAGGTAATCTTTTGCCCGTCTTTAGTTTCAATTTGATAAGCACCGATATGTTGGGTAATACCACCGGCCTCACGTGCAGCAACATTTGTCTCACGCAGAGCATCAAGCAAAGAGGTTTTACCATGGTCAACGTGTCCCATAACCGTAACAACCGGCGGGCGGGGCAACAAATCTTTCTCTGTATCCTCATCACCTTTTAAGGTTAATTCAACATCACTATCGGCAATTCTCTTAAACTTATGACCTAACTCCTCAACGACAATCTGTGCGGTATCCGCGTCAATCGGTTGATTAATCGTTGCCATAACCCCGAGAGCCATTAATTTTTTGATAACAACGGCGCTCTTTTCTGCCATACGATTTGCCAGCTCTTGAACGGTAATGATTTCAGGAATAACAACCTCTTTAATAACTTTTTCTTGCGGCGCTTGCTCCTGAACCGGTTTAGGTTGCTTTTTCTTAAACCGACGACGAGGCGCACCGAACCCGTAATCATCATCTTCATCACTGCTCCCCATCAGGCTGTTCATGTTGAGCTTACCACCGCGACGCTGAGGCTCAAAGCTGCGTTTCATAATTTTCTTGCGCTCTTGCTCAAAAGTCTCTTCTTTACTCAAAACTTTTTTAGATGATTTATCGAAGCGCTCCTCATCTTCATCGTCGTCATCATCATAATCTTTTGACTTTTTGGGCTTAACAAAAACTTTTTCTTCTTGTCTGAAAGAGGTTTCTTTTTCTGTTTTTTGACTCTTTTGAGCTACTTGAGCAGATTCTTTTTGCGACTTTGCCTCTTGTTGTCTCCGAACTTCTTCCTCACGCTCGGCTTTCTCTTTAGCCTCAAGAGCCTCTTGTTCTCTTTCTTGTTGACGAAGACGCTCTTTCTCTTCTTCTTCTTTTTGACGTTTAGCCTCGTGCTCCTTAGCTTTTTCGAGCAATTTCAATTTTTGCGCTGTTGCTTCATCTATTTGAACCTTTGGTTCTGCCGAGGCAACCGGAGCAATAACTCTTTTTTTGCGGACTTCCACCTGCACAACTTTTTTACCGTCAGACTTAGCAGCCCGATCTCCCAAATTTTTGAGTGTCAGAGTAGACTTAGTAGATAATGTTAATTTTTTACCTGCTTTTTCATCTGTCATTAAAATTCATCTCCATCTTTTTTATCTTTTAAAAATACCGATAGCTTTTCAAAATTATCTTGAACCATCTTTGACATCTCTTTCTTCAAAAATGCCAAATAAACCGTATTAACTTTATCTAATGCCTTATCCAACTCCTCAATACTAAACAGACGATATGTCAGCATGCTTTCCGTATATTTTTGCAACTTTTTCATACCATCCTGACCGGCATCTGCAGCCTCCAACAAAAAGGAAACCTGATCAGCTTTCAGTGCCTCCAACACTTTATCCAAACCAATCACAACCCCACCGGCTTTCTTTGCTAAAGAAATAGCACTCACCGCATTTTTATGCAAGACATTTTCAACCGTTTGCAACAAATCCTTATTTGCTTTCACATTTTTTTTCAAAACCTTAGCAAACAAACTTTTCTCAATTGCTTGTTTGAGAAGTGCATACGAATTTGAAACATAAATCCCCTTGCCCGGAAGTTTTTTATTCAAATCCGGAACAATCTGATTATCCGGCGTCCGCACAAAACGCAACAGCTGAGATTTATCCTTAATCTCGCCTGTTACAATGCACTTCCGCGTTATGTCCTCATTCTTTTTCAATCTCTAATACCTTATCTCACCATAAAATTTGATAAAGATATCCTCATAAAATTTGATAAAGAGGCTTGCTGTTGAGCGCTTTTTGAGCGCGGTGTACAAAAAAGTACCTAAGCGAAAAAAGCGCCAACATAAAGTCTCTTTTGCAAATTTTACTCAAACCAACCGGCTTGACGACGCGCATTCATCACAACCGCATTCGCCTCTGTTTCGGAAAGAACATTCTCTCCTAACATTTCCATTAACTCATCAGCTGCCAAATCAGCTAAATCTTCTAAAGTTTTCACACCTTTATTAGCCAGAGTTAAAATCATATCCTGATCCAACCCCTCAACTGTTTTCAGCTGTTCATCAATTCCCAAAGTTTCACTTTGTTTAACAAACTCGGCGTTGCGATTTTCAACATAAGCCTTAGCACGAGCCTGTAACTCCGTTGCAACATCTTCATCAAAACCTTCAATACTTGCCAATTCAGACAACTCAACCATGGCAACTTCGTCAACAGTCGTAAAGCCTTCGGCAATCAGGAGATGTGCAATCATTTCATCAACGTCTAATGCTTCGATGAAACGCTGTGAACGAACTTTATTTTCATTAGATCGACGTTCTTGCTCTTGTTCTTCTGTCAAAACATCAATATCGCACCCCAACAACTGAGAAGCCAACTTAACATTCTGACCGCGACGACCGATTGCAATAGAAAATTGCTCCTGAGGAACAACCGCCTCAATACGATTGTTTTCTTCATCAAGAACAACTTTTGTTACCTCTGCGGGAGCCAAAGCACTGACGATATATTGAGCTTTATCTTCAGAATAAGGAACGATATCAATTTTTTCACCTTGCAACTCGGTAACAACGGCCTGAACACGAATACCGCGCAAACCGACACAAGCCCCGACGGCATCAACCGTCATATCATTGGCCTTAACGGCCAACTTAGCCTTAGATCCCGGATCACGAGCGACACCCATAATCTGAACAATACCATCATAAATCTCAGGAACTTCTTGCGTAAATAACTTAGCCATAAATTCAGGACAAGTACGAGACAAGAAAATTTGCGGACCTTTGTTTTCGCGACGAACTTCCAAAACATAAGCACGGACACGATCACCATTCTTAAATTTCTCTCTCGGAATTATTTCATCACGGCGCAAAATAGCCTCGGCTTTGCCGATATCTAAAACCACATTACCGAACTCAATTCTTTTAACCGTTCCGTTAACGATGGTGCCGACTTTTTCTTGGTATTCTTCAAACTGTTTATTACGCTCTGCATCACGAACTTTTTGCATAATAACCTGCTTAGCTGTCTGAGCGGCAATACGTCCGAAATCAATCGGCGGAAGAGTATCGATAATATATTCACCGACTTTAGCATCTTTACGATATGCTTTTGCATCTTCCAACAAAATCTTAGAGGCCTGAGATTCATCATCTTCCTCAATAATTTCATCAACAATCTCACGATACCGAGACAAATTAATCGCCCCCGTTTTACGATCAATCACGGCTCTGATATCATGCTCAAAGCCGTATTTAGAGCGAGCAGCTTTCTGAATAGCAACTTCCATTGCTACAAAAACATCTTCCTTATCAATATTTTTCTCACGAGCAACTGTATCAGCAACTAACACAATTTCAGGTCTCGGCATATTTTCAATATTTTCCATATTATCCTCTTAAAGTTTGATTTTGTTAAAACTAATCTTCAATAAATGCTTCTGTTTCCGGATGATCTGCCGCCCACTTGGCAAGCAACTCATCAGTCAAAACAATTTTTGCTTTTGCAATGGCATCAAACGGAATCTGATAAACATTTTCATCCATCACCAGCAAAACATCACTGCCTTCGATTCCTTTGAGTTCGCCCTTAAAACGTTTACGACCGTCAACCAACTCATCTGTTTCGATTTTGACCTCATTCCCGGCAAACTTCTTAAAGTGCATCGGTTTAGTCAAAGGTCTGTCAAGCCCCGGTGAACTAACCTCCAGATTATACTTATCGGCGATCGGATCTTTTTCATCCAAGATCTCCGACAACGCTCTGCTGACTTTTGCACAGTCATCAACCGTAATTTCCGTATCATCTGTCTTATCAATCATAATCTGCAATGTCGGATTCGCCTGACCGATAGTCATGATTCGAACACACTCATAACCGAGCTTTTCGATAGCCGGCTCCAACATATCTGACAAATAATGTTTAACTTGCATTGTTTACGATTCCTTTTATAAAAAAAAGTGAGGCTTTTACCTCACTTTCAACTGATTTTATGAAAGAATAGCTATGCTATAACACACAAAATCCAAAAAATCTACTGTTTTTTCTGATTCTGTTCATTTTTTTGCAAAACAGACGCAAAATCAATCGGATTCAGCATAACCGGAGGTAAGCCGCCATCAATCATAGCATTGGCGACAATCGCACGAACAAACGGGAACAACATCCGTGGAATCTCCACCATCAAAACCGGCTTAACATGCTCTTCCGGCACATTCAAGGATACGACCGCATCATACTCCAATTCCAAAATAAATAATTTCTTGCCATTTAAATCACCGTTAAGTGTATAGCTCAAACTGACATTATGAAAATTATCATGCAGATGGCGAGCATTTACCTGAACCTGCACATCAATCTTCGGCGCGACAGTCAATTCCGTAAAAATTTCCGGAGCATGAGGAACTTCCAAAGAAAAATCCTTAATGTACTGTGCATGAATAACAACCGGCGGCATATTATTTTGTTGTTCTTGATTGTTTTTTTGATTACTCATAATTCACCTTTCAAATCTAAAATTAACAGACATTGATAATATAATATGCGCATATCATATTTTATATTCAACGTCAAATATTTCTGGTTGATAATCCCATTATTTCCGCTATATTAAGGAGAGAACAAATTAAATCTAACGAGGAATTTTTATTACGATGGCACAATTTTTAGATATTGTTATTCTTTTAGTGGTGGTGATGCTTCTCTTCAGCAAACTGAAAAGTATCTTAGGCACACGCCCCGAAGAACCAAAAGCAACACCCTTAAGCGAAGAAAGCGCCGCCAAAATTTTTGATATCATCATGAAGGAAAACGAGCGCAACGCCCCAAAACAACCGACTGATATTACCCCAAAAGAAGATTTATCCCCGCTGGATTTAGAATTACAAAAAATTCCTTCCTTTAACAAAGAGGCTTTTATCTCCGGAGCAAAAAGAGCCTTTGAGATTATTCTGACCGCTTTTGCCAAGCAGGATATAGAAACATTAGAAAGCTTAGTTGCACCTGAATTAATTAAAAAATTCAAAAAAATAATCTCTCAACGTCAACAAGATAACATCACGGCCGAGACAGATTTGATTGGTTTTAACGAGACAGAAATTACCGATGTTAAGCTCAACAAAAATGACACCGCTAAAATTTCTGTTAAATTTGTAACCGAACAGGTAAATTTACTCAAAGACAAAGATGATAACGTCATCGAAGGTGATGAAAACTTCGTTCAAACCATCACGGATATCTGGACATTTGAGCGTTGTATCACCTCAACTAACCCCAATTGGCTTCTAACTTCAACGAAAAAATAATGCGTCACACAACTTTAGTATATTTAACTCTCTTAGCTTTTTTGTTTGGCGGCTGCGGACAAAAAGATGATCAACAAGACCAACAACAGCCTAAACTTTCCGTTGAGCACCAGGAAAATGAACCTCAAGCTCAATCTGAGCTGACTTTGTTGCCGGTTGAATACAAAGAACTCAAAAACTGGTATCGTGACGAACTGATGGAGGCCTATCCGGCAATAAAATATTCATGCGAGCAAATTCTCAAGGAAAAAACCGCTTACTTATCTAATACCGAAATGAAAATTCCAACCGCCGCCTACCGTGATGTGTGTGAAAAGTTTTTAAACACCGAAATTGACACTTCTGCCGAATTACGATTCTTTATTGATAAGTATTTCACCCCCTACCTTGTCTTGGATAAAAACAATCCGGAGGGAAAATTCACGGCTTATTATGAATCAAGTCTCGAAGCCTCTCGCACGCAAAGCGACCGCTATCCCTACCCGATATACGGCAAGCCGCGTGATTTAATTGAGGTTAACATTGGTGATTTTGATGACCGTTACCCTAATCAAAAGATTTTCGGCCGCATTGATGAGGAAAAACAAAAACTTGTCCCCTACTATACCCGCTCGGAAATAGAAAAAATGGATTTACCGGCACCGGTTATTCTCTGGGCAAATGATTTGGTCGATTTGAATATTATGCAAATCCAAGGATCCGCCGTCGCCTACCTTGAGAGTGGAGAACAGGTCAGACTTGGCTTTGCAGCGCACAACGGTCGCCCGTTCACCGGAATTGGCAGTATCCTTTTATCACAAGGTCTGATTGATAAAAGTCAAGCATCGATGGGGGCGATTCGCCAGTGGCTGAAAAAACATCCGGATATTGCTGCACGTGAAATGAGCAAAAACGACCGCTACGTTTTCCATCGCATTGCCGATTCGCTTGCCCCGGTGGGTGCCCAAAATGTTCCTTTAACAGCGCAGCGTAGTTTAGCTGTTGATCGCCGTTATATTCCGTTGGGAGCTCTCCTGTGGCTTGAAACGACCGCGCCCGATTCGACACCAATCCAAAGACTGGTCGTAGCACAAGATGTCGGCGGCGCCATCAAAGGTATTGTTCGCGGCGATTTCTACTGGGGATCCGGTAAGGATGACGTCTTGGAGCAAGCAGGTAAAATGAATGCTGTAGGACAATATTACATTTTCCTCCCCAAAACCCTAGAGGTAAAAGATGGTCAAGCCCAATAAAGCAGAACTCTTGATATATAAGGCTTTCAACAAGGCTCTTGAGCAAGACTTGTTGCGCCTTTATCTGGACACCACCAAAATCAACCGCCCTAATTCCCCTGTCTACAACCCGTGGGAGAATTTGCTGCCCTTGTTGATTCCGATGATTGTCGGTGTCATTTTAATTTTTGTTGTCGGGATTTTATTTGGGGTCGCCTTCATTTTAGGCATGGTTTTGATTTATAATTTTTACGTAAAACGCCTTATAGATAAACGCCTGCTGGAACGCACAAAAAAATACATCACACGCGACTTTCAGCATTGTCAGGAACTGTGGAATTTCGGTGGGCTAATCATAGCAACCGCCGCCAACAAAAAACTTGGCTGTATCTCCCCCGAAGGAGACTGGAAAGAGTTTATTGTTCAAAACTTTGCTGATTTAATGACAGACAAAAAAACTTCTGAAGAAGACCTCTCTCATGAAAAATCAGTTGCCTGAGATAACCCCGGAAGATTCTGAAACATGGGCGGCAGAACTCTCCAAAGTTCACCGTCTCCCGCAACCGGAAGAACCGCCCTCTGCTCCAATTTATATAGAAGAAGTAACCCCGACCATCAGCTACAAAAACATCCCGAATATTTATCAGCTCTCATACTTGCATGTCGGCGATTTGAGCAACATGGACGGACAAACGGCGCGCCGCATGAAACGCTGTGAATACAAAATCGAGGCAACCCTTGACCTGCATGGCAAAACAGAAAATCTTGCCTATGAATCTGTTTTTAAATTTATCAAACAATCTTATTTACACAACAAACGATGTGTTTTGATTATCACCGGCAAAGGGCAGAACCATAACCCCGATGATGATATTTTTACAGAGAAAGGAAAGCTGAAAGAACGTACACCTGTCTGGCTCAATTCCGAGCAACTTCGTCCATTGATTCTGGGCTTCATTCACCCTACCCCAAACTTGGGCGGCACCGGCGCTTTGTATATTTTACTCAGAAGAAAAAAATCTGTGAGATAATCCCTTAGCAACATCAATAACTAACTTTTTATGCTCTTTATCTTGAATACGGTTATAATAAAGCAAAAGTTGCTGAGCATCCGTTCTGTATTCGAGCGGAAAATCACCTTGTTGTTCATCTTTACCATCATCCAGACCAAACAATGCTCGGGGGCTTTCGCGAAAAATATCTTCGGGCATATCTTGAAAAAAATATTCGACGCCCACTTTCAACACACGACTGATATCCCAAAGTCGACTGGCCCCCAACCGATTACATCCTTTTTCATATTTCTGAATTTGTTGAAAAGTAATTCCTAAGTGCCGAGAAAGTTCTTGCTGAGACAATCCCAGTAAATGCCGACGCAGCCTGACGCGTTCACCAACGTAGATATCAACCGGATTGGGTGTACCGTCATCTCTTTTTCCTCTTGATCTTTGACGGCTCTTATGTACTTTTTCTTCAATCATACCGAACTCCTAAAATATAAAAAAATCCACACTTTTTTAAGGTGTGGAGGAGCTCCTTGTATAACAGAATACAGTCATTATTCCGCTGTAAACAAAGTCTACAGCCCTATTACCTGACACTCCTCCGTCGGAGGAATATCAAGTCTTTTAAGTGCATAACCACTTGATAATGTTATTCTGTTAGGTTCAGGATTCCCTACACTTACTCATAATAATACGGTATCAAAACCATTTTTATAATAAGCAACATTTTCAGAATAATCAATCAAAAAAAGCGGAGGAAAATTCCTCCGCTTTTAACTTGAGATAATCAGTTTAGTCCTTTGTCGATTCGATTCGCATACGATAGAAAGACCGCCATACGAAATACAAACCTAAAACAAAGAACGCAACACCCAATGATAAAGCAACACATCTCGGCGCAGAAGCTGCCATTTCAACAGCGAGTAATCCGAACAATGTCGTAAACTTAATAATCGGGTTTAACGCAACTGAAGAAGTATCTTTATACGGGTCACCGACCGTATCGCCCACCACAGCGGCAGCGTGCAAGTCAGACCCTTTCTCGTGCAAATCAACTTCAACAACTTTCTTGGCATTATCCCAAGCGCCGCCGGCATTAGCCATATACAAAGCTTGGTACAAACCAAAGACTGCGATTGAAATCAAATAGCTTGCAAACAAATTAGCATTGAAGCAAGCAAACGCAATTGTAAACGAGAAAATAACGATAAAGATATTGAACATACCTTTTTGCGCATAAACCGTGCAAATACGAACCACATTCTTAGAATCTTCGATTGAAGCAGCTTTTTTGCCGTCCAATTTAATATGCTTCTTAATATAGTTAACTGCACGATAAGCACCGGTAGAAACTGCTTGCATAGATGCACCGGAGAACCAGTAAATAACCGCACCACCGAGCATCAATCCGAACAAAACATACGGATCAAGCAAATTCAACTGCAAGTTCAACAACAAGATAATCGAGAAAATCATTGTCGTTGCACCGATAACCGCTGTCCCGATTAAAACAGGCTTAGCTGTCGCCTTAAAGGTATTTCCGGCTGAGTCGTTCTCTTCCAACAACTGTTTACCGGTCTCAAAGTCAGGTTTGAAACCATAATCTTTTTTGATTTCTTTATCGATACCCTTAATTTGTTCAATCTGAGACAACTCAAAAACAGATTGCGCATTATCGGTTACCGGACCATAGCTGTCAACCGCAATGGTAACAGGTCCCATACCGAGCATACCGAAAGCAACCAAACCGAAGGCAAACACTGTCGGATAAACCATAAAGCTGTCCAAACCTTCACGAGAGGTAAAGAAAGCAACGGCCATCAAACCGACCATAACCAACCCTTTCCAAAAGGCAGAGAAGTTACCGGCAATGATACCTGAAATAATATTCAGAGACGCACCGGCTTCACGGCTGGCATTAACAATTTCCTGAACATGCTGAGATTTAGAAGATGTGAAAATCTTTGTAAATTCAGGAATAATTGCTGCTGCAAATGTACCGCAGCTGATAATAACCGACAATTTCCACCATAAATCAGGGCTCATATTACCAATCATAATATAAGAAACACCGAAGGTCATCAAAATAGAAATAATTGAAGACGCCCAAACTAAAGTTGTCAACGGGGTTTCAAAATTAAAAGATTTGGCTTTGCCGAAAACGGCTTTACAACCGGCATTGTTCAACCAATAAGCAACCATTGATGTTAAAATCATCAAAACGCGCATAGTGAAAATCCAAACAATTAAACGAGCCTGAATATCAATACCACCGGCTACCAAGAACAAATGACCGTTATAGTCATATTGCATCCCCGCTGCCAAGACGATGAAAGAAATCAAAGCCACACCGGTCACGCCATAAGTTTCAAAACCATCAGCAGTCGGCCCGACAGAGTCACCGGCATTATCACCGGTACAGTCGGCAATCACGCCCGGGTTACGCGCATCATCTTCATCGATTTTGAAGATAATCTTCATCAAGTCAGCACCGATATCGGCAATTTTGGTAAAAATACCACCGCAAATACGAAGGGCGGAAGCACCTAAAGATTCACCGATGGCAAAACCGATAAAACATGCACCGGCACTATCTCTGTCAACAAACAACAGAATAGTAATCATCATAATCAATTCGACGCAAATGAGTAAAACGCCGATTGACATACCTGAACGTAAAGGCAGACTCTGAACACTATACGGATTTGCTTTTAGTGACAAGAAAGCCGTACGAGAGTTAGCATAAGTATTAATTCTCATACCGAACCAGGCAACGAGATATGACCCCAGAATACCCAAAACAGACCAACCGAGAACGGTCAGAACTTTTGGCAACGGCGTGCCGTTCAAATAGAAGAAATAATAAAAGATGCAAACAGCAATAAACAATTCCAAAACGAGCAATAATTTTGCTTGTTGTTTCATATATGTTTTGCAGGTCTCATAAATCAAATTAGAAATTTTCAACATTGATTCATGAGCCGGCATTTTTTTGATTTTGATAAATTCATAAAGACCAAAAATCAAACCCAGCACGCAAATACCCAAACCATAGGTCAGAATTTGCGCACCATTGGTGGCAATACCAAAGATATTGTAAGGAACATTCAACATAGGAACATTCAAATCAATTTCAGAGGCTGCCGCACCTTGCAAACTTGCAAGCATAACCAATAAAACGGCACCGGCCATTTTACTCATTAATTTTAGTGCTGACATAATTTTTCCCTTTTACTGTTAATACAAAAATATATTACATTTAAGCAAAGCCTAAATTATAATGCCCTCACTATATTTCATTTTTTCTAAAGAATGTATTAAATAACTCAAAAGACTCACAAGTTTTAGAAAATAACAAATTATCAATGTTTTTTCTTGACTTCTCTTCAATTTGCGTATAATAACACAACAAACATTTTATTTATAAGGAATCAAACAATGTCTAAAAAATGCGATATCACAGGCACCGGCGCTATGAGCGGCAACAATGTCAGCCACGCTCATAATAAAACACGTCGCCGTTTTTTGCCTAACTTACAAGTAGTTTCTTTGTTAAGTGAATCTCTGAACCAGAGTTTCAACCTCAGAGTATGTACAAAAACTTTACGTTCTATTGAGCACAATGGTGGCTTAGATGCTTATTTGGAAAAAACATCTAACAACAAATTATCTTTAGAAGCTCTGAAAATTAAAAAAGCTATTTTGAAAAACAAAAAAGCTTAAGATTAAAGAATATGACATGGTATAAAAAAGCCCTCAAGGATGAGGGCTTTTTTATGTTTATAAACCTGTTGATAGCTCTGTTTATATCTTTGTGAATAAGATTTATATAATTGTCATCTCCTCCCCTATCGGCTATAAGAACTCAAACTTTATTTTAACATCTCAGAGTCGCCGTTATGGAAAAAATTGATCCCGCCGTTTTACCGCAAAATCTTGAAGCCGAGCAAGCTCTCATTGGTGCGTTGCTCGCCAACAACAAAGCATACGAAAAAGTTTCTGAATTTCTTAAACCGCAGCACTTTGCAGATAAAATTCATGTCAAAATCTTTGAGGTTATCAGCAAACTTTTACAACGAGGCCACGTTGCTGATGTCATTACCCTCAAAAACTACTTCGAACAAGAAGGAACTTTGCAGGAAGTTGGCGGTTTTCCTTATTTACTCAAACTTGCCGATTCGTCTTCCCCGTTAACCAATGTTGAATACTACGCACAGTTTATCTACGACAAATTTTTACGCCGTGAACTCATCAACACCGGCTATGAAATTGTTAATGATGCAATCAAAGAAGATATCGATAATGATGCAACTCTACAAATTGAAAGCGCCGAGAAAAAACTTTATGACCTTGCGAATCAAGGCGATTCCCGCGGCGGATTTGTGAACTTTGCAGAAGCATTGACTTCCTCCGTCAAATACATTGAGGCCGCCTATCAAAAAGACGGTAAAATTTCCGGTCTTCCGACAGCACTGGACGATTTAGATAACAAGATTGGCGGGCTGAACAATTCAGACCTGATTATTATTGCCGGTCGTCCGGCTATGGGAAAAACCGCACTTGCCACCAATATTGCCTACAATGTTGCCGACTATATGTCACACGATAATAATTTAAACCCGCAAAACAAAGGCGTTGCCTTTTTCTCGCTGGAAATGTCCGCAGACCAACTGGCAAGCCGTATTTTAGCAACTATTACCCAAACCAACGGCAAAGATATGCGTACCGGTAAATTAGAACCGGCAGAATTCAACCGCATTATTACCGCCGCACATGAGTTAGAAAAAATTCCCTTGTATATTGACGACACCCCGGGACTGACCATTAACACGATTCGTTCCCGTGCCCGCCGTCTTCAACGCAATAAAGGATTAGGATTAATCGTTATCGATTATATTCAACTGATTATGGGATCCGGAAGCAAAAAGAACGAAGGCAACCGTGTTCAAGAATTATCAGAAATTTCACGTGGCTTGAAAATTCTCGCCAAAGAACTCAATGTTCCGGTAATTGCCCTGTCACAATTAAATCGTGGTGTTGAACAACGTGATGATAAACGCCCGGTCATGTCAGACTTGCGTGAGTCAGGCTCTATCGAACAAGACGCAGATATTGTGATGTTTGTCTATCGAGAAAACTATTATATCCAAAACGAAGAGCCCAAACAAAAAGCAAACGAAACACCTGAACACTTGCAATCACGTATCGAAGAATGGCAGGCTCGTTGCCGTGCAACCGCCAATATTGCAGAAGTCATTATCGGTAAACAACGTCATGGTCCGACCGGAACAGCCAAACTCTTTTGGAACGGTGATTATGCGCAATTCGGAAACTTAGCGAAAGATGAATATATTCCTGAACAAATTGGCTAAAAAAGCGATTCGCTATACAATGATGTGTGTGAGTTTTTGCGCCCTAAGCATTTTCTCCCTTCTCATGCTCACGGCATCATCTGTTTGCAATCTTTTTGAAAGAAAAAAAGATGAAAAAGAGACTCTCTGACTACACAGCGGAAGAATGGGAGGCAGTGTGCAACCAATGCGGCAAATGTTGCCTCATCAAACTGCAAGATGAAGACACTGACGATATTTATTATACAGATGTTGTCTGTCAATACATGGACCCCGAAACCTGCCGTTGCACCCATTACCAAGACCGTTGTCAGCTTGTACCGACATGCCTGAAACTAACACCTCAAAATGTTGATAAAATTGAATGGATGCCCCCGTCCTGCGCCTATCGTGCTTTGGTTGAAAATCGCCCTCGACCGCCCAGAAAGGCTGTTTCCGGTCGCTGTATTTCAGAGACAAAAGTCAAAGAAGATGAGCTCGAGGACCATATTATCAACTGGCCGGATTTATAACTGATAATGATAACTCATGCTCATATCTGAACGATTCTGAGAAGTACAGGAGCAACTTTCCCCTTCCTGACAACACCCGTGCCCCGAACAATGACAGCCATCGCTACAATGACACGCCGATTCTTCCTCTTCTTCAAGTTGTCCGTTCAAAACAGCTTTTTGCATTTTTTTGAGTTGTTCTTTTTGCCCGTTGCAACAAGGACAACTCGAACCCACAACTGCAGATTTAACCAACAAATCAGCTAACCAGCCAAACATTTCTTTTTTTCCTTAAATATTCCTTGATATTTACAAATTATAATCATAAAACAGAAAAACACAACAACGATTCGCTAAAATAAAATGACAGATTATAAACTGGAAAAAGACTATAATCCGCAAAGCCGTTTTGACAATATGCAAAACCTTGAGCCGGAATTTTGGAAACATAAAACACTTGAGCAGATGAGCAAGCATGAGTGGGAGCTTTTGTGCGACGGCTGCGGCAAATGTTGTCTCAATAAACTTGAGATAAAAGGAAAAATCAAATTCACCAATACTTACTGCCGTTTCTTAAACTGCGATAATTGTTTATGCCGAATTTACGAGCACCGTTTTGAAAAAGTTCCGGATTGCCGAGATATTGACCTCAAAGCTATTCGGGAAAAACCGCGTTGGCTTCCGAAAACATGTGCCTACTGGTTACTGGATAACGGATACGATCTGCCGGAGTGGCATCCCTTAAAAACAGGGATTGCCGAAAGTGTCCACCAAGCCAAACAATCTCTGCAAGGTCGACCTTTAGTATGCGAGACAGGAATAGAAGATTATGAAAATTACATTGTTGACTGGCAAGATTTATAATATTCAGGAGGCATTTGATTTTCCGCTGAAGGTTATCAAATCGCCTCGTGCCAAACGCCTAACCCTGAGAATAGATACGAAAGACCACCAACCCGTTCTTTCTATTCCGCCTCGTTGCACCCAAAAACAGGCCGTTAGCTTCGTAAAAGTGCATGAAGACTGGATTATTGAGAGCTTGCGTAATCTTCCTAAAACACAACGTTTTACTTCAGGACAAAACATCTGCTTGTTTGGTAAAGAAATCCTAATTCAGCATGCGCCGGAAAAACGCTGGGGAGCGCGCATAGAAAAAGGTATTCTCTATGTTTCCGGCGGGAGCGAATTCACACACCGACGGGTTAAAGATTTCATCAAAAAAGAAGCTCAAACAAAATTTCTCAAACTGTCACAAAAATTGGCAGCTAAAATTAATTGCCAAGTTCACGACGTAACCATCAAAGACACTAAATCTCGCTGGGGAAGTTGTTCGTCACTTAACAACATCAATTACAGCTGGCGCTTAGCCCTCGCCCCGAAAGAGGTTATTGATTACATTATTGCACACGAGGTCAGTCACCTAGCTCATCAAGACCACTCTGCCAACTTTTGGCAATGCGTTGCCTTTCTCTGCCCGAATTATGAAGAGGGGCAAACTTGGCTCAAACAACACGGCAAAGAACTGTATATATTTGAGTAAAGCCCCGTGCTACGCCGCAACTTTTCGACGACATGTACAACCAGCTACATTAGGAGAAAAGTTACAAGTATGACGGGACTTTAGCGTCTTTTAAACAAGCATATTGTTGAGCAAATCGCGACAATACCTTCTCAACTCCGGATCTTCCATCAGGGATAACTTCAAGTTTGCTTTTTCCAAATCTTTATTTGTTCCGCAATCGAAACGCATGGTATCGCACAAAACGCCCGTGATTTTCGTCCCTCGCTGTGCTGCTAAAGAAAGCGCATCTGTCAAATTAATCTCACCATTAGTTCCTTTTTGAACTTCGGGTAAAATATCCATCACTTCATTCGGGATAATGTAGGGTCCCATACTGGCATAAGTTGAGGGAACATTCTCCAGTGACGGCTTTTCTACCAAACCTTTAGCCAACACCTTACGCCCATCGCGTACACAACTGACCAAAGCTCCGTAACGAACCATTTGTTCTCGAGGAAACTCCATGATGTTAATCACCATACCGCCTTCCTGCTCATAAACATCCAGCAGCTGTTTCAAAACACCCTCTCCACGGATATTAACATAAACATCATCCGGCCACATAACGATAAAATCTCTGTCACCGACCAATTCTTTTGCCATTAAAACAGCATGCCCATTACCTCTTGGTTCATTCTGAGCAGCAAAAGAAAACTTCATTCCATGAGGAATAATATCCTGCACAACTTTTAATAAATCTAATTTATTCTTTTCCCGCAAATGGTTCTCCAACCAAGGATACGGCGCAAAATAATTTTCATACAGGTGCTTGCAAGATTGATCGCTGTAAATAAAAATAATTTCCTTAATGCCAATCTCGGCACAAGCATCAACCGCATATTGAATAATCGGACGGCTGTGCAAAGTTAAAAAACCTTTATGCAAAACTTTTGTAGAAGGAAGATTTCTGGTCGACAAACCGGCAACGGGAAGTATACAAACTTCTGGCTTTTTGAACATACTAAAACTCCTAAAAATAAAATAATTACTCAATGAGCTTAATATATCACAAAAAAACGTGTTCTCAAGTCCTGAGACAAAGCATAAACAACTTAATTATTTACGGCGAACAACGCCGCTGGCTGTCCCGGCAGATTCATTAGGATTAAACAAATTAACCTCCCAATCTTCCGATAAAACTTCATCTTCTGTTACAGGTACGGCTTGCGGCTGTATTTCAACGACTTGTCCGTCTCCCCCCTCGTCAACAGAAGAGGGTACTAAAATAATTGTTTTTTTATTTTGCGGCAAAGAAACAGAAGAAGCCTCTTTTTGCGCCTTCAGTGCTGCATCAGATTGCAGCCGTTTTTTATAAGCTTCATCTTCTCTTGCAACCTTGTCCCTCATATATTTTAGATATTCATTTACCTTCTCTTTCAATTGCTCACTTTGTTTTTGAGCTTTTACAAGCATTTCAGAGCTTTCCACAACATATTTCTCAAGTACTGTAACATCGTCCTCTGTTGCCACATCAATATAATAAACATCAGCATTTTGAACAATATTATCAAAAGCTTTCATTTGCTCTGCAATAGCATTTGCCAAAGTTTCATACTGAGAATCATACTGGAATTTATAGCTTGTTTGAATATCATCCAACTTCGCCAACTGCTGTCCTTTTTCGGCCAAACTATCCTGCATAAGTTGCGTTTTCTCTGCTACAAGTTTATCAATACTCTGATAATGACGTGAAATTTGATCTTTTAAATTTTGCATATACAACGCATGGATCTCTTCATCGACAGCACCAATCAATTCCTTTGCCTGTTTATTAATCTGTGCCAATTGCTCGGGATATTGTGGCTTTATATCCGTTTGAGATAAGATGCTATCCGCTTCAGCAAATTGCCTCTCTTGACCCTTTAATTTATCTTCTATTTTAGACAATGCTTCTTTATATTTTTCATCCGAAAACTTGCTGGACAAAGGACGATATGTATTTTCAACAAACTCCTTAAACAGTCCCTTAACTTCTTCCAACAAAACTCTTTGCGATTCAACCTGATCTCGCAAGTCACGTTCATATTCTTCCTGCTTGCGTTTCTTTTCCGCAGCTACTGCTGCTTGTTGTTCATCATAAACCTTCGTAATTTGAGAGGGATCAACTTCCAATTCCGGACGAGCCATATCACCTTTAAGAACAAATGCAAACGGGGGCAACGTCTTAATATCTGTTAACTGAACAGAAAACGTACTATTCATCTGCCAGGGAGCCAAAGCACCTTGACCGGAAATATCGACATACGCATCATCAGACAAGAAAGATGCTCTGTCTATAGCCCACTCACCATCCTTAAAACTGATTTTGCCGCTAAACTTATTAAATGTAGTCTCTCCTTTTCTTAAATTCTCATTCAAAACAGAGACCAGACCATCACTGATTTTTCTAAGCTGCAAATCATCTGCTATCGGGTCAAAATCCCAACCAACCACAACAGGATTATTAATATTCAAATTGACCGTTCCTGTAAAGTGGTCAATAATATCACGAGGAGAATGTGCCGAACTGTCTAGCGAAGCATTTACTTCAACGACACCGGATTTGAGCCCATATACACTACCCACTAATCCCATATCATAAATTTTTTGATTCGTTATACTGACATCACCACTCAAGCGCGGCGCATCCGAAAGATTAAGTTTTAAATTAGCCATAACATCACCATCATTATAGCCGGCCTTAAAACCGATTAGAGAAAGCGCCCCATTCCGATTCTCAAACTTTGTTTTGACATTTTTAAACAACTTATTTTTAAACAATAACTCATTAATTTCTAGATCAGACGCAAATTGCAACTTATCAAATTGAGAGAGATTAAAGGGCTTATCACTTAAATAAGGCTTACTCCAAAAAGTAACATTTTGGGCAGTTTGCTCTTTTTCAAACAACACTCCGTTATTTTCATTTTTAGGTAAAAAGCGATCTGCTTCAAATCGATTAATTTTTAAGTTTGCCGCCATATAAGGAACCGACCTCATTTTATCAATTCCGATTGTTCCCTGAAATATATTAGAACCGATACTCATAACCATATCTGAAAGCTTAAAATTATCTAAACTGCCAAGAATATGCGCCTTTAAGGCCAAACGTCCAAGCTTATCATCTTGCGGGATATATTTCGTTTTTAAGTTTTTGAGTAAATCAGAAATCTGCGGCGCCCTAAGCTGCAAATCGCCCTCCAGATTATACGTTGCATCGGCTTCACTGACACGACCATTATAAGAAGACACCACATTTCCGTTTCTATTATCTGCCTTAATCCAAATTCTTCCGGTATTCATAGAGACGACACCTTCTGATGTAAATGGCTGGAAAAAATTAAGATTTATATCAGGATTCTCAATTTTAAACTTTTCCATCCAAGGTGCAAAATCCGCAACTGTTATTTTATAATTTAAGTTGCTTAGCTTCAATTTATCACCGAAGCCTCCGATTTCCCCATTAACAGCCACATTTGCCTTAAGAACATCTTCTATATTTAAATTTTGAATATTCAAAATTCCTTTTTGCAAAGACGCACTCAGCTGCAATTTCTCAAAAGATATTTTTTCATAAATCAACAACCCCGCTGTCAGCTTAAAATCAACATCAACATCATTTGCCCATCCTGTAGCTGCCCATAAATCAGAGATAATCTGCAAGGCATCCTCTTCATGCCCTACCAAAACTCTGGGCAGATAATTATCCAAAATGATATTATCCGTTGTAATCTCTAAACCGTAATGATTCGGCTGACCTCTTTTAGCCCCAAAATGTCCGTTTAAAACAGTATTATCAACAGACAATGTAAACGGAGAAACCTGAATAGCCCGCATATCACCGACAATTGACGCATTTAATGTCGATTTTTGATAAGTTGAATTAGCAACTGTCGTTACCGGAATTTCAAGCCAATCCAGCACTTTTTTTAAGTTTTCTGCTTCAGCTTCAACAGTTGCGGTATAAGATAAGACGTCTTCTACCGAAAATATTTTACCGACACCGCTGACTTGTGTATTTCCCGGGAATTGCCCGCTCAGCTCCGTAACATTCCAAACATTATCAAGCAAGCTCATCTTGAGATTGAAATCTTTGATAATTTGATCATTATATTCAGCCTTTAATGCCGTAAGATTAACATTCATATCAAACGGAATATGGGGATCATAGATTGCCCCCTCTGCCATTTGTTCTCTGACATATTCTTTCATAAGTGCAACAAAAGGCTCCAAATCCCACTCTGTCATATCAAATTTAAGAGTAATATCTCTTTTTGCGTCATCATCTTCACCGATAACATAACTTTTACTCTTTAACGGAACAATGATATTGCCGGCACCGGCCGTTTTACCATACTTCAGGATAATGTTAGCCAATTCCATCTGAGTTTGATTAACCTTGAGTTCCATTGAAGCCTCTAAATTATCATCCCAGTAATCCCCTAAAGGAGCCGAAGGAATCATTGTGGCATAAAATTCCTTAAATTTCTTAGACTCAATCATCAAATTACCGTTTAAGGCCTCATTACTAAGCAAAAAGGTTCCGTCAAAACGAATATAAGTATCTGAAGAAGGCTGGCTCAAAACAAAATTAAGATTCGAAGCAAAGCTATCAGATAAATTACCGGTCGAAATAGCAAAACCCTGCGGACTATTGTCTTTCATATAGCTGCCATCAATACGATATGGACCGTGCAAAGAATCTGCCACAATCTCAGCTTTTAAATTTTCCAATGTTGTATTGATATTGTGTTGTTCATCAACAATTTGCACTGTGGCGTCCGAAAGCAAAACACTATCCAAGGCAATATGAACATCTTTCATCTCGACATCGTCTTTTGTCTGAGCGTCATCTAACCAGTTAAGACCATTTTCTGTATACTCGATAAAAACCTTAGGCTTAACCAGCGACATCATTTTGACATCAAAACTCCCCCCCAGCAAAGCCGAGAAAGAAAGTCTGGCCACTAAATTATCTATTTTCATGAGAGGTTTATCAGGATTCTGATTGGTTGAGCTGTAAACAACCACATTTTTAGCTGTGATATACGGCATCGGAAATACCGACATACTGACCGGTCCGTTGAAGGATATTTTTTTACCGGTAATCTCTGCCAACTGCGCAGACAACGCCCCTTTATGCTTGTTCCAATCAATCGTTGACACATAAATAGAAGCGGCAATAATGGCAACAGTAACCAATCCGATAACCATAATTATAAATTTTTTCACAGCTTTTCTCCTGTTCCGATAAACGGAATAAAATATTTGCGGAAAATTAATTATTATATATAATATTAATTAATACATAATCATACTCTTAATAATGGAAAGCACAAAAAATGGATATTGTAAAGAATTTATTTTCGAGAGCGAAAGAAACTTGTTCTCACGCCCACGCCCCCTACTCTCACTTTAGGGTTGGAGCTGCAATTTTAGCCGATGATAATAAAATATACACAGGTTGCAATGTTGAAAACGCCTCCTACCCTTGCGGAACATGCGCCGAAGCAGGTGCTATTGCCTCTATGATTGCTAACGGGGCAACACAAATTCGCGAAATTTTAGTTATTGCCGATTCTCAAGAACTCATCACCCCTTGTGGCGCCTGCAGACAAAGAATAGCCGAATTTTCAACACCTGAAACCTTAGTTCATTTAGCAAACTTTCAGGGAATCAAAAAAACACTTTCAATAAGCGAATTGCTCCCTTATTCTTTTAACCCCGAGGAACTGAAAAAATGATAGAAAAAATTGCCGACTTTATCCGACAACACATTGGAGACTATCATCCCGATACAGCCATTATTTTGGGATCGGGATTAGGAAGCATTGCCGATACAATCAACAATCCGATTGTTCTTCCCTATACTGATATTCCCGGTTTCCCGCAAACAACAGTTGCCGGTCACAAAGGACAATTGATTGTCGGCCAGCTCCACAATCATCAAGTACTGTGCATGCAGGGACGATTCCACCTCTACGAAGGACACAACCCACAAATAATTAATACCATTATCCAGGTTTTCAAAACCCTTGGTATTAAACAACTTATCATTACAAACGCTGCCGGATCACTCAATCCGGATATAACCCCCGGTAGCATTATGATGATTACCGACCACATTAACTTCAGCGGTCTCAATCCCCTCGTCGGCAAAGATGACGAAAAATATGGTCCTCGCTTTCCTTCTCTAGCGAATGCGTACCCTGCTGATTTACGAAAAAAAATGCAAAATATTGCCGATAAGATAAACATCAAACTGCGTCAGGGTATTTATCTGATGGTGCTCGGACCAAATTTTGAAACAGCCGCAGAAATTAAAGCCTTTCGGATTCTCGGTGCCGATGCCGTCGGTATGTCAACCGTTCCTGAGGTTATTTGTGCGGCACGCTGTAATATCAAAGTCCTCGGATTATCCGTCATCACCAATTACGGAACCGGAATGTCCCAAAGCACAACCTCCCACCACGAAACACTTGAACAAGGTCAACGAGCCTGTGCCGATTTAGCAAAACTCATCACGTCTTACCTGAAGGAGTAATTATGGATAACGTCACTGCCGCCAAAAAACTCATAGGACTTCTTGATCTAACCTCGCTCAGCAATAAAGATACCAGTTACAGCGTTGCTGAGTTATGTCATCGCGCCCAAACCCCCTACGGCAACACGGCCGCCGTTTGCATTCTCAGCCGCTTCATATCAACGGCCAAACACGAACTTGCCGATAGTGGTATTAAAATAGCAACTGTCGTTAATTTTCCGCACGGGAATGCCGACCTATCCAAAGTCGAAAAAGAAATAGAAAACGCATTAACCGCCGGAGCAGACGAAATTGATGCCGTATTTCCATACCAAGATTTTTTAGCGGGAAACCTCAACCTGTGTGCGGATTTTTTACAGTTAGTCGGCCGAACTTGCCTCAATAAAACCACCAAAATCATCTTAGAAACCGGAGAACTGAAACTCGCCTCACGCATACGAGAAGCCTCTCTGATGGCGCTTATGAGCGGCGCTAATTTTATCAAAACATCAACCGGAAAAACCAAAATTTCTGCCACATACGAAGCCGCCAATATAATGCTAGAGACGATTCACGACGGAAAATACCAAAGCGGATTCAAAGCCAGCGGCGGCATCAAAACCACCATGGATGCAAAACAATACCTCCTGCTGGCCAAATCAATTATGGGCAACGACTGGCTAACTCCCCAAAATTTTCGCATTGGCGCCAGTTCACTGCTTGATGACTTATTACAAACCATAAAACAAGGATATTAAAATGCTTCCTCAAGAAATAATTCGTAAAAAACGCAACAAACAAATCCTCAGTTCTGAAGAAATAAAAGAATTCATCGCCGGTGTAACGGACGGCACCATCATGGACAGTCAAACTGCAGCCATGACTATGGCCATTTTACTCAACGGCATGACCGCAGAAGAAACAACTGCCCTAACGTTAGCCATGCGCGATTCCGGTGACATTATGAATTGGAGTGACCTTGAGGCACCGGTTGTTGATAAGCATTCTTCCGGCGGTGTCGGCGACAAAGTAAGCCTGATGTTAGCCCCGATGCTGGCCGCATGTGGCGCCTTCGTTCCAATGATTTCCGGCCGCGGATTGGGACACACCGGCGGCACGCTTGACAAACTCGATTCTATCCCCGGTTACCAAACAACCCCGGACAATCACCTTTTTCATCAAACCGTCAAAGATGTGGGATGTGCCATTATCGGTCAAACCGGAAATCTTGCCCCTGCCGACAAAAAAATATATGCCATCAGAGACGTCTGCGCAACCGTAGAATCAATTGAGCTTATTACAGCTTCTATCCTTTCCAAAAAACTGGCTGCCGGCTTGCAATATCTGGTTATGGACCTCAAATGCGGAAACGGCGCTTTTATGGATAATTTGGCAGATGCCCGCGCACTTGCCCAATCTATTGTCCGTGTTGCCAATCTCGCCGGCACAAAAACCACAGCTTTGCTGACAGACATGAACCAAGTTCTGGGACATACTGTCGGTAACGCCCTTGAAGTACAAGAATCAATTGATTACCTGAAAGGCAATCACAGAAATACACGATTACACAAAATAACCATGGAACTGTGCGCCGAGCTTCTGATAAACGCCCACCTGGCAACAGATAAGCAAAATGCTCTGCAAAAATTGCAACAAGCTTTAGATTCCGGTAAAGCTCTCGAAATATTTGCCCGCATGACCAAAACTTTAGGTGGTCCGACTGATTTTTGCGACAAGCCCGAAAAATACTTGCCCCAAACAAAAATCATTCGCCCCGTATATGCTCAAAAAACAGGTTACATCTCAGCCATGCAAACCCGAAATATCGGCTTGGCCCTGATTGAACTCAAAGGCGGCAGAACACGATCTGACCAAAAATTAGACCTTGCTACCGGCTTCAGCCGGTTTTGCCAAATCGGCGATAAGGTTGATCAAAAAACACCTTTATGCTTTATCCATGCACAATCAGAGGCTGATTTTGCCCGCGCTTCTGAAAATATATTGAATAACATCACTATTTCGGAAACTGTCCCGACCTTATCTGCGGAAATTATTGAAAAAATAGGAGCATGACATGAGTAGAGCTATTATTCTCATGATGGATTCTTTCGGTATCGGCGGAGCACCGGATGCCAAAGAATTTGACAACGATGGCGCTAATACCTTTGCCCACATTGCCGAAAATTATCCCTCTCTGCGAATCCCGAATTTGTTGTATTTGGGGCTGGCACAAGCCTGCACGGAAGCATCACAAGTCAAAATTTCTCTTCCCTCACCACCAAGCCTCATGTCCGTACCGCATACCTTCGGTCACATGCAAGAAATCAGCCGAGATAAAGACACTGTCTCCGGACATTGGGAAATGGCCGGGCTCCCAAATCTGAAAGGCTGGGGGCACTTCAAACCGGACTACCCCTCTTTCCCTCAAGAATTAATCGATAAAATCTGCCAAGAAAGCGGTATTAAAGGCATCCTGGGCAACAAAGCCGCTTCTGGAACCATCATCATCCAAGAACTCGGCGAACAGCATATCCAATCAGAATTACCGATTTTTTATACGTCCGCCGACAGCAACTTGCAAATTGCCGCCCACGAACAACATTTTGGCCTGCAAAATTTATATCAACTGTGCGAAATAGCCTACAAACACGTTCAACCCTACAACATCGGACGAATTATTGCACGACCTTTTATTGGGGAAAAAGCCGGAGACTTTACCCGCACCACTAACCGCCGCGATTACACAGCCCAACCGTTTGGTCCGACTTTGCTTGATGAGATCAAAGCCTCAGGCGGTAATGTTTGGGCAATCGGCGCTATCAACGACATTTATGCTCACCGCGGCATAACAAAAGAAATCCACACCGCCGAACTCCCCAACCTTTGGCGGGCAACTGTAGAGGCCGTCAAATCTGCCCCAGATTTTTCTTTAATCTTCACCAATTTTGAAGACTTTGACATGCTTTACGGACATCGTCGCAATGTCAAAGGTTATGCTCAGGCTCTGGAATATTTTGACAGCCGTTTACCTGAGTTATTGCCTTTGTTAAAAGATGACGATCTTGTTTTTATAACAGCCGACCACGGTAACGATCCGACCTATAAGGGAACAGACCATACCCGTGAGCAAGTCCCCGTGCTGGTTTTTGGCAAGCACGCCCCGACAGCACCTCTCGGACATCGCAAGACTTACGCTGACTTGGGACAAAGTGTCGCTTCACATTTAGGAATTCCCCCGCTTAAATACGGAGAAAGTTTTCTATGAGCTGCTTAGCCTCTAATCTTCCCGCAGAAAAACACCTGTTTTTTGATCGTCACGGGGGCATCTCTGGCGGAAAATATGCCAGTCTTAACGCCAGTCAACGCAGTCTGGATAATCCTGAAAACATTCGTCAAAACTTAAACATCGCCGCCCGACACTTTAACCAACCGCTGACAAATCTTTGTATTTTAACCCAAGGTGTCAGCAACCATGCCGTTTGCATCAATGAACCATCGCAATACCAAATAACCGCCGATGGTATGGCTACCAATAAAGCAAACACCATTCTTGCCATCCGCACTGCTGACTGCGCGCCGATTCTGTTTTATGATTCCCAAAATCAGGTTATCGGGGCTGCTCATGCCGGTTGGCGCGGGGCTTTGCGCGGAATTATAGAAAATACGGTAACCCAAATGCTTCGGCTCGGAGCACAAAAAAAATTTATTGCCGCCGCCATTGGTCCTTGCTTACAAAAAAAGTCCTTCATTTGCCAACAAGATATGCGGCAGGAATTTTTATCTCAAGACCCGGCTTATGAGCTTTTTTTCACACCTCAAGACAATCAGCATTGGCTGTTTGATATGCAAGAATTTTGTATTCATCGACTGCAAAACTGCGGCATTACTGATATTTTCGCCTCCAATATTGATACCTACACAAACCGCGACTACTTCAGCTACCGTCGTAACTGTCATCAAAATCTTATCTCTGCCCCTCGAGACTATCCAACACATTTATCAACCATCATACTATAAGACTTTATTTTTCTGAAATATCTTCTATACTGAAAGAATGAGTAACAAACAGAATTAAACAAATGACACCCATCGGAAAATTAACTTTTGCAATTATTGGACTGCGGCTGTTCGGAGCAACCGGCTTCCTATGGGGAATGCTTTTAGGGCACATCATCATTGATCGCAGCCTGGTTAAAGCCATCATCAAAAAGCGTCTTAATGAACTTGATGACAATATTCGCCTTCTGTTACCATACAAAATTTATCGCATATATAATCAAATTCATGATAATGGTCTAGGCAAAATTTGGGGCGCAATTCTTGGGGGATTAACATACGGCTGGAGCGGTCTGATTGTATTTGTCGTCTTCGGTCACTACCTGTTTGACAGTCATACGAACCGCACCGGCAAAGATCTCCGTTACGGATTGGAAGATTTCTGGAACTGCCATCTGGCAAAATTAGCCGGCGGCATTATCGGCTACAGTCTTAAAAATCAAATTTTTATTTTCATTGGTGTCATCATTGGTTTTTTTATTGATGAATACCGCTTAGAGGGCGGTTTCCGCAAAGTTTTCCAAACAAAATTCTGGTCTAAGATGAATGTCATCAAATTAGCTCTGCGCTCACACACGGCTAAAGATGTTTCTTTTATCCAATCAATGGCCGGCTTATCAGCTAAAATAGCAAAAGCCGACGGTATTGTCAGTGAAAATGAAATTAAAATCTTCAAAAAAATCTTCAATGCCGATAAAAATCCGCAAATTGCCCGCACTTTTAATGAGGCCAAAAAAACAACCGACGGCTATGAGTACTATGCCAAGCAACTCAAAATGGTCTCCCGAAATAATCTCGATATGAAAGAGACAATCATTGAAAATCTTTTCAAAATTGCCGTTGCCGACGGAGAACTCGGCGAGACAGAATTAATGATGTTCGACAATATTGCCGATATCATTGAAATTCCGCAAGGCAATTACACGCTTATAAAAAATCGTTTTATCCTCAAACCCAAAGATCACGAAATAAATCAAGATTATGAAACCTTAGGCGTTCCGTTCACCGCGTCAGAAAAAGAAATCAAACGCCATTGGGTAGAGCTCATTAATACTTATCACCCCGATCGTATCCAGGCTGCCGGCGGTGATGCTAAAGAAATAGAAATCGCGACGCAAAAAATGGCTGCTATTAACAGCGCCTATGAGCGGATTATGAAGCAAAGGAAAGCCGGCTGATGAAAGAAAGACCTCTTCCGTTTTACAACGATCGACGCACCAAAATCGATACCTTAATGTATCATTGCTCTGCTCACCACACGCACGACATGATTGCCGCCTTAAAGCGCCTTGAATTGAGTTGCCACTACATCGTCGATACAGACGGAACAATCACCAAGATTGTCCCTGAAGACAAACGGGCTTGGCACGGAGGAATTGGCTATTGGCGACACATTAAAACAGACATCAACTCCCATTCCATCGGTATTGAATTGAGTTCCTTATCCCTTGGTCAGGAAACATATCCGAAACCACAAATAGATAGCCTGATTAAACTAAGCAAAGAAATTATTCACCGCTACCATATCAAGCCGCAAAATATCATCGGGCACTCGGATTCTGCACCGACACGCAAACCTGACCCCGGAAAAGCCTTCCCCTGGAAAAGGCTCGCACGCAACCATATCGGCTTGTGGTACAACTTAAAAGAAGCTCCGCTCGCACCGACCGACGACCTGAAAAAACTTCTTAAAGGCATCGGTTATGACACCCGCACGCCGCAAAGTTTTGCCGCCTCTCAATATGCGTTCGCGCGCCGATTTTTACCGGACTTAATCCCCGAAGACAAAGATATTCACCACCTCGTCGAGAACGTATATCCGCCTGATATCGACTTCCGCCGAAACAAAAAATTTATCAAAACCGCTCAAGCTGTCTTTGTACGTTTTAACCCTTGACTAATCAAATAAATTCCCTATTATTTATAAAAATTTAATAAACAAAACTAAGAGAATAGATATGAATTTTACTGAATTAGGGTTAAGTGCTAAAACCATTCAAGCCATTGATGAGTTCGGTATTAAAGAGCCGACCACCGTACAAACGGATGTTATTCCTTCCATTTTACAGGGAAAAGATGTTTTCACAATTGCCCCGCAACGTTGCGGAAAAACAACATCTTATGTCTTTCCGTTAATCGATATTATTTCAACGCCGGAAAGCAACAAAAAAAATATTCTTATTATCACACCGGATTCCAATCAATCCGTTGTGGTCTCGGACCGGTTGGCAATATTCAACAAATATCACGAAATCAACGAGGCTACGATCAAAGACAAAGATGAAGATGTTGACAATGAGGCCAACGTCATCATCGGTTCTCCCGAACTGCTGGTAGACTTAGTGAAGGAAGAACGTGTTGACTTATCTAAAATTAACATCTTGGTTGTTGATGACATTAACCTGATTAAAAAGAACAAGCAGCTTGAAAATCTCGAAAAGATTCTTGAATTGCTGCCATCTGATAAACAAAATATTGTTTACACCAATCGTCGCTCCAAGGAAACCCAGGATATCCTGGATAAGATTCTCAAAGCCCCGCAGGAAATCAAGGTTAATAAAGACAAAGAACAGGAAGCGTTACAAGCCTCAACCGAAAGCAAACCGGTATCCCAAACGAAAAAAGAAAAACGTCCGCGCCCTGCCAAACACATTGAGGTCGAAGACAAAGAGGCTGTTGCCTTGATGAAAAAATATAATTCATTCAATGGCAAAACACCGAGATTTTTATTAAACGCCGGCATCATCGCCAACGAATAACAAAAAAATCCTTGCTCACAAAGCAAGGATTTTTTATTAAACAAGACTGGCAAAAATCTGCCTAATCTCCAATTTTGCGCATTTTTTTCATAAAAAATTCGGAAAATAAATCTAAAAAAACAACTCAAGAAAATACCCCTTCTCACAAAGATGGGATAGATGTTGTTTATAGCAGGATACTTGAGAAATTGCGACAGGAGTGTACATAGAGGTACATGACTTAGCAATTTTTCAAGTATCTGCACTAGAAACACATCTTGCACATCTTTAAGGGAGTAGTGGGGACCATGCTGGATCCGACCCCTCCCCCGGTGTCACCATCATTCTCTCATTGTACCCGGTCAGATCAATAGAGTAAAGTTTTACCGGAGCATTACTGCGAGAAGTTCCTGGTTCTTGACGGAAGTACATCAAGACACGACCATTCGGCGACCATGTCGGACCTTCAACCAGCCAACCGCTGGCAAGCAAACGTTCACCGCTGCCATCAGGGAACATCACACCGATATAGAATTGACCACCTGCCATTTTTGTAAAGGCAATATAATCACCACGCGGCGACCAAACCGGTGTTGCATAACGTCCACCGCCATAAGTAATACGTTTAACATCCGACCCGTCACGGTTCATAACATACAACTGCTGAGAACCGGCTCTGTCAGAGTTAAAGACAATCTGCGATCCGTCTGGAGAATAGCTCGGTGACGTATCAATCGCACTGCCAAAGGTCAGTTGCTTTTTCGTCCGTGTTGCCAAATCCATTTCATAGATATTACTCTTACCACCGGATTCATAACTCAAAACAACCTTTCGACCATCCGGAGAGAAACGCGGTGCAAATGTCATCCCCGGGAAATTACCCAACAATTCCTGACGACCGGATTCAATATCCAAGATATAAACCCGCGGCGTCTCCCCGGCATAAGACATATAAACAACTTTTTGCATATTAGGCGAGAAACGAGGTGTCAAAGCCATAGATGATGACGAAGTCAAATATCTGTGATTCTCACCATCTTGATCCATAATGGCCAAACGTTTAATACGATTCGTTGCCGAGCCTGTTTCGGAAACATAGACAACACGTGTATCAAAATACCCTTTTTCACCGGTTAAACGCTCATAAATAGCATCGGCAATAATATGAGCAATCCGACGCCAATTTGCCTTAGTTGTTGTAAAAGAGCGACCATCTAATTGATTTTCGGCAAACACGTCCCACAAGCGGAACTCAACTTTCAAATGATTTTCATCCGGCTCAGAAATGGCACTTTGGACCAAAGCCTGAGCATTAATTGCCTTCCAATCAACAAACGCCGGCTGTTCATTAATATCTTTTAGGGTTTGAATATAGCTGTTTTCAGGCAAAATGGAGAACAAACCAGAACGCTCCAAATCAGCAATAACCACATCCCTGATTTTAGAGGCCTGCTGTCCGATCCAAAACCCGTCATGGATAATTTCCGGAAAAGCAATCGGCATCGGATCACGCATTGCACCATTAACATCAATTTGTAATTCTGCTCGGGCAGGTGTTACAAACAAACCTAAAACCAAAGCAATTAAATAGGTAAATTTCTTCATTTTAACCTCACAAAAAAAACTCTTTGCCGACATCATAATCAAATTTTATTAAAAATCACTTAGTAAATAAGAATTGACAGATATTTTTTTTAGATTACTCTTTTGGGTAAAGAGGAAAAAATGGACATACAAGAATTCAAACAACAACTCAAACCTTATACGGCAATTCTGGGTTTTGACTATGGTTCCAAACGTTTGGGCATTGCCGTCTCGGACTTACTGCAAAATATTGCCACAGCACACAGCATTATTTTTCGCGAGAGTTGGAAAAAAGATGTTGCCATCATCAAAAAAATAATCACGGAAAAAGAAGTTAAAGCCATCATCTATGGTTTACCTCTGCAAATGAACGGAGAAGAAGGGGAAACGGCCAAGGAAGTACGAGCTTTTGCTGAAAAATTATTCAAAGAAATTCCCTTACCTTATACATTTTGGGACGAAAGATTATCTTCATCTGCAATGGAAAAATTTTTAATTCAAGAAGTTGACATGTCGCGCACCAAACGCAAACAAAAGCTTGACGCCTCTGCGGCCGCCTACATTCTGCAAGGAGCTCTCGACAGGCTCAAATACCTTTAACGAGAAAATCCGTCTCCTGGTCCTCGACGGCGATACTGCGGATATTTTTTATAAAAAGTATTTTGTGCTTTTCCTATTTGCAAATTGACAGCCTTAACATCAGACACACGCCCGCATTCTTTATAAGCATTTTTCAAGCCATTGAGAGCCGCCAACATATACTTATGCTTTTTATAATCCCGTAATTCTTGGAGTTTTAGGGGATCGTTTTGATACTTACAGACAACATCATCAGCAACATCTATATCATCTATGGCTTTCTTGGCTTTTTGAGCCGCAAGGATTTTATCCTCAGCAGGAACCCCTTTTTCTTTTACCTTATCTAAATTAAATGAAAAATAAAATTCAGACAACTTTTTCAAATCTTGCTTATAAGCATAGCGCCCATAATCAGAACTTCGGAGTTGTGCTGACTTTAATGCCTCATACTTATCAATGGAAGAAATTTTCAAATCTTTTATTTCTTTTGCCCACTTCATTAAAAATTCATCTCGTTTCCCTTCAGACACCGGATAATTCTCCATGACATCTCTATATAACCGATAGCGAACTTGATTATCTTGTTCATCATCCGTTATATCGGAATATCGATAGCACTCAGCTTGTCGACATTTTAGATAAATCTGCTCCTGTGGATAAGCATAAGAAACAATTTCACCTAAACGCTCTGCTGCAAATAATGCATCATCAGAATCTGTTTCAACATTTGCATTCAAGACCTGTCCCGAATAGTAAAAAGTACGCTCAACCGCCACCATTTTATGTAAGTCAGAATCAGCTCTGTTCCGTAAAATAAAATCTCCCGTTTTTCCCTGAGGAATCCCAGCCCGTTCTTCCGGCGTAATTTGCGCCTTTTGCTCTATTAACCGGCGTGCATCACTAACTCGCCCGCATAAATACAAATGACACAACTGTTGTAACTCTTGTTTGTTGTCGAAAATCGCCATCTTCCCCCCCTTAAATATTTTTCACCATCTTGACAAATGTAATCCCGTTTTCCTCGAAAATATCGCCCTCTTGAGTATAGCCGATTTTTTCATAGAAATTTACAACAGACAACATCGCGTGCATTACAATTTTAGAAAAGCCGGAATCTTTAGCTCTCTTTTCTGCATAACGAACCAAATCTCGCCCGATTCCTTCTCCTTGATAGCGTGTATCAACGGCAACCTGCATCATTCTGACTTCCTCATCATTAACCGGTGCCAAGACTAATCCTCCCACCAATTTATCATCCAAACCTTCAACACACCCCAAATGTAAATAAGACGATTCTTTATCCCGAAAAGAATCCAAGAATTTCAATCCCAAAGGTTCTAGCAGAATTTTATAACGGAGTTGTACAAGTTCATCATAGCGAGTTGAACCGAAGTCAATATCAATAAATTTTTTCATCTGTCTACTCCCCAATAATAAAATCAATAAGCTGATTATAATCAATTTTCATCAGATAAGCAATAAAATATTGCGAAATCCTAAATTATCTTGTATCTATGAGACAAACAAAAAACTAAAACAGGTAAACAATGTCAACAGAATTAAGTTTAATCCGCAATTTCGCCATTATTGCCCATATTGACCACGGCAAATCGACGCTTGCTGACCGCATTATCGAACGCTGCGGCGGCTTACAACAACGAGAAATGCAAGAACAAGTTCTCGATTCGATGGATATTGAACGCGAGCGTGGCATAACCATCAAAGCCCAAACCGTCCGCTTGAATTATACGGCAAAAGACGGCAAAACATACCAATTAAACCTGATTGACACCCCCGGACACGTTGACTTTTCTTATGAGGTTTCACGTTCACTGGCTTCATGCGAAGGCTCTGTTCTGGTGGTCGATGCCACTCAAGGGGTTGAAGCGCAAACGTTAGCTAATGTTTACCTGGCTCTTGACAACGACCACGAAATTTTACCCGTCTTAAATAAAATTGACCTGCCTTCTGCCGAACCGGAAAAAGTCAAACAACAAATAGAAGATGTTATCGGCTTAGATACGTCAAATGCTGTTGAAACCTCCGGCAAAAGCGGTCTTGGTATCGATGATTTATTAGAGGGTATTGTCAAATATTTACCGGCTCCTAAAGGAGAACAAAACGCCCCGCTCAAAGCCTTGTTAATTGACAGTTGGTACGATTCGTATTTAGGAGTTATTATTTTAGTGCGCATTCATGACGGGGTTTTGAAGAAAAAACAACAAATCCGCATGATGTCGAACAATATGACTTATCAAATTGATAAAGTCGGCATTTTCACACCTAAAATGCAAGATGTTGACGCCCTTTATCCCGGTGAAGTCGGTTTTATCACCGCCAGCATTAAAAGCGTCAGTGACTGCCACATCGGTGATACATTAACTGATAACAAAGCACCATGTGCTGAACCGCTAAAAGGTTTTAAGCCCTCTGTTCCGGTTGTCTTCTGTTCTATCTTTCCTGTCGACAGCAGTCAGTACGATAGCCTCAAAGATGCCTTGGCTAAACTGAAATTAAACGATGCCAGTATTGATTATCAAAATGAAAATTCTGCGGCTTTAGGGTTAGGATTCCGTTGCGGATTTCTAGGACTCTTGCACATGGAAATTATTCAGGAGAGATTGAACCGCGAGTTTGATTTGGATTTAATCACGACCGCCCCGTCTGTCGCCTATAAAATCAATCTGACGAACGGTTCACAGATAATGTTGCATAATCCTGCCGATATGCCGGAAATCACCACTATTCAATCTATTGAAGAACCTTGGGTTAAAGCAACCATTATGGTACCGGACACTTATCTCGGCGCTGTTTTGAAATTATGCAATGAACGCCGAGGCGAGCAGGAAGAATTAACCTATGTCGGCAATCGCGCCATGGTCGTTTATAAAATTCCGCTCAATGAAATTGTGTTTGACTTCTATGACCGTCTGAAATCTATCACCAGCGGTTATGCCAGTTTTGACTATGAGATTACCGGTTACGCCGCCTCCGATTTAGTCAAAGTGCAAATTCTGATTAATGAAGAGCCTGTCGATGCACTTGCTTTTCTCTGCCACCGTTTAGAGGCAGAAGCCAGAGGACGCCAAATCTGCGAACGCTTAAAAGATTTAATCCCGAGGCACTTGTTTAAAATTCCGATTCAAGCCGCCATCGGCGGACGTATTGTCGCCAGAGAGACAATCTCAGCTTTGCGTAAAGATGTAACTGCCAAATGCTATGGCGGTGACGTTACTCGTAAACGTAAACTTCTCGATAAACAAAAGAAGGGCAAACAAAGAATGCGTCAATTTGGTAAAGTTGAAGTTCCGCAATCTGCCTTCATTGAAGCCTTAAGAATTGGTGATAATTAAAAAAAGCGCGGGAAACCGTGCTTTTTTTACTGTGCAAAACCTGCCCTGGTTTTCAATTCAATCTAAAAAAATTCGGAGAATGAGGCTAATAGTAGGCGTCGAGAAAAAAATTACCGCAACTCACAAAAAATGCGATAGATGATGTTTATAGTAAGATATTGAATAAATTATGAAGGGAGTGTACTTGAAGGTACATGACCGAATAATTTATGAAATATCTGCACTAGAAACTCACCTTGCGCATTTTTTTATGCTCTGCCGTAGATGTCCTCATAGCGGACAATATCCCCCTCGTCCAGATTCTCTCCGGCCTGGATTTCAATAAATTCCATATCAGTTTCCGTATCATTCTGAATACGATGCTTTGTTTTCACCGGAATATAAATAGCATCATTAATTTTTTTATTTAACTTTTCATCTCCCAGAGTAACAACGGCTTTTCCTTTAATGATAATCCAGTGCTCTGAACGAAAATTATGAGATTGTAAAGAAAGCATGCTATGAGGCAAAACTTTAATTCGTTTAACGCAAAAACCTTCACCGGCATCTAAAACCTCCCATGTTCCCCACGGGCGAGTATCGTGATCCCCTTTTTGGTATGTATTTGCCATAAAATTATCCTCCATAAGTTAAACATAATACTTGATGAAAAAGAATATAGATAATATAACTTAAAGCGCAAGAATAATTTTACGAACTGGGAACAAAGATGGTTGCACAAACCGACAAAAATACAGCAAAAACCCTCAATACATTGCGACAAATTAACGAAAGTACGGATGAACCGCAAAGCAAATTGAGACAAGTTATTCAGGTTATCCGTCAATCCAGTCAAAGTGATGCCGTCAGTTGTTTTGTTTTGGTCGATAAAAAGAATTTGGAACTTTTTGCTGCTGATGGTCATTACGAGGAAGCTATCCATCAGGCTAATATTCGTATCGGAGAAGGGTTAATCGGCGAGGCCGCGCAAAATCGCCGGATTATAAACCTGGCAGATATCAATAAACACCCCCATTCTTTCAATTATCCGGAACTTGAAAACAATTTTCTTGCCTTTGCTGCCATACCTGTTATTCGCAACAAAAGACTGCTCGGCGTACTTGTTCTACAAAAAAGTACCGCAGAAGAATATACTCCCGCTGAAATTAATTGCTTTGAAACCTATGCGATGATTGTCAGCGACATTTTGTACTCAGATGATATGTCAGAATACAAAGAGTCCCTGTTGCGTCAAAAAGGAGAATTAGCAACCGATCGAATTAAAGGTGTCAGCTTGAGTAAAGGTTACGGAATAGGACAAGCCGTTGTACACCGGCGTCGGCAAGCTGCTAACAAAATTTTTGCCGAAGACAAAGATGCTGAACTAAAGCGCTTAGAAAAAGCCTATAAAAAAATGAACAAAGATTTGGATGTCAAATTCACCAACACAAAACTCGGAGTCGGTGAACACATCGAAATCTTAGACGCCTACCGAATGTTGGCCAAAGATAAAGGGTGGTACAAAAAAATTGCCGATTATGTTAACGGCGGGCTAACTGCAGAAACGGCTATTGAAAGAACATATGAAGATATGTGGAACCGTCTTTCTGCAACATCTGACCAGTATTTAAGAGAACGTTTGCACGATTTACGAGATATTTCTGACAGACTGCAAAACTACCTGTACGGAGATTCCGGCAACGAAAAAAATGCTCTTAAAGAGCAAAATCTTATTATCATTTCCCAAACGATGGGACCTGCCGACCTAATGGACTATGATTACACCAAGATTCGCGGGCTGATCATCGAGGACGGCACCCCGACGATGCACGTTGCCATCGTAGCCAAGGCTCTGGGGATTCCGGTTATTTCAAAAGTAAAAGGATTATTTGATAGCGTCAAAAACGGTCAAATAATTGCCCTGGACGGCGAAGAAGGATACATATATATCAATCCCGGACAAATTATTCTGGCCAGAATTCAAGCTAAAATTGCTGAGAAAGCACAACTGGCAATCAAGCTGGCAAAGCTCAAAAACCTGCCCAATCAATCCTTAGATAAGCAAAAGGTCGGATTGTATATCAATGTCGGATTATCTTTCGATTTAGATTATCTGGAAACAACCGGGTGCGACGGTGTCGGCCTATACAGAACCGAGATTCCGTTTATGTCATCAGAGATGATGCCCGGTGTTGAGCAACAGATAAATTATTACAGAGATACGTTTGAGAGAGCCGGAAAACGTCGCGTCACATTTAGAACACTTGACGTTGGTTCTGACAAGTTACTCCCTTACTGGGGTAAAATGGGAGAAGACAATCCGGCTATCGGTTGGCGCTCAATTCGTATTACTCTTGATCGCCGTGCCATATTGAGAAAGCAACTGCAAGCGTTTTTACGTGCTGCAGAAGGAAAAGAACTCAATATTATGTTCCCTATGATTTCTGATATTAATGAGTTTGAAGATGCCAAAGAAACACTTCTTCTTGAAATGGAAAAAGAAAAACGTAATGGCCTGGAAATTCCCCCAAAAGTTAACATCGGATTGATGATTGAAGTTCCGTCGCTTTTGTTTCAACTGGATGATTTGTTGCCTAAAACAGATTTTATATCCGTCGGAACTAATGATTTGGCTCAGTTTATTTTTGCCAGCGATCGTGGCAATCCACGCTTAAGCGATCGTTACGATGTTCTTTCTTCTCCTTTTTTAAGAGTAATGAAGAAAATCATTGACAAAGCCGACAAATATCATACTTATTGCTCGGTTTGCGGTGAAATGGCAAGTAATCCTTTAGAGGCCATGGTGTTACTGGGGCTTGGTTACCGAAATTTATCCACCAGTGGCGCATCATACGGCCGCATAAAGACAATGCTGCGCAGTACAGACATACAGAAAGTGAGTGACTACATCAATAATCTATTGAATACACAACAAAAAAACCTTCGTCCACAACTTGTGGCATATGCACATGATCATGGTATTGAAATCTATTAAAAAATATGTTTCAATACACGTCGGACGATTCTTATGAACAAACAGAGGGCAAAACAGTGAATAAAGAGAAAACCAAAATCGCGAAAACCGAAAAAGAAGAAAAAATTGAAAAGAAAGAAGTAAGAGAAGAAAGCATCCTGCAAGAAGGAAAAGTCGGGACAATGCTTCGTGACGTTCGCACCAAAAAAAAGCTGACTATTGAAGATGTCGCCGACAAATTGCGTATCAAAACAGCATATCTGACAGCCATTGAAAACAGCGACTACGACAGTATTCCTCAACCGCCATATGGAATAGGATTCGTTCAGAGCTATGCCAATTTCCTCGGTTTAAACAGTGCTCGTATTGTTCAAATTTTCAAGGAAGAAATGGGGGAACCATCCATACCTGTGACAACACTTCCCACGGAACAACCTATCTCCGAGGAAGAAGAAGCACCGACTTCAAATCGAAAGTATATTGTAATCAGTCTGATTTTACTCATCCTCTGCTATGGACTATGGGATAGATTGGCTCCGGAATCATCCGTTGATGAAGCCTCTTCATCTCAAGAAATTGTATCTGCTTCAGATAATGAAGAATACCCGATGCAAATTGAGACCTACACAGAAATGACAGAGACACCTGTCGAAGAACTGACTAGCGATTCTCAAATCAACATCAGTGAAGATTCTTTCGTTGATAGCGAAAATCCAATCTCTTCTGAAACAGAGCCGGCAACGGAGGTCTCTGAAGAAGAAGTAAAAGAAGCAAAAGAAACAAAAGAAGTAAAAGAAACAACAGAACAGACATCAGCAACTGAACCGGAACCGCAGCTTTCTGAAACACCTGTTGAAACCAAGAAAAAAGGTCGCGTTGTTCTAAAAATCAAAAAAGAAACTTGGGTAGAAGTTAAAGACAAAGACAAGTTGTGGATTAGTAAAGTTCTCAACGCCGGCGATGAATACGTTCTTCCCGAAAATGGTGTCGGCAAAACAGTATCCTTTGGGAATACCGATGGTGTTGATGTCGTGATTGATGGTAAAATTGTCACCATTATTTCCAACAACAAAAAGACCAACATCAAAATGGATGCTTTTTTAGGAAACCATTAACTAATTGAATTTCAAAGAAATAGCAAGTTAACTCTTGCTATTTCTTTTTGTTTGTATATAACAGAACTATTAAACTGATAAAAAGGAACAACTATGGCAAAATTACAAAGCGTTCGCGGAACTTACGATTTATACGGTGAAGCTAAAAGAAAAGCAAAACAAGTCATCGCAACCGGCAGCCGCATTGTCGAAAAATATGGCTTTGAGGAAATTGAAACACCGATTTTTGAATTTACGGAAGTCTTTTCACGCAACTTAGGCGACACTTCTGATATTGTTACGAAAGAAATGTATTGCTTTGAGGACCGCGGCGGCGAAAGCCTCACGCTAAGACCGGAAGGAACCGCCGGTGTTGTCAGGGCCTTTATTTCCGAAGGGATGCAACAAAATCTTCCGGTAAAGCTATATTATGCCGGACCAATGTTCCGCTATGAGCGCCCGCAAAAAGGCCGCCAACGCCAATTCACACAATTCGGCTGTGAACTCTTGGGTGTTGAAGCCCCTCAAGCAGATATTGAAGTTATTTCCATGGCCTATGAGTTTGTCGAAAATTTGGGCTTAGCCGGTACGGTTACAGTCGAAATTAATTCCCTTGGCGATGCCGAAAGCCGCAACGCTTATCGGAGCAAATTAGTCACATACCTGAAAGAGCACATTGATGAACTGTCAGAAGATTCTAAAAACAGATTAGAAAAAAATCCTTTACGTGTTTTGGATTCAAAAGAAGAATGCGACAAGCAAGTCGTTGCGAATGCCCCTCTTTATGCTGACAGCCTTAATGAGGCATCTGCAAAATTCTTTGCTGATGTTTTGCGCGGGTTAGATAATTTAGGCATTAAATATCGTGTTAACAATCGTCTGGTACGTGGTCTTGATTACTACTCTCATACTGTATTTGAATTAGTAACCGATAAATTAGGCGCTCAAGGAACCGTGCTTGCCGGCGGACGCTACGATGGTTTGGTCGAACAAATGGGTGGTGGTCACGTAGCCGGTATCGGCTGGGCTTGTGGAGTAGAAAGATTGAGCATGCTCTTAGATGCGGCGCCAACTCTTCCTCGTCCGATTGCTGTTATCCCTGTTGGGGAAGACACACAAGATGAAGCCATCAAAATTGCTTATAAATTAAGACGTGCCGGCTATCGTGTTGAGCACAGTTACACCGGGAACATGAAAAAGCGGATGATAAAGGCCAATAAAGTTAATGCTTGTACAGCCGTAATCATAGGAAGCGACGAGTTATCGGCGCAAAAAATCACCCTCAAAGATTTAGATAAAGGGGAACAAAAAACGGTTGCTCTTGCAGATTTATTAAAGGAGCTGAATTAATGGTTGCTTTTGCAGAAAAACTGGCCAACGTCGTCAACCGTTTTGAAGAAATCCAAGCCTTGATTTCTTCCCCGAACGTCAGTGCAGATGATTTGGTAAAAATGAACAAAGAACTCTCAACCCTAACCCCCGTTGTTGAGGCTGTCAAAGAATATAAAGCTGCCGAACAAAATATGAATGACGCCAAAGCCATGATGGAGGATACTTCCTTAGATAAGGAAATGCGGGAACTGGCTGAAACAGAATATTTTGAGACCAAAGAAAAACTTCCGGAAATGGAAAAACAAATCAAAATCTTACTTCTCCCTAAAGATGAGGAAGATGAGAAAAACGCGATTCTTGAAGTACGCGCCGGGACCGGTGGCGATGAAGCCGCTCTGTTTGGTGCCGTTTTGTTCGAAATGTATCAAAGATATTCCGCCAATATGGGCTGGAAATTTGAGGTTCTTGATGTCGATGAAAACGGTTTAGGGGGCTATAAACAAGCCAGTGCAAAAATCACCGGAAAAGATGTATTTGCACGCCTCAAATTTGAATCCGGCGCACATCGTGTACAACGTGTGCCGATTACGGAATCTCAGGGACGTGTTCACACTTCTGCGGCAACAGTTGCTGTATTACCCGAAATTGAAGAAGTTGATATGTATATTAATCCGGCTGACCTGAAAATCGATGTTTATCGTGCCTCCGGTGCCGGTGGACAACACGTTAACAGAACAGAATCTGCCGTCCGCATTACCCACATTCCGACAGGAACAGTAGTGCAATGCCAAGATGATCGTTCTCAATTTAAAAACAAAGAAAAGGCAATGAACCACTTGCGCTCCAAATTGTACGATTTACAAAAATCACAGATTGACAGCGAATACTCAGAACGCCGCAAACTGCAAGTCGGCTCCGGTGATCGTAGTGAACGAATTCGTACGTACAACTATCCGCAAGGCCGTGTCACCGACCATCGTATTAATTTGACCTTATACAAATTAGATGAGGTCGTCTCCGGCGATGCCTTGGGTGAAATTATCGATGCCTTGATCATGGAAGATCAAGCTCAAAGATTAGCCGAGTTAGATTAAAAAACGCTCTATTCCATAAAAATTGCAAATTAATATATTTTATAAATCTTTTATTAATACTTTCTCTTTATAACAAAAACTGATTTTATTGACTAAGGAGAACTAAAATGAACAAATTAAATTGCAATTTAAGTGAACAAGCTATCGCAGAAGCTGCTTACTTCATCTGGAAGAACAATGGTTGCCCGATGAACACCAGTACTCAAGATTGGTATGCAGCCATCAATCAGTTGAACAGTTTGTATAACTCAAAGAAGACATCTTTAAGCTCTAAAGGCTTATTATCTTCTTTAACAAGCAAAAAAACATCTGCTTGCAAAACAGCTTCAGCTTCTAAGAAAAGCCCTGCAAAAAAATCAACTAAAAAATCTAAATAATAGCGATTTTTGTTAGATGACAACCGCTCTTTATTAAGAGCGGTTTGTTTGTATAAAAAAAGGCTTGATTTTCTAAAACTTTTAGGCTACATAAATAGACGTCAGTGCGACCGTGGCGAAATTGGTAGACGCGTAACGTTGAGGTCGTTATGAACTAAGTTCATGGAAGTTCAAGTCTTCTCGGTCGCACCATCAAAAAACTCCCTTCTCTAGGGAGTTTTTTTTGCATCAAAGAAAATTCTGTTTCTATAATTTGATGATATGCAACAGGTTCGTTTTACCGCCTTTCAAAAGCGGAAAACCAGCTGTGACGACAATATATTGCCCTACTTTTGCAATACCGGTCTCCAAAGCAATTTTACGGGATATTGTCTCAACATTATTGAAATTTTTGAAGACACCTTTGTTCACACAACCGCGTACGCCCCAAACAATACCCATACGATTAGCAACCTCTTCATCAGGCGTTACGGCTAAAATCGGTAAATCTGGACGTTCTCTGGCGGTTAACAAAGTTGTGGCACCCGAAGTTGTAAACGTAATAACCGCAGCAACATTTTTTAACTCAGAGGTCATATCTCCGGCCGCACAAGAAATCGCATCTGCCTCATCAGAACTGATAAATTCGGCACGAATGCGCGAACTTCTCATAAAATGATAAAATAACGGATCTTTCTCAACCTCTTGTATGGTTTGGTGCATCATTTTGACCGCCTCAATCGGATATTGCCCGACAGCTGTTTCTGCCGACAACATAACCGTATCCGCCCCATCATAAACCGCTGCTGCGACATCAGAAACTTCCGCACGCGTTGGTGTCGGGGCATTTATCATTGATTCCAGCATTTGTGTTGCGACAATCACCGGCTTGGCATAGCGACGACAAACCGAAACAATTTTCTTTTGCAAGACCGGAACTGTCGGCAACGGACACTCAACGCCCAAATCACCGCGAGCTACCATAACGGCATCGGATTCGCTGACAATTTCCTCCAATTCTTTAACGGCACTCGGTTTTTCTAACTTCGAAATAATCCACGCTTTGCCGTTAATCAACTTCTTTGCCAACCGCACATCTTCGGCTTTTTGCACAAAAGACAAACAAACCCAATCTACCCCGAGTTTCAAAGCAAACGCCAAATCATCTTTATCTTTCTCTGTCAGTGCTGAAATCGGTAAATGAATGTTCGGCAAGTTAACACCCTTGTGGCTTGATAAATAACCACCGACCAAAACGGTTGTCACAGCATGCTTTTTATCACACTCATCGACTCTCAAACGAATATTACCGTCATTGAGCAACAAAACATCATTTTTCTTCAGAGCCTTAAAAATTTCAGGATGAGGCAACGTAACACGGTCCACACTGCCTAACTCATTTTTCATATCTAATACAAACTTTGCCCCTTTAACGAGTAGAACTTGTTTTTCCTTAAACTCCCCTACTCTCAACTTTGGCCCTTGCATATCGGCAAGAATAGAGATACGAACATTTTTTTCTTTGCATAACTGCCGTACCAACTTAAAGCGGGCTTTATGTTCGGCATGCGTCCCATGACTGAAATTAAAACGAAAAGCATCAACACCGGCATCAATCAACTGCTCCAATTTTTCTTTACTGGCAGTGGCCGGTCCGATAGTTGCGATAATTTTTGTTCGAGTATTCTGCGGCATAACAAAAGATCCTTCTAAATGTAAATAACTGTCTTATATATAATCAAAATAGATTAACAAGCTATTTATTTCTTGTAAAAATAATCAAGCTTTGCTATAACCGAGACCATCAAATTAACTGTTAAGAGGAGATAAAAAATGGCAGAAACAGAAGTTGGCGGTATTGCCGCAGACAGATTACGCTCATTGATTGAACGTATCGAACGTTTAGAAGAAGAGAAATCAGGAATTGCATCGGATATCCGCGATATCTTTACTGAAGCCAAAGGCGCCGGATTCGATGTTAAAATTATGCGGACGATTCTCAAACTCCGTAAAATGAATGATGCTGACCGTGATGAACAAGAGGCACTACTTAATACTTATAAAGAAGCGCTGGATATGAAATAAATAAAAACCGCCTTCGGGCGGTTTTTTTATGCCAATAACAATCCTCCGATAACCCCTAAACAAATGTAGAGTATCGGATGTATTTTGACAAAGTGAATAAAAAGGAAAACGATTCCCGCCACAGCTCCCGTTTCCCAAGTATGCACCAAGGCCTTAGCGATAAAAAAGCCCCCGAAGGCAATTAAGGCCATAGAGACAGGACGGATATTCTTAAGGACTAAAGCAAACTTAAAATCATGAGCATGAGTCTTCAAATAGCGCGCCAAAAACAAAATAATAAGAAATGACGGGGTCAGTAAACCGAGCGTTGCTATAATTCCACCACTGATACCGGCAGCTCGGAAACCGGCAAAGGTGGCCATATTAACCCCGATCGGTCCCGGTGTCGATTCGGAAACGGCAATCATATCCGTCAACTCTTGCGGGCTAAACCAACCATGCAGTGCTGACAAATCATACAAAAAAGGAACCGTCACCAACCCGCCGCCGACAGCCAGAGCCCCAATCTTAAAAAATTCCCAAAACAGCGTTATATAAATCATTTCCAGCCTCTTCGCCAAAAATAAAGGACATTCCCTGCCACAAAAAGCAACATAATCATAATCACCGATACCCCGCCGACCGCCAATCCGAAAGCGATTAAAAAAAACAAAATATCTGTTTTATTTTTAACCGCAGCATTCCATAACCGGCATACTGCCTCGGCAATCAGTGCAATCACAACAATGCGAATACCGGTAAATGCCCGCATGACATAAGGATTCTCCATATAATAAGTCAAAACATTCGCTAAACATAAAATAACACACATCGGAGCCAAGACTAACGCTAACGTTGCAACCAGCGCCCCTTTAATACCGGCTTTTGTATACCCTGTAAAAGTAGCCACATTAACGGCAATAATTCCCGGAGTTGATTGTCCTATCGTATAATAATCCATTAATTGCTCTCGGTTCAGCCACTGACGACGCACGACCAACTCTTCCTCCAACAAAGGAAGCATTGCCGAACCACCGCCGAACATAAAACACCCTATCCGAAAAAAAATAATCGCCAGCTCCCACAAACTTTTCATATTTCCTCACATTGAAAAACCAGACCTGTTTATTAAATCAATAGCACGCACATAAGGCAAGGAGTTTTTTTATAATGTTAATCGCTGTTCCTAAAGAATCAATCCCCCTTGAGACCAGAGTCGCGCTTGTTCCCAAACACATTGCCGAACTCACGTCTCAAGGCATCAATGTCCAAATCGAGCACCACGCCGGAATAAATGCCGGTTTTAGCGATAAAGAATACCAACAAGCCGGTGCTAAAATTTGTGCAACGGCAGCAGACACATATGCATCTGCCGATATTATTACCAAGATCTGGGCACCGCAAGAAAAGGAAATTGAGCATTTATCCTTAGGACAAACCATACTATGCAACACACGTAATATCAGCTCAGGAAAAACAATCAAAAAATTTTCGCAGGCCTGTATCAACCTATTTGCGCTTGATCTCATTCCTCGCCTTTCCCGTACACAAAGCCTTGATATTTTATCTTCACAAAACAATCTGGATGGCTATGAAGCCGTAATTATCGGTGCTGCCAACCTCAAAAACACCATACCGCTTCTCATAACTTCTGCCGGTTCTCTGCCGCCTCTCAAAACGTTAGTCATGGGACTTGGTGTTGCCGGTCTGCAGGCAATTGCCACGGCTCGTCGGCTTGGTGCTCAAGTTTACGGCTACGACACGCGTCCGGAAACACAAGAACAAGCCCAATCACTTGGAGCAACTTTTATTAAAGAACTGACAACCGATTTACTGAGTTCTGTACAACTCATCATCACCAGTGCTCAAATCAAAGGAAAACCGGCCCCTAAGCTTCTTTCCAAACAGCAATTACACGCTCTTTCACCCTTATGTGTCATTATTGATTTGGCCGCCGACAGTGGCGGTAATATTATACAAGAACACCTGCCGCAAGGCACAACCCTCATTCGTGACAGCCACATGGCACGTCGTATTCCTTTTGCTGCGAGCACCATGTATTCCGGAAATATCTATAATTTTTGCCAACTGCTTATCAAAGATAACCAGCTCAATATCGATTTTAGCGACGAAATCATCATTCAAACAATGATTTGTTGCCACACACAATCACATCACCCCTATTTATAGAAAGAGAAAAAAATGGATTTCAGTACCGAACTTCTAATTTTTACACTTTCAGGCTTCATCGGATATTTCATTGTTTGGGGAATAACACCATCTCTGCATGCCCCCTTGATGAGTGTCTCCAATGCTATTTCCGGCATTATTATTTTAGGAGCGATTGAAGTCCTAAACGATTCGACAGATGCTTGTATCAACACCATTGGGTTTATTGCCGTTGTCATTGCTTCAATTAACATTTTCGGAGGATTCGCAATTTCGCAAAAAATGTTACAAATGTTCAAACCCAAAGAAACACCCAAGGATAAACAACAATGAGTAATAGCTTTTTGACCTTAATTAATCTCGGCATTTCTCTTTTATTCATTTTATCTTTAAGAGGATTAGCTTTTCCGCGCACAGCTTACCGAAGCAATTTACTGGGAATTTTAGGGATATGTTTGGCATTAACCTTGGCTCTTATTTTAGGAAAACACCGATTCCTCATCTTGCTTGGAATTGTCATCGGCACCGCGATTGGCATTTTCATTGCCCAACACTTGCAAATGACCGGTCTGCCGCAAACGGTGGCGGCCTTTAACGGCCTGGGCGGATTAGCCGCTTTTCTGGTAGCCTGTTGTGCGGTTTTGGAAGACAAAATAGACCCTTTTGATACCCCTATCGGTTCTGCCCTCGGGATTTTCACATTTATAGGATCTTTTGTTGCCTTTGCCAAGCTTCAAGGCAGAATAAACGGAACGTTCAAATGTTTCAGCAACCGTCTCAACGCCTTGCTATGCGTAATTATGATACTTTCGCTTATTGATTATGCTTTGCATCCGAACACTACCGAGTTCATCACTTTATCAGTATTAGCCGGAGTACTTAGCCTCAGCATGACACTCAAAATCGGTGGTGCCGATATGCCGATAGTTATTTCGTTGTTAAACGCCGCTTCCGGCATTGATTCCGCCGTTATTGGCTTTGTCCTGAGCAACCAACTTCTGATTATTACCGGCGCTCTAATAGGTATGAGTGGTGCGATTCTGTCTTTTATTATGTGTCGAGCAATGAATCGCTCCTTAATCAATGTTTTATTTTCACCTGTTACTTCACCTTCAATCACTATTTCAACTGATATCTCTCAACCTATCAAAACCGGCACCCCGCCTGAAGCTGCCTTTTTGCTTGAAAACGCACGCAAAGCAATCATTGTTCCCGGCTATGGCATGGCCGTTTCTCAGGCACAACATGCCCTCAAACAAATGGCAAAAATCTTGCAGGAAAAATATCATGTTGACGTCAAATTTGCCATTCATCCCGTTGCCGGACGCATGCCCGGACACATGAATGTTTTACTGGCAGAAGCTGATGTCCCTTTTGAAAATATTTTCAGCCTCAACGATATTAACAACGAATTCCCAAGCGCCGATGTCGCTTACGTTATTGGCGCAAATGACATTACCAACCCTCTGGCCAAAACGGACAACACTTCTCCATTATATGGAATGCCGATTCTCGATGTCGCATTGGCTAAAACGGTTTTGGTTGTTAAACGCTCGCTGGCAACAGGCTACTCCGGCATTGATAACCCTCTCTTTTATGCCGACAACACAATTATGCTGTTCGGAGATGCCCAAAAAGTAACTGCCGAAATTGTTAAAGCACTAGAGCATTAACAACAACGCTCCGAACAGAATCAGATACAAGACAACCCCCGAAAAATATTTTCCGGCAACATTAAAATCTGTCCGTGACGGAATAGCATTTTCAACAATAATGGTTTGTAAAAAAACATATAAGACATAGTTCACTAACGTGACCGGCATATGTGGCAAAAAATAACGATTCAAATAAAAACCGATAGGTAACAACAGCAACGGAGCCAAAGCCGCCGGCACCGCATTATAAAACGTAATATTCTGGAAGCCGACACTCCCCATCACATAATCACCTTCCAAATTGCGCCGTGGTAAAAGCGTAAAATTACAAGGTCTGGCATTCAGGAAAGCACCGACCAAAAAATGCATCAGCTCATGCAACAACGTTCCCGGAATATTGACCAACGCACTCATCCACATACTCTGATAAGTCGCATATTTAAGCCGTGTCAGAAAGACCACCAATAAAATAAGATAAAACCGATTATGAACAAAAGATTGGATAAACTCTTGTGAACTCAAAAATGCCGATACTTTTGCATATATTTCCGCAATAACTTCCATTAATGTTTCTCATTCAGCACCGTCAAACCGGCCAAATAGGTATTTAAAAGCAACTTACACAGATTCTTTTTATTAACACGACTGAAATTATCGAGTACCTGCGTTGTCAAAAACGAACTGACTGAAAAGATAGCCAACCACAACACATGCAGAGACAATTGCCTCTCTCTGGGACGCAGATTAGGATATACCTTATCAAAATAGGGCTGCCAAATTGATGTAACCTCGACCATTTTGCGCAGATAATCTTTCGGTAATTTTTTATAAACCGCATTAAGATGAAAATTATATAGCAAAAACCACAGATTCGGGTTAGCCAACACAAAAGCAACAAACGTATCCAAATAACGATTGAGCATCATATAAGCATCATCTTCGGCAAAAATATCACGCATATAATGGAGCAATTCATCCATCGTCTGCCGATTCTGCTCCATCACAAAATTATCCATCGTCCCGAATTGATTATAAATTGTACCGATAGAATACCCCGAAGCATCTGACAATTTGCGTGCAGTCAAAAATTCTGCACCTTTTTCTTTAACCAACCGGCGCCCTGTTTTGAGGAGTAATTTACGAATATTGTCTTTTGTACCAATCATCTTATATTAACTTAATATTTGTAATTTAGGATTATCATAAAATAAATCTGAACAGTGTTCAATTTTTTTCTTACCATCAGAGGATAAAATGCGCATATTAAAAAATTTTTTGCTTATCATAACCATTGTCGGCATCAGCTTGGCAGTTCACGCTCAACAACAAAATGAATTTTTCGATACTTTGCTGATATCTGAAGAGTATGCAGCCAAGGATGAGGGAAAAGAAGCCTCCCTCGATGCACGTGCCAAATTGCAACAGCAAAAAAAGAAAATTGATATCGGAGAAGATGCTAAACTGAAGCAAATTATCCAAAAACAACAAAAAGAAAACAAAAATCAAGCCCAAACGCGTCAAAATATGGAACGAGTCAGTAAGCTTGCCTCTGCACCGTTTGGCTTATTGTGGGGAGCAACTTATGAAGAAACCTTAAGCAGTGGTGTTTTACTCACCAGAACGGAAGAAAAAGACTACGTCAACAGCTTTATTGCCACCCAACTTCCTAAACCGCTCAGTGATATGCGCTATGTTGTCGTAACTTTCGGAGAAGAAAACACTTTGTGGCGGATTATATCTTATGGTAAATTCATCAAGGACACGCCTTCCGCCTCTCTTATTCTGAAGGAATACCACCGTTTCTACGACTTGCTCAACAAAAAATACGGTCATGCGGAAGAAACATATACCCCGAAACTGACGCAAATAACCAAAACAGTTGAGCTGGAAAACCATCAAACCAAAGAAGAAACCGAAACCGTCGAAGAACCGATTGGTAACGACAATTTCTTATCACAACTGCAAAGCGGAGAGGCAGATTTGTATGCAACCTTTTATAACAACGAAGTCGGTGCTGCTTTAAGCGTTAATGTCGATGGTAACGGTAACAGCTATTTAATTCTAGAATACAAAAACCTTAAACTATTCCAAGGGCAACAAGATAAAACCCTGGACGCACTATAGAAAGGATAAAAAACAATGACTAAAAAAACCGTCAGTTTCTGCGGCATTTCCGGTAGCGGCATGAGCGCTTTAGCTCAAATCATGAAACTCTCAGGATATGAGGTTCGCGGCAGTGACCGTAGTTTTGATCAAGGACATGACATCTTTCAAAAAGAGGCTCTGCAAAGCTTAGGAATTAAAATTTTTCCACAAGACGGCTCGGCAATTAACTCTGACGTCACCTGTTTATATACCTCAACCGCCGTTGAAGACACAATCCCTGATGTTAAGGCCGCCCATGAACATAATATTCCGATCAAGCAACGTTTTGACCTTTTGGCAGAACTTTTCCATAGTTACAAAAAAGGTATTGCCGTCGGCGGAACAAGTGGTAAAACCACAACCACCGCCATGATCGGTTATATTTTAGATCAACTTCAAAAAAAGCCTTGTGTCATTAATGGTGGCTTACTGCTCAACTATGATAAACAAAAAGGAATCCCTAACTATATTTATAACAAAGGGGATATTTGCGTCATTGAAGCCGATGAAAGTAACGGGTCTATTGAGAGCTATCACCCGTATATTTCTGTCATTAACAACATTGGCTTAGACCATAAATCACTCGCAGAATTACAAGAATTATTTCAAAATTTTGCGCATCGCACATCTCATGGTGTCGTGGTTAATCTCGACTGTGAAGCCTGTAAGAGCATAACCGCACCATGCCAAAAAGTTACTTTTTCACTCAAAGACACTCAGGCTGATTTTTATGCATCAGACTTAACCAATCTTCCTGATGGCATAAGTTATAAATTAGGGGATAAAACTTTCACCCTGAAACTAATCGGCGCTTTCAACGTTGCCAATGCGTTGGCAGCCATCGCCGCTTGTTCTTTGCTTGGAATTGATAAAGAGGAAGCCGCAACCGTATTACAAAATTTCATGGGTACTCACCGACGATTGGAAGTTATCGGACGCCAAAACGGTGTAACCGTAATAGATGATTTTGCTCATAATCCTGACAAAATCTCAGCTTCTATGCAAGCACTCAAAAATTACCCCGGACGATTATTGGTTATGTTTCAACCGCACGGCTTTTCTCCGATGCGCTTTATGGGAAAAGAAATCATTGATTCGTTTTGCCAAACCATGGATAACACTGATATCTTGCTAATGCCGGAAATTTATTTTGCCGGCGGAACAGTAACCAAAGACATTTCTTCGGCAGATTTTGTTAATCAAGCTAAAGAACAGGGAAAACAGGCGTTTTTCTTTCCGACACGCGCAGAAATCAAAGACTTTATCTGCAAACACGCCCAACCCGGTGACCGCATTATCATCATGGGCGCCAGAGACAATACCCTTCCTGATTTTTGCCGAGAAATCCTAAAAGGACTATAATCCATGTTTAAACTCTCAAAAGGCGATAAAGTCGGAATTATTTCTCCCTCATCATGCTTAGAAGACAATGACATCTCACCAGCGCTTGCATACCTGCGTCAGTGCGGATTAACCCCAATTCTCGGGAAACACGTTCATAATCAGTACCGTTACATGGGAGGAACAGATCAGCAACGCGCGGAAGACATCATAAATTTTTTTCGTGATAAAAAAATTAAAGCACTGTTTTGCACGCGCGGCGGCGCCGGGAGCTTAAGAGTTTTACCTTATTTGGATTATGAATTAATAAAAAATAACCCGAAACCGATTTTCGGTTTGAGCGACTCAACTGCCTTGCAAAACGGTATTTACAGCCGGAGCAAAAATGTTTCTTACAGCGGCTTCCTCCTCCTTTATGATTTCCGTAATGGCCCGATTGCCCCTATGCAAGACAATGACTTAAAAAGAATTTTTACCGGACAGAAACAATTTTATCAAAGCGGTAATTGCGTCATTAGCGGGCAAACAAGCGGAATTCTCATCGGTGGAAATATTTACGCGCTCAACAGTCTGTGCGGCACACCTTATTTTCCGGATCTGAAAAACAAAATTTTACTCTTGGAAGATATCGGCATCAAAAGTTACCAATTAGATATTATGCTCCAACAACTTAAAATGCAAAAAGGCTTTGATAAAATCAGAGGTATTATTTTCGGACAATTTTCTGATATCCGAATTGTTGATGAATGCGACGGCACAATTGACGATAATATTAATTATTTTTGTGCAGACCTCAAGATTCCCGTCATCAAAAATTTTGCTTACGGACATATCAAAGAACGGCATATTCTCCCCATCGGTCAAAAGATCAACCTTGACGCCGATAAGTGTACGGTTTCATTTTAACGGATAATTAAACAAACTTCGCTACACTCATCTCAAATTAATCTTTTGAGGAATAAACCCATGGAAGAAAATTTCGATACCTTTGATTTTCTGGTTAATGATGAAGATGAAGTTATGCTCTTGCTGTATGAAAGAGAAAATGATCCTGTCAGCACACCACGCATTGAATTTAATTTAGAAGAAAAATCAGCTCTGCTGTACCGAAATGAAGACGACATTTTGGAATTAAACGATATCGAGCCGAATATTTTCGACAGTATTCAAGATGCTGATAAATTGCTCATCTGTGAGCTGAGCCGTGAAACCGATAAAGATGGCGACAACGCAATTATCAGAGCCTATGAAGCAGATATTGATTTTTAGGATCAAGTAATCCATTAGACAACAAAAAACAGGAAGCTTTATGCTTCCTGTTTTTTGCTGTCTATAAAGACTAAAATTCTTGCAAAACCGTGCCGGATTCGTGGGCATTATGCAAAGAAACCATACCGATGACATTATAACCGGCATCGACATGCACAACTTCCCCGGTCACAGCCGAACCTAAAGGCGACAACAAAGCTAAAGCCATATTACCGACTTCTTCTTGTGTGACATTATGCTGTAAAGGCGCATTCAGTTCATTCCAACGCAAAATTTTTCTGAAATCACCGACACCGGACGCTGCCAATGTCTTAATCGGTCCGGCAGAAATAGCATTAACCCGCACACCTTGCGCCCCCAAATCAACGGCGGCATACCGAACGGCTGCATCTAATGCTGCTTTTGCAACACCCATAATATTATAGTTAGGCAAAGTTCTTTCTCCCCCTAAATAAGTCAAAGTCAACAAAGCCCCACCCTCACTCATATAAGGAGAAGCACAGCGACAAGTCTCCAAAAACGAATAACAAGAGATATGCATCGTATTGGTAAAATTTGCCAACGTCGTATCAATTGTGCGTCCCTTCAACTCATTTTTATCGGAAAAAGCAATAGCATGAACGACAAAATCAATCTTACCCCATTTTTCACCCAATGTTTTAAAACAATTTTCAACACTCTCGGAATTAGAAACATCACACTGAATCAATGTCGGCTCAAAATCAAGTTGCTCAGCTAAAGGACGAACCCTTTTTTCCAACGCCTCATTTTGATAAGAGAAAGCAATCTGCGCACCCTGAGAATTGAGAGCTTGCGCAATTCCCCACGCAATTGAATGGTCATTAGCCAACCCCATAATTAAACCTTTTTTGCCTGCCATTAACGGAGTAGTAGAAGTCATTATATTTTCCTTTGCATTCTTAAATAAAATATTGTAAGTAATAAATTACATTGAACTTTTATAAAATTTTATATCTGATGTAAACTATTTTTTTTAAGAGGTGCGTATGTATAATGCTGCCAAAATTTATTCTCGTGTAATAAGTCATTTACGACAAATTATGACCAAAGTTCATGAATTTTTGATTTTCCTGACGAAACGTGCGCAAAATGACACGATTTTACGTGTTGCTTCATCACTGAGTTACACCTCTCTGCTGGCATTAGTACCGATGTTTGTGATTATGATTTCTGTTTTTTCCTTTTTTCCCGTATTTGAAAATTTGAAAGAACCGATACAAAACTTCTTGGCTCAAACTTTTGCCCCGACGGCAGAGGCTGAGTTTAACAAATATTTTACAGAACTGACCATCGCCTCCGGTGAATTCACAACTGTCGGTATTATCGGTTTGGCAATAACCTCGATTCTGATGCTCTCAACCATAGAAAACAGCCTAAACTTCATTTTTAAGGTCACACGTCCACGCCGTTTTACCACAAAATTAACATTGTACTGGACAGTCATCACCCTCGGCCCGCTCCTTTTAGGAACAGCCTTTTCCATGCGTGGCTATTTCTACACCCTGCAACAGCTCATGCCTGAAAGTTTAGTTGACAACCCGACCATTTTAATCCTCATGCCATCCATAATGACAATGTTCATGCTGGTTTTGGTATACGTGTTGGTTCCGAACAAAAAAGTCAACATTTCCAGTGCCTGTGTCGGCGCTCTTGTCTCTGTCATTATTTTCAGTTTCCTAAGGAAAACTTTCACATTCATCATTCTCAAAAGTGCAACCTATCGCATTCTCTATGGGGCTTTAGCGATGTTGCCGATTCTTTTGGTTTGGATGTATTTGGCTTGGGCCGTCGTTATTTTAGGAGCCGTTATCACCGCCGCTCTTGATGAATTTCGCACCCTGAATAAAGTTCAACTCAAAAAAATTCTCATCAACGGACGCCCGGACAATCGCCACTTACAAAAAAAATAATCATTATTTTCAAGGCATTAAAATTTTTCTTGAAAAACACTGAAAAAAGTTCTTGCAAAAAGAACAAAAGTAGTACAAATTAAATTCATTGGATAACTTTGCTCGGTAAATTGTAATTTACCGCAATAAGTTAGAAAATACGCCATAATAATAACTAACTTCGAAAGAGAGAATCAGATGGAAAAAGATAAAGCCCTTGATGCTGCCATATCGCAAATTGAGCGCTCCTTTGGTAAAGGCTCGATTATGCGAATGGGACAAAGCGCCAACGTTGATATTGAGGCAATCTCAACCGGTTCGCTAGGCATTGATATCGCCTTAGGTATCGGTGGTATGCCCAAAGGCCGTATTATTGAGATTTATGGTCCTGAGAGTTCAGGTAAAACGACCCTTGCCCTGAGTGTGATTGCTCAAGCTCAGAAAAAAGGCGGAACTTGTGCATTCATCGATGCCGAACACGCCCTTGACCCTTCTTACGCCAAAAAGATCGGCGTTGATATTGAAAACCTTTTGATTTCTCAACCTGATGCCGGCGAACAAGCTCTTGAAATTGCCGATACATTAGTACGCTCCGGCGCTATTGACGTGTTGGTTGTCGATTCGGTTGCTGCCCTTGTTCCCAAGGCCGAATTAGAAGGTGAAATGGGCGATTCCCACATGGGGTTACAGGCTCGCCTGATGTCTCAAGCTTTGCGCAAACTGACTGCTACCGTCGCCCGCTCCAACACACTGATTATTTTCATCAACCAAATTCGTATGAAAATCGGTGTTATGTTTGGTAATCCGGAGACTACAACCGGCGGTAATGCCCTCAAGTTTTATGCTTCCGTTCGTATCGATATTCGCCGCATCGGCGCCATTAAAGACAAAGATGATGTCATTGGCAGCCAAACCCGCGTTAAGATTGTTAAAAACAAAGTTGCGCCACCGTTCAAAGTTGTTGACTTCGACATTATGTACGGTGAAGGTATTTCTAAAACCGGTGAGCTGATTGATTTAGGCGTTAAATCCGGTATTATTGAGAAAGCCGGCGCTTGGTTCTCTTATAAAGGCGATAAAATCGGTCAAGGTCGTGAAAATGCCAAAACCTACCTGAAAGAACATCAAGATATTGCCGATGAAATTGAAAAGAAGATTCGCGCTGATGCCGGTCATTTGACCAGCGAAATGCTTGGCGACGATGAACCCCCGGCAGAGGAAGACTAGTCCTTTTCACTCCCAAAAATCCTACCCTATCAGGGTAGGATTTTTTTTGACTTATTTTAATTTTGTTAGCAAATATGTAAGATATTTGCGATAAACTCTTCTCAAAGAAAATTATACAGACATGGAAACACTAAAATAGATGGCAAAACAGCAACTTGTTCTTTCTGAAAAATATTTATTGAGCGCACTGGACAGGATTGGCAAAAATCCGAGCGGCTATGCTGTTTTGTACATTAGCGCCTCAAAATTAAAACCCAAACACCGCCACCCGAAATTCTTAAAAATACTCGAAAAATTTTTTGATGGGGTTGTCGGCTTGTCAACGGGTGTCTCTTTTCCGCTTAGCAATGGCGATTTTGCCATTTTAGGAAGAGATTTTTCACAATCGGCCGTCGATGAAGCAGTCAATAAACTCAAAGAAGGAATATCAAACGACCCCATATTGCACGGAAAAAACAGTAAAGATTTTGCAACCGTCTTTGTTTTTCCTGAGACCTATGCACTGTTTTACAACTACGTATTACAACTTTTAGAAAACGGAGCTACCGCACAAAAACAAGCCCTTTCAGAGCCGGAAAAACGACCTCTGAACGCAGGGGAAGTTGACCAAATTCTTGAAATATTGGAGCAAGTAGATATCTCCGAACTGGTTAAACGCCAAAGCATTGTTAAAATAAAAGGAGCCAACCAATTTGGCGTAAATTTCCAAGAATTTTTCGTAGCCGTTAAAGATTTAAATATGCTTTTTGACAACCTTGATTTGCAGGAAAACCACTGGTTATATTTTTATATTTTACAGCATCTTGACAAGCGTGTTCTTCAGGCTTTTTTTGCGGCAAACTTAAGCCAATGGCCGGAATCGATTGGTATAAACTTAAATATGCAATCCGTTTACTCTCACGAGTTTGTTACATTTGCCAAAGAATTTTTACAACAAGGACATAAAATTGTTGTCGAAGTACAGATGATTGACGTATTCAACAATCTACCTTTATACTTTGAAGTTAAGGAACTTTTGCATAAAGGCGGACATAAAATTTTACTTGACGGTGTCAACACGGCTGCCTTAAAAATGCTTAATCTCACCACATTTGAACCTGATATGATTAAACTTTTCTGGGAACCTTTACTTGAATTTGGCCCTGATAACGAAGATGTCAAAACAACTGTTAATCAACTGGGTGTAGATAACGTTATCTTAGCAAAGTGCGATTCTACTCAAGCCCTATCCTGGGGGCTCCGGCACGGAATCAACTCATTTCAAGGTCCGTTTATGGACGACTTAGAAGTAGCGATGATACGGCGTCAATGCCCCGATGCTGACAAATGTACCGCTAAGGACTGTCTCAAGCGCAAGAGATTATTATCTGGTCGTGAACGTCAGTTTTGTACACAACACCAAGTTTTAGAAAAATTACTGTGAGGTGACCATGTTTTTCTTTAAATCAAAAAAAAATACGCCTTTACCTCAAGAAAAAATTGAGACCCATCCGGAAGAAACAATAGAAGAAACTCTTCCGCCTTCCTTCAAGGAACTTGGTCCTGTCGAATATTTGCAACAGTCTATAGATGCTCAAACACCGCTTAAAGCAATGCTCATTGATACGACGGCTTTCAAAAACAGCAAAAGCATCTCCATACTTAATAATGCTGCGACCTCCTTTTTACGAGATTTTGCGCAACAAATCGGCGGCAAAATATTTGAACTTGCCAACAGTAGTGTCTTAGTAGCCTTTCCTGCACAAAAGGATGATGAATTACAAGCGCTTTTAATTCGCTTATCTTTTACCTTTGACGAGGAAATGTCTTTAGCTCAAAAAAGTAACATTTTGGAAACCCCGTTTTTTAAATTATATGAAACCCCTGCATCATTACTTAATTTGTGTGATAAAATCACACATATGGCACCTTTTACAACGCAAGCCCCCTCAGAACCAAAAGTAAATATAACAACAAAGTTTGTCAGTGTTCTGGGAGGAAACAAAAAGCCTTTACGCAAACTGACACCGCTCATTCTTGATAAAGTACAAAAAAGCCTTCAACAGGTTGATTTCTCAAACCTAATTCGACGACAGGCTGTCTGCGCAATTATAGGAAAGTCTGCCCCGCAAATGATTTTTGAAGAAGTATTTGTTTCTATTCCTGATTTACGCGACACATTAATGCCTGAGATTGATTTAACATCTGATCCTTGGCTGTTTTTACACCTGACAGAAACTTTAGACAAGCGGGTTTTGGCACACGTCAGTCAACATGATGACGGCTCTCTTGTAAGTAATTTCAGTCTAAACCTAAATGTATCAACCATTCTGTCTGATGAATTTCTGGCCTTTGATGAAAGTATTCCGCCGCCATTACGCTCAAGTATTATCTTAGAACTGCAGCTTGTTGATATTTTTAACGATGTAAAAGCTTACCTCCTCGCAAAGGCCTTTGCTCAATATCGTGGTTACAAAATTTGCATCGACGGCATCACGGTTGACAAATTGCAATACATTAACCGAGCGAATCTCAATTCAGATTTAATGAAAATTATTTGGCACCCGTCTTTTTTAGATATTATCAATGAAGACAGCCATTTTCGTGATTATGTTAATAAAGCTGAACGAGCTAAGATGATTCTCTGTCGTGTCGACGACCCTAAAGCTATTGAAATAGGCAACTCCCTTGGTATAAATCTCTATCAAGGACGATACGTTCAAAAAGAATTAAACCGCAAACACCGATAGCAAAAATCCCTCTTCTCAGAGGGATTTTTTACTATGCAGCTTGTTTCTTATTTAGTTCTTCCAAAACTTCTTTTTTCAATGTAACATTGTCTGCCTTGCCGGTTGCGAAAACAGGTAAGTGGTCTTTATACAAAATAATGCGAGGCAAAAATAACTCTGACATCCCGTTATTTTTAATATAATTTTGCAAAGCATCTTGCTGAACACTTCTGTTATTGGTAACCAAAACAATTTGTTCACCTTTGCTTTCATGAGGAATTGCAACAACGCCATACTCAAAACTCGGTCCCATCCATTCATAAGCCTTGTGAACCATTTCATCAACCGCATTAAGAGAAACCATTTCTCCGCCGATTTTTGCAAAACGTTTAATACGGTCTTTAATGTACAAGAATCCGATTTCATCAATTTCTACCACATCACCGGTATGATACCACCCATCTTCTAAAGGAACAAGCACACCGGGATTATCAGGCATAATATAGCCGAGCATGATATTCGGACCTTTAATAACTAATTCACCGCCTTTTGCAATACCATCAACCGGTTCAATCTTGTACTGTATGGCAGGTAACAATTTTCCGATAGAACCAAAGCGATTAAAAATAAGGTTATTCGCGGTAATAACCGGAGAACACTCTGTTGCACCATACCCTTCCAAAACACGTATACCCAAACGTTCCATCCAAATATCTCTTGTATCCGGTTTAATGGCTTCCGCTCCGCCAAACATAAACCGAACGTTGTGGAAATCAAACGGATGCGCAATCTTTGCATAACCGCGAAAGAAAGTATCTGTTCCAAACATAACTGTCGCACCGATTTCATAAACAATCTCGGCAACGACACGATAATGAAGAGGAGAAGGATATAAAAACAGCTTTGCCCCCTCTAAAATCGGAAAGAGTGTCCCGACTGTCAATCCAAAACTATGAAACATCGGTAAAGCATTAAACACTGTATCGGTAATATTAATTGTCTCAATAGAAGCAATTTGCTTAATGTTAGACATGATATTAGCATGGCTCAAAACAACTGCTTTTGGGGCTCCTTCTGAACCTGACGTAAATAAAATACATGCTTTTTTATTTCCACCCGAACGGTGTGGAACACGCTTGATCTTATAACGTAAAAAGGCATTTATTTTAGTAATAAGACCAACATGTTTACGCAAAGACTCCAAATAAACAACATTATAGCCTGCCGCCTTCAATACCTCAACAGCCGCCTCTAACTTAGCTGTTTTAATAAAAGTCAGCGACGTAATAATCATCTTAACTTGTGCTGTATTACACATAGAAGCAATATTCTTAGCCCCGACAGAGAAGTTAAGCATAACCGGAATCCTCTCATAAGCCGACAGCCCGAAAAATGTACAAACTGCAGCAACAGAATTCGGTAACATCAAAGCAACGTGCTCTCCACGACGAGTCCTTTTCTTAAAATATTTACCTAAAACAAAAGATTTGATAATGATATCTTTATAAGAGTTCGGTACACGTTGTATATCCTCAACAAATGCCGGACGCATAATCACATGCTTCTTTGAATGAACCTTGGCTGTTTTCATCAATTGCGCAAACAAAGAAATATTCGGATTATAATTAACCTCAAAACACATTTCTCGAAGAATTTGATAAACTTCATTACTGATGTGATCACGCTGACGTCTTAATTCATCTTTTAACTTAAAACTACGCGGCTTACCGACCGTAATCAAAACCTTCGGCAACGGACGATGCGGTAACTTCCCCTTGGTTTTAGAAAAATAACCATATTGCGGACCGGTAATCCAAATTGGAATTAACGGCGACTTGGATTTATCGGCGACCAACCCCGGTGCTTCGTATATTTTCATCAAGCTGCCGTTTTCCGTAATTCTTCCTTCAGCAAAAATAACACACAACCGACCTTCGCTCACCTTATTAATTAAAGTTTTAATATCCCCCGGTTCAATCGGATTAAAATACATAATATCAGCCGTTTTCATCAACAACCGGATGAGACGACTGCGGTACAAATGACCATTCAGCGCAAAAATCGGATTACCGGGCAAAAAGGCAAACAAGAGGATCGGATCCAAATAAGAAACATGGTTAGAAACATACACACCTCGCCCCGGTATTTTACTTTCCTTAAATTGAAGACGAAAACGAACTTTAAACAGCCTGAAAATACAACGCAGGCAAAAACGAACGAAATTTTGCAAATATAGTCTCCCGAGAGTTAAACTTGCACCTACTTTAAATCAAAAGAAAGCCTTTTGTAAAGCCCCTAAAAAGAGAGAAGTTAAAAAGCACATTATCCTTTTGTTTTTACAATAAAAAAATACATCTATGCAACGTCTTGCATTGTTTATTGATTTTTGAGAAGAATTCTTTTATAAATGGAATGTTTTTGGATTAACTACAAAAGACTATTAAATATGAAAAAACTTATCACTTTAACGGCATTAGGGACAATATTAATCGCCTCTCATGCTAACGCTGCCGGTTTCTTACTGCGTGAACAGTCAATTGCCGGTATGGGAAATGCTTTTGCCGGCGCCACTGCCGGTGCTGAAGATGCTTCTTATGCATTTTATAACCCTGCTGCAATTATCCGCCAGCAAGATCAAGTTTCTTTTAATGCGACCGCCATTGTCGGACACGTCAAAGGAGAAGGCGCATTAAGCACAAGACCTCTGACAGGTCAGCCTTATGCCTACAATCCTAAGATGAACCACCCGGTTAATAAAATCATCCTTCCCTCAGTTGCTGCAGCCAAGGCTCTTGATTCCCGAAATTCTATAGGTATCTCTTTAAGTGCCCCATTCGGCTTAGTAACAGACTACTCACCTTTGTGGGCAGGTGCAAATCACGGTACTCTTTCCGAATTGTCTATTTATAACTTAACCGCAATGTACGCACACCGTCTGACTTGCGATTTAACAATCGGTGCCGGTCTTGTTGCTCAATATGCCGACGCAACCTTAAAAAATGGCGTATTTCATGGAGGACAATATTTGAGTCCTCAAGCCCCTCTCAATATGCTGACATCAAACTCAACCATGCATGGAACGGCAGCTGATTTAGGTTACATCATCGGTGGTTTGTACGAATATTCGGCTGATACCAGATTCGGTATGGCATACCGCAGTAAAATCAATCAAAAACTTGATGGCAAAATCTCATTTGCCACCAACACCAGCGTCATGACAATGATGAAAGCCATTAACCAAGACATTACGGCCAAATTAACCACGCCGGCTTTATGGACGATGGGTGTTTATCACGATATCAATTCCAAATGGTCGGTCATGGCTGAGGCCCAAAAAACCTACTGGTCAACCTTTGATGACTTAACCATTAAAGGTCACCTGAAACCGGAAAAGCCTCTGAGCGTTACCAACGAAAATTGGCAAAATGCATGGTTCTATTCTATCGGTGCTAACTACCAAGTCAATGAACAATGGAAATTGCGTTTTGGTCTTGCCTTTGACCAAACCCCGGTCAGCGACTTTAATCGTACCCCGCGTATTCCGGACTCTGACAGATATTGGTTCTCGACAGGTTTTGAATACAAATACAATGACAAGCTGACCATCAATGCCGGTTATTCATTTATTCATGCCGAAAACAGTACGGTTAATTTACTCGGAACAGGCAACGATGCTGAACGCGGTGGATTATATGCAAAATACAAAGGCAATATTCACCTCTTTGGCTTAGGCGCTGTCTATAATTTCTAACCATACTGATTAATTTGTTAAATCCCTTCCCTCAAGGAAGGGATTTTTTGTTTGACAAAAAATCGTTTTTCGGCTATCTTAGGCGAGTTAAACAGAATTATTAATTAAAAATATAATTATGAAAAAAGAAAAAATCAAAAAAACAAGACCCCTGACAAAAGAGGAGTGCGCGATCAGTAAGAAGCTCTATCCGTACGCACGCAAAAAGTTTTATGCCCGCCTCATGGCCGGTGAGAATAGCGAAGAAGTTATCGCTTGGGCAAAGCAAAAAATGACAGAACAAGAACACGAAGTTGACCTTTATGAAGAAATTCTTGAAGCTCTCATCGTTTGCGAACGCAGCAAGTTGCCGGAAACATCAATGCTCAGGCAAGCACTTCAAGTATCCCCTCTTGCCGAAAGAGATGTGTACGAGCGACAAATAAATCTAATTGTTCCTCTTTTTTATGAAAGGAAACCGGAAAACTATGAAAAAGAGTTCAAGCGCATCAGTTACCATTTCATAGATGAATTGGCTGAAAAAGCAGGCCTGTTCACCGGAAATATGCTGACCTACCTCTTTGCCGGAGATTTCTTTTCCGCAGAAACAGGCGTTTTGCTGGCAAAGTACAATGATGTGCTGTACCCAATCAGCAGCTACTGCCGCATGAAACTCAACACCATGCTCATGATATTAGCTCAAAAAGAGCAAATTATAGCAGAAAGTGCTGAAGACATTGCCATGCACATCTTCCATCTTGCCCTTAAGCGTCCTCTATACAAAGAGGAGGCATCTATGCTTATCATCTATGCCCTCATGCAAATTTACTCATGGGACATGATTGATACCAAGAAAAAGCCCTATGCAATTCCGTCCTCTCATACGAAAGACATCGCCGAGATTGAAAGCGCCATTGCATACTGCAACAAGAATGGATACGAAGATCTCTCAAAATGGCAAAATGCGCTCACCCTCACGGAAGTACGTGAGATATGGGATAAGCAAGTGACACTTATCAGCAAATATCTGCTAAAGGGCGGAATTGCTGATTTTACCGAGCTGAAAGAGATCACCTACCGCTTTATTGCTACAAGTTTCCGCTATGGTTTCTTGAGTAGTGAAATCATCGACTTCATTTTTGATGGTCGCCATTTTTCAAATGCAAGCACGGTGATTTTAGCTCTGTCCTGTAATAACTTAAAGGAGCATAATCTGGCTCCCTACATTCAGGAAAAGCTCACTACAATGATGGACCTTCTGCTTAAGAGTGAGTGGATTGACACAAAATCCGAGAATATCGCGGATTATTTGCTGAACAATGCCTTAAACAGAGCCTTAAATAAGGAAGAGATATCCCTTCTCAACCTTTACATTCTCAGTCAGGCGTTCAAGTAACAATAAATCCTGTTGGCACTAATAGCCAACGGGATTTTTTTATTCTCTTTATTGAAAAGCCTTAAATCAGAATTACCTTATTGCCGACTCATTTTAATTTCAACAATAAGGAGAAAAATCATGACAACAGGCGTACGTTACCCAACTATGGCATTTATCACCGGTGGTGCCGGACAAGCAAACGATGGTATTCCCCCTCAACCATTCGAAACTTTCTGTTACGATTCTGCACTCATGCAAGCAAAGATTGAGAATTTTAATGTCGTTCCTTATACCTCCGTTTTGCCTAAGGAAATTCACGGCAACATCGTCCCTCTAACGGATGACATTGTTAAACAGTTTAAGCATGGTGCTGTCTTGGAAGTCATTATGGCAGGACATGGTGCCAAACATGACGAACATAAAGCCATAGCCACCGGCGTCGGCATTTGTTGGGGTAAAGACAAACACGGCGAACTGATTGGCGGCTGGGCTGCTGAATATGTCGAGTTTTTCGATACCCACATTGATGATGAAATTGCCGAAGGTCATGCTCGCATGTGGCTCAACAAATCTCTAAACCATGAATTAGAATTGCGTGGTGTTGAAAAACACTCCGATTTCCAAATGTGGCATAATTTTGTAAACATCGAACAAGAGTTTGGTTACAGCTTAACCGCTCTCGGATTTTTGAACTTTGAATATGCCGAACCGGTCAAATTCACCCCGACAAAATAAGGAATAAACCATGGCATATCATCATAAAATTCATATTCGAAAACAAGAAATGCCCACAGAAACAAAATCCTCAACATCAGGACTGGGAATCTTTGCTCTGGCAGCGATTGTTATCAGTTCCATGATTGGCGGCGGTATATACAGCCTGCCGCAAAATATGGCTCAGGGAGCTTCTGCCGGAGCTGTTTTGTTAGCGTGGATTATCACCGGCATTGGTATCTATTTTATTGCCCGAACTTTTAGCATTTTATCACAAATCAAACCCGATATGACAACCGGTATCTATACCTATAGTCGCGCCGGTTTTGGAGCTTATACAGGATTCACAATCGGTTGGTCATATTGGCTGTGTCAGGTTTGTGGAAATGTCGGCTACGCCATTATCACTATGGACGCCCTCAATTATTTCTTCCCACCACATTTTGCCGGTGGTAACACGCTTCCGGCAATTATAGGCGGATCAATCCTGATTTGGGGCTTCAACTGGCTTGTCCTGCGTGGAATCAAACAAGCAAGCTATATCAACACCATAGGCACTATTGTTAAAATTGTTCCTTTGGTTTTATTTATCCTTGTGATGCTGTTTGTTTTCAAATTTCGGACTTTTGACTTTGATTTCTGGGGGGAAGCGATGCAAAGTAAACTTAAACTTGGCAGTCTTTCAACTCAAATCAAAAGCACCATGCTCGTCACCTTATGGGCATTTATCGGAATTGAGGGCGCAGTCATGATGTCTAAACGAGCGCGTAGCCAATCAGAAGTCGGAACAGCAACACTATTGGGTTTTGCCGGCTGCCTCCTGATTTATATTCTCTTATCTTTATTGCCATATGGCTATATGTCTCAGGGCGTTATTGCTAATGTTCCAAACCCTTCGACGGCCGGTATTTTAGAGCATGTTATGGGCAAAAGCGGCGCTTGGATTATGAACATCGGTTTATTGGTATCCGTGCTGACGAGCTGGTTAGCCTGGACCATGATTACCGCTGAAATGCCACAAGCAGCCGCCATTGATGGCACATTTCCCAAATGCTTCGCGATTGAAAATGACAAAGGATCACCTTCGGTTTCTTTATGGGTAACTTCCGGCGCTATGCAATTATTTTTGCTTTTGGCCTTCTTTGCAAACAATGCATGGAATACAATGCTGAGTATTACCGGCGTTATGGTTTTGCCCGCTTATTTCATGTCTTGCGCCTACCTTTGGAAACTATGCGAAGATGGCGAATTTTCATCACCGATTATTCATCGTTCCACAGCACTCATCACCGCAATCTTAGGCGCATTCTATGCCCTGTGGCTGATTTACGCTGCCGGTCTTAAATATTTGCTGCTGGCGGTGATTATTATCGCTCTGGGTATTCCTGTCTATATCCGCGCCCGCAAAGAAAGAGAGCCGAATGAGGCTGCCTTTACCTGTGGCGAACGTTGGTTGGCCGGTATATTTATTATCATTGCGCTATGCGCCTTATATGCCTTCTGCCGAGGAATTGTCCATGTCTAAAAGAAAAACCGTCTCAAAAGAGACGGTTTTTTATTATTCTTTTTCAACGAGTTTAATATCACAGTTATAATAATGACGGAGTTTTGTATAACACGCCCAGGGGCGGATAATACCCATTTCAATTTCATCTATTGTGTTAACATGGATTTTAGTTGCCTCAGAGACTTTTTGCAAAGATAACTTTTTATATCTTCGTAAAGCACCGAATTGACGACCGATATCTCTTCTGATTTGTTTACCACTCATTATTTGAACTCCTTTTTTTCATTTCTGTAATTGTCATCCCTCCGAACACTTTAGGATAAGACCAAGGGACCTTCATTTTTTCAACAAAAAACTCACCCTTTTAGGGGTGAGGGAGTTCGAAAACTGCTATATGACAGTCCTGTGTATTCAATATATTCCACAGCCTCCCTCTTCAATAGAAGGAGTATATTTTCCATATAGGGAGTTTTCGAGACCCCATAAGCAGAACACCTGCTTACGAGAGGTATGATAAATCAAAGGAGATAAAAATCAAGCATAAAAACAAGATTATGTATTCATGACGCGTAGCCTAAAATCGCAAAAGCAAAAGCCCCGCTTGAAGGGAGCGAGGCTTTATAAAGATTTGGAATAAGGGAGGTATATATGTGATTAAAAGATCCGGCATTGATCTACTCTCCCGTGTCTTAAGACAAAGTACCATTGATGAAACTGGGTTTAACGGCCGAGTTCGGAAAGGGA